>JBFWQT010000238.1:0-10201 GCA_050249295.1 Planctomycetota bacterium
ATCACCTCCGAACCCGACCAGGTTCGGAAAACCAGAAGCCGTGATTGCAGAGCGCGCACTCTGGCTGCGGAATCCCGGCGCACGCACCTCTGGCACGTCATGCGGCACTCGCAACAACCACCGGACGCCCGACGCCGGGGCGGTTCTTGTTGCCGGCGCAGCAAGGTTGGGGTTCAATAGTGCGTTGCGCACCGGGACTCACACCATCGCTGTCGCCCCTCCGCCACCACCGAATGGCGCTCACGCCTACAGGCACTGGCCAGCTGGATATCGCCGGCACCTACCGGATCATCGCCGTTGACGATGACCCGGGCATGCTCGCGTTGCTGCGCAACACGCTCGAACCCGAGAACATGGGCGTCACCGCCTACCAGGACCCCAACGCCTGCATCGCGGCCGTGCTGGCCGATCCGCCGGACCTGGTGATCACCGACCTCTCGATGCCCGGCGTCAGCGGCATCGAAGTGATCGAACGCATCCGCGAGAAGCAGCCGCTCGACAAGCTGCCGATCATCGTGCTCTCGGGCACCGGCGACGAAGACGTGATCCTGCGCTGCTTCGGCGCCGGCGCCACCGACTACCTGATCAAGCCGTTCGGCGAGGGCGAGCTGCGCGCCAAGGTGAAGATCCTGCTGCACCGCGCCCGCGAGCAGCGTGACGCCGAGTCGCGCCGGGCGCGCGCCGTGTTCGATGCCGAGGGCAACTGGAAGCCGGACGACCTGGTCGGCCGCTTCTTCGCCGGCTACGAGATCGTCGAGAAGATCGGCGAGGGCGGCATGGGCGTGGTCTACAAGAGCACCTGCACCGCCACGCACCGCACGCTGGCCCTCAAGGTGCTGCACCCCGAGTTCGCGCGCGACAAGCAGTTCCTCAAGCGCTTCTTCCGCGAGGCCACCAACCTCAAGGAAGTCGAGCACGAGAACATCGCGCGCTTCCACGAGCTCGGCCACGATCACGAGACCTACTACATCGCGATGGAGTACGTGGACGGCGTCTCGCTCGAGCAGTACCTCGCGAAGCGCGAGCTGCTGAAAGAGATCGAGATCGTCGACGTCGTGATCCAGGTCGCGCAGGCGCTGAACGCACTGCACAAGCACGGCATCGTCCACCGCGACATCAAGCCCGGCAACGTGCTGATGACCGCCGACGGCGTCTGCAAGCTGGTGGACTTCGGCCTGACGCGCCGGCCGACCGACGAGCGCATCACCGAGAACAACGTGTTCTTCGGCACCGCCACCTACATGTCGCCGGAGCAGGCGCGCGGCTCGGCTGCGATCGACGTGCGCTCCGACATCTACGCGCTCGGCGTGCTCTTCTATTACCTGGCGACGGGCGACGTGCCGTTCGACGGTGACGACAGCTACGGCATCCTGTTCCGTCAGGTGCACGACCCGCCGGACGAGCCGCAGAGCAAGAACGCGCTGCTCAGCGACACGGTCAACTTCATGATCCTGAAGATGCTGGCCAAGGATCCGGGCCGTCGCTACCAGACGCCGGCCGAGCTGTTGCGCGCGCTGCGCAAGCACCGCGACGTGCTGGCCAAACGCACCGTGGACGACGCGCAGATCAAGACCGACTGAGGCCGATGCGACGTCGGCGGGCCGGCACTGGCGTCGTGATCGGCGGATCGTGTTCAGCAGCCGGTCCGGCCGCGACCGTTAGAGCCTGTCCGCGATTGCGATTCCGGGCGAGCCGGGGACGTGAGTCCCCGGAGGGAGCGCCGAGGGACGCCCGCAATCGTCGTACGCTTTGTCGGTGTACCCCTCCAGGGACTCACGTCCCCGGCTCGCCTCGCCTCCGGATACTCTGACCTGGCGCGCATCGGGTGTAAGCCCGGACAAACTCTGATGGTCCCGCTCGGATCGGAATCTCGACACGCTGGCGCTGACGCCACACTGGCGGGCATGATCGACATCGACTCACTGCTGGCTGCGCATCGCACTCTGCCGCGCGACACCATCATGTCGGCCGACGCGGGTCGCATGTCGTACTCGCAGGCCGATGCCCTGCAAACAGCCTGGCAGGCTGCCCGGCGGGATGATGCCACGGCCGCGCGCGACCTGATCCTGCACGTCGAACACGATCCGGTCGTGACCATCACGCGTCGCGCAGACCGTGCGCACCTGCTGTGGGATGCCGACGAACGAGCCCGGCGAGGCCTTTCGCTGGCCGACACCGATCGTGGTGGCGACGTCACGTTCCATGGTCCGGGGCAACTCGTGGTCTGGCCGCTGCTCGACCTGCGCGCGAATCGCATCGGCACGGCCGCGTACATGCACCGCCTCGAAGCGGTCGTCATCGACGTGCTCACGGGACTCGGCCTGGCGGGCGCGTACGCCGATCGCGAGATGCCCGGCGTGTGGCTTCCCGCGGCCAGCCGGGCCGGTTCGACAGGCGGGGCGGTTCCCGCGGCGAAGGTCTGCGCGATCGGCGTGCGTGTGTCGCGCGGCCTCACGCGGCATGGCGTGGCGCTCAACCATACGATCGACCTGTCGTGGTTCGACGCGATCGTGCCGTGCGGATTGCCGTTGCCCGTGACGTCCGTTGCAGAGCGGCTCGGAACGGACGGAGCGGTTCCGTCGCGCGACGACATGATTGCGATGATTGATCGCGCGATGGCGCGCGCGTTCGGCCGTCACGTCACGTCATCTGTCCGCTGACAAAACAGTACCGCAATCACCCTGTTTTATTTTCGCGCGCGCACTCTCGTGCCCGACATCCGCTGCCCGGCCCGCTGCCCGCGAAGCCGCGCGCCATCGGGCCTGGCGGCGTGCGTTGCAAAACGCGCCAGCGAACGCACCGGACGTTGAAGTTGCTTGACACGGTGTGTGCCGGATTGGTTAATCCCGCCGTCGTTCACAGCCTGCGAGAGGGGACATGCTCCAGCCGTTTTTCCCCAAGTGGTCCAACCTGCTGCGCCCGGCTCTGGGTCTCGCGGGCATCATCACGCCAGTCTACGCCATCATCATCCTCAACTTCGGTTTCACGCCGAAGACGACCGACGTCGGGTACGAGCCGGAACAGCCGCTCGCCTACTCGCACGCCGTGCACGCGGGTGAGCTCGGCCTGAACTGCGAGTACTGCCACTTCACCGTGACGCGTCCCGGCGTCGGCCACTCGGCCGTTCCGCCGACCGAGACGTGCATGAACTGCCACCATCAGATCAAGCGTGGCAGCACGACCGGCCCGGAAGTGGACAGCCCGCAGATCGCGGCGGTGATCCACAGCTACGAAACCGGCAAGCCGATCGAGTGGGTGCGCGTGCACGACCTGCCCGACTACGCGTTCTTCAATCACAGCGCCCACGTCAACGTGCGCGCCAGCGCCGACAAGACCGGTGCGGACGGTGTGGCGATCGGTTGCGAGTCGTGCCACGGCGCGATCGACACGATGCCGCACGTCTACCAGGCGAAGGAACTGAGCATGTCGTGGTGCCTCGACTGCCACCGTCGGCCCTACGATCACCTCCGCCCGGCCAGCGAACTGACGAACATGCACTATTTCGCCGACCTTGCGAAGGCCCACGCCGAAGGCAAGGGCAAGTCGCAGCAGGAGATCGGCAAGGAACTGCAGGAGCGGTGGTCGATCGCGCCATCGCAGGATTGTTCTACATGCCACCGCTAGACGCGCAGCCCACGGGGACAACGGGAACAATGGTCCGGCACACTACTGATGAGCATGTCGAGCAGGCCGTGAACACGGACACCGACGGCAATGGCAACGGCAACGGTGTCAACCGGCGTCAGTTCCTGACGCTGATGGGCGCCTCGGCCGCGCTGGCCGGCCTGACGGCGTGTCGCTGGCCGATCGAGAAGATCGCGCCGTACACCGGCAACGATCCCGAGCAGGTGCCGGGCATGCCGCGCCGCTTCGCCACGATGATGGACCTTGGCGGCGTGGCCGCGGGTCTGCTGGTGACGAGCTACGACGGCCGGCCGGTGAAGATCGAGGGCAACCCCGATCACCCGATCAACGCGGGCGCCACCACGGCGATCCAGCAGGCGACGATCCTCGACCTCTACGACCCGGACCGCTCGCAGCAGGTGCGAATGCTGAAGGGCGACGCGCACGAAGCGTCGTCGTGGTCGGCCTTCCAGGCGGCCCTCGCGACGAGCCTGGCGGCGATGCCCAACGGACAGGGCCTGGCGGTGCTGGCGCGCGCGTCGTCGTCCGACACGCAGCTGCGCCTGCGCACCGCGCTGAAGGCGAAGTACCCGCAGATGCAGTGGGTCGAGTTCGAATCGATCTCGCGCGACAACGAGCGCGACGGCAGCAAGCTGGCCTTCGGCGGCCGCGCGTTCCGCACCCACTACCACACCGGCAACGCGAAGGTCGTCGTGGCCTTCGATGGCGACCTGTTCGACGGCCACCCGGCCGCGATCCGCCACGCGCGCGAGTTCTTTGCGAAGCGCCGCTGCTCGATCGACGAGCACGCGACCGGCGACAAGCGCATCGTGTTCCACGACGCGGCCGGCAACACCGTGCCGAACCCGGCCGGCATGTCGCGCCTCTACGCGATCGAGTCGGGCTGGTCGCACACCGGCACGATGGCCGACCACCGCTTCGCCACGAAGTCGGGCAACATCCCGATGCTCGTGCAGCAACTCGCGAAGATGCTCGGCGTGCCCGGCGTGGCCGAGGCCGGCGGCATCGAGAAGATCGCCGGTTCGGTGCACCTCGGCAAGATCGCCGAGGACGTGCGCAATGCCGGCGCCAACGCGCTGGTGTGTGCCGGTGCGACGCAGCCGCCGGCGGTGCACGCGCTGTGTCATGCGATCAACGCGCATCTCAAATCGACGTGCGTGAGCTACACGAACGACGCTGACCCGGATCGCCCGTCGCACGCGGCCGCGATCGAGGCGCTGAGCAAGTCGATCGAGAGCGGCGCGGTGCGCACGCTGCTGATTCTCGGCGGCAACCCGGTGTTCGAGGCGCCCGCCGACTGCAAGTTCGCCGAGCGGATCGAGTCGATCAAGAAGCTCGACGGCGGCATGGTGATCCACCACGGCCTGTTCTTCAACTTCAACGAGACCGCGAAGGCCTCGACGTGGCACCTGCCCGAGACCCACTTCCTCGAGTCGTGGGGCGACGGCCGCGCGTGGGACGGCACGAAGTGCTCGCAGCAGCCGCTGATCCAGCCGCTGTACGAAGGCAAGAGCGCGATCGAGCTGCTCGCGCTGCTGCTCGGCGGCGACACGCCGACCCGCGGATACGACCTCGTGCGCGCCAACGCGCAGATGGGTGGCGCAGCCGGTCAGGCCTGGCGCCAGTCGCTGTTCGCGGGCGTGAGTGGCAAGCCGGCCGACAAGGCGATTCCGGGTGCCGTGCAGAACATCGCCGGCATCGTGTCGCAGCTGCCGCCGGCCGGTAGCGAAGGCACCGAGCTGTCGTTCGTTGTCGACTACCGCATGCACGATGGCCGGTTCGTCAACAACGGCTGGCTGGTCGAGCTGCCCGAGTTCTTCACCACGCTCACGTGGGACAACGCGCTGCTGATCTCGCCGACGCAGGCCGACCAGCTGGGCCTGCGCGCCGGCGACATGGTCGAGGTCTCGACCGCTGGCGGCAAGATCGAGCTGCCCGCGTGGCTGCATCCCGGCCAGGCGCCGGACTCGGTCGCGATCTGGCTCGGCTACGGCCGCGTGCACCGCGCGCAGCGCTTCAGCCAGGACGAGATCGTCGTCGGCGTGTCGGTCGAGCCGCTGCGCACGACCGCCAGCTTCCACATGGTGGGCGCGACGCTCAAGAAGACCGGCCGCAAGTATCCGCTGTCGAGCACGCAGCTGTCGTTCAAGATCCGCGAGGACTCGATCGGCTTCAACGGCCAGCAGCAGCGCGTGCCGACGCTGATCCGCGAGACGTCGCTCGACAACTACACGAAGGACCCGCACTTCGTGGACTTCGCCGACCACATTCCGCCGGCCAAGCCGCTGAGCGGCCTGCACTACTACAGCGAGTGGTTGCGCCCCGGCGAGGAGATCGTCCAGCCGGCGCGCGGCAAGACCGACGTCAAGGACTACAACCACGGCCAGCAGTGGGGCATGGCGATTGACCTGTCCGCCTGCATCGGTTGCGGCGCCTGCGTCGCGGCCTGCAATGCCGAGAACAACATCCCGGTCGTGGGCAAGACGGAGATCAGCCTCGGCCGCGAGATGCACTGGATCCGCGTCGACCGCTACTTCGCGGGCAACGACATGGTCCAGCCGCCGGTGACGCACCAGCCGATGACCTGCCTGCAGTGCGAGAACGCGCCGTGCGAGCAGGTCTGCCCGGTGGCGGCCACGAGCCACAGCGACGAGGGGACCAACGACATGGTCTACAACCGTTGCATCGGCACGCGCTACTGCATGAACAACTGCCCCGTGAAGGTGCGCAAGTTCAACTTCTTCTACAACAACCAGAACCTGACGGAAGTGATGAAGATGCGCTTCAATCCGCAGGTCACGGTCCGCACCCGCGGCGTGATGGAGAAGTGCAGCTACTGCCAGCAGCGCATCCAGGCCGCCAAGATCGAGGCCCGCACCAGCGGCAAGATGAAGTCCGAGGTGCAGCGCGTCAACGGCCAGGAAGTCACCATCCAGAAGCCCGACGTGGCCGACGGCACGATCATCACCGCGTGCCAGCAGTCGTGCCCGACGCACGCGATCACGTTCGGCGACCTCAATCAGTACGACCGCGCCAACCCGGCCGACCAGTCGAAGTGGAGCGCCGTCCGCCGGCTGCAACACAAGAACCGGTCGTACGAGTTGCTCGGCCAGCTCAACCTCCGCGCCCGCACCCAGTACCTCGGCCGCGTCCGCAATCCCAACCCGGCGATTCCGGACAAGACCGAACCGGGCAGCAACGGCGCTAACGGCGCTGGCCACTGACCGACCGAACCGATCACCGACTGATGACGCTGGCACCGCTGGCCACCACTGGTACCGCTGACCTGAGCCATCGATGACGACTGCCGCTGCCGAGCCCAACACCCACACGGCCTTGCCCGACAACACGTCGAACGACCCGACCGTGCGACCGCCGCTCGTGCTCGGCGACCACACGATGGCGTCGATCACCGACGTCATCGACCGCGTCGTCGAGGTGCCCTTGGCGAAAACCTCGAAGGGCTGGCTCGGCATTTTCGCCGTGTCGAACCTGGTGCTGGTGATGTTGCTCTGCAACATTCTCTGGCTGCTCTACTTCGGCGTCGGCGTCTGGGGCGTGAACAACCCGGTCGGCTGGGGCTTCGCGATCGTCAACCTGGTGTTCTGGGTCGGTATCGGTCACGCCGGTACGCTGATCAGCGCGATCCTCTTCCTGTTCCGCCAGAAGTGGCGCACGGGCATCAACCGCTTCTCCGAAGCGATGACGATCTTCGCGGTGATCTGCGCCCTGCTGTTCCCGGGCATCCACGTCGGCCGCGCCTGGGTCGCGTACTGGATGATCCCGATCCCGAACCAGATGACGATGTGGCCGAACTTCCGCAGCCCGCTGCTGTGGGACCTGTTCGCCTTCTCGACGTACTTCACGATCTCGCTGCTCTTCTGGTACATGGGCATGGTGCCCGACCTGGCCGGCATCCGTGACCGCGCCCGCAAGGCCGGCGACAAGGTCCGCACCTTCGCCTACGGCCTGCTCTCGCTGGGCTGGCGCGGCAGCAACCGCCACTGGCAGCACTACGAGCGCGCCTACCTGATCCTGGCTGCACTGGCCACGCCGCTGGTGCTCAGCGTGCACTCGGTGGTGTCGTTCGACTTCGCCGTCTCGCAGTTGCCCGGCTGGCACACCACGATCTTCCCGCCGTACTTCGTCGCGGGCGCCATCTTCTCGGGCTTCGCGATGGTGCTGACGCTGATCATCCCGGCGCGCGAGTGGTACGGCCTGAAGACGCTGATCACGCAGCGGCACATCGACAACATGTGCAAGATCATCCTCGTGACCGGCTCGATCGTGGGCTACGCGTACATCACCGAGTACTTCATCGCCTGGTACTCGGGCGTTGCAGCCGAACGCTTCACGTTCATCAACCGCTCGCTGGGCCCGTACTGGTGGGCCTACTGGATCATGTTCTCCTGCAACGTGTTCGTTCCGCAGATCTTCTGGTTCAAGAAGATGCGCAGCAACATTGCGGTGGTGTTCGTGGTCAGCATCTTCGTGAACATCGGCATGTGGTTCGAGCGCTTCGTGATCGTCGTCACCTCGCTGCACCGCGACTGGGTGCCGGCCGCGTGGGGCTACTACACGCCGACCGCGGTCGACATCATGACGCTGATCGGCAGCTTCGGCCTGTTCATGACGCTGTTCATGCTCTTCCTGCGCTTCCTGCCGCAGATCGCGATCGCCGAAGTCAAGGCGGTGGCGATGGACGAGGCCGAGCGTCGCGAGCACCCCTACGGCGTGAGCCCGGTGGTCGCGCTGCACGCCGCCGGCAAGGGCCCCGAACTGACCCCGAAGGAAGTGAAGAAGGGCAAGACCGGCACCCTGCCGACCGCTGCCGCTGGTGCCGCCTTTGCCGCTGCGACGCCGCCGGCCGCCGAGGCCACGAAACCCGCCGAGGTCGCGACGCCGGCGGCTGACCCGCCGAAGGCCGACGGTGATCCCGGTGGTGGAGGGGGCGAGAGTGCCAGCAAGCCTGAAGGCGAGACCGCCAGTGGCGATGCCGAGAAGAAGGAGGGCGAGTGATGAGCGATCACAGCTACATGCCCGCTGCGCCGGCACCGCCGAAGCCATGGGGCCTGCTGGTCGAGTTCGAGAAGCCGAAGCAACTGCTCGCCGCCGCCGAGAAGGTGCGCGACGCGGGCTACACCGAGTGGGACACGTTCACGCCGTACCCGGTCCATCACCTCAACGAGGCGATGGGCATGAAGGACACGAAGCTGCCGTGGGTGGTGCTCGGCGCCGGCCTGTTCGGCTGCTTCGGCGCGATGCTGCTGATGATGTTCGCCAACTGGTGGGACTACAGCTTCTACATTTCGGGCAAGCCGTTCTGGTCGCTGCCCGCCAACATCCCGGTGATGTTCGAGTGCACGGTGCTGTTCGCGGGCATCACGGCGTTCATCGCGGTGTGGCACTTCTCGGGCCTGCCCAAGCTGTACCACCCGGTGTTCACGAGCGAGCGCTTCCTGCGCGCGAACGATGACCGGTTCTTCCTGCTCATCGAGGTTGCCGATCCGAAGTACGACGCCACCGCGACGCGCCAGTTGTGCGACTCGCTGGGTGGCAGTCACGTCGAAATGCTGGAGGATTGACCGGTGGCCAAACTACCCGCGATTCCGCTGCTCGACATCCAGGACGAGCTCAGCAATCTGAAGTACCTGCCCCCCACGTGGGTCATGTGGGCGGTGGGCATCTTCACCTGCGTGGCGCTGATCCCGCTCGGCCTGATCATCAAGTCGCGCTTCCAGCACAGCAACATTCCGCGGATCCACATCATCCAGGACATGGACCAGCAGCCGAAGATCCGCGCGCAGCTGCCCAGCAACGTGTTTGCCGACGGCCGGGCCACGCGCCCCACCGTGCCCGGCACCGTCGCCCGCTCGGCCGACTCGCTGCAGCTCGATGACCACTACTACCGTGGCGTGGTGACCGGTGCCGACGGCCAGCCCGCGTGGGCGACCACGTTCCCGGCTGCGACCGGCCAGGCGGCGCAGGTCAAGGTCACCGACGAACTGATGAACCGTGGCGAGGCCCGCTACAACGTGTACTGCTCGCCCTGCCACGGCTTCGATGGCCAGGGCAAGGGCACGGTGCCGATGCGCGCCGCCGTGTTGAAGCAGGCCTTCACGGCCCCGGCCAACCTGACCGAAGCGCCCGTGACGGAGCGCGAGGTCGGCCACCTCTTCAACACGATCACCAACGGCAACAACAACATGAAGGCGTACGGCCACATGATCCCGGTGCAGGACCGCTGGGCGATCGTGGCCTGGGTGAAGGTGCTGCAGCGGCACCGCAACGCCACGCTGACTGACCTCGAGAAGGTGCCGGACGAGTCCGTGCGCCAGAAGATTGCTGCCGAACTGCAGAAGTAAGCAAGTAACCGACATCGCGTGACCGCCTGCTGACTGACTGACCGACCGCCAGAGAAGAACAGCGGAGTGCCGACCTTGAGCCACCACGACCACGAGCCGATCAACATCCTGAACGAGACCACGCGTTTCGAGAAGGGCAATGCGCTGTTCCGGATGCTGACGGCTGCGGGCATCGCCGCCTGCGCCGGCAG
>JBFWQT010000239.1:0-10175 GCA_050249295.1 Planctomycetota bacterium
ATGCTCTCGACACACTCTCTGTTGCCTACCTCCGTGTTCTCCGTGTCCTCCGTGGTCAACCTCTCTTCCTCGGGCAAGGGCAAGGGCTAGGGCAAGGGGTGAGAGGGGCAAGGGCAAGGAGTGAGAGGGGCAAGGGCAAGGGGTGAGAGGGGCAAGGGGGCAAGGGGGTGGGAGGGGCCCGCGCGGTCAGGTACAATCCACCACCTGATCCGCCTGACCGCGAGGCGCACGTGACCGATACTCCCCACCACCCGCCGCCGGCCGCGCCGCCCGGCATCGACGAGGCCGCGAAGTTATTCCGTCGGCGCATCGACGCGTTCCGCCGCCAGGTGCGGCGCTACCGCTGGATTGTCGCGGTCGTGGTCGTCATCCCGTCGCTGCTCGGCATGTGCCTCGCCAGCTGGCTGATCGACTGGACGTTCCGCCTCGACCTGGCGATCCGCGCGATCCTCTGCCTCGGCATGATCAGCGGCGCCGGCTACGTCGGCTTCCGCCTGTGGCGCCTGCTGACCACGCCGGTGACCGACGACGGCGCGGCGCTGGCGCTCGAGCGCTTCTATGGCAGCTTCCGCGATCAGCTGATCTCCGCGGTGCAGTTCCTGCGCCGCCGCTCGGCGGCGTCGTCGGCCGTGCCCACCGTGCCCACCGTGCCGGCCATGACGCAGGCGCTCGAAAACCGCGTGATCGTCAGCGCCGCTGCGGCCCTGCGCGACAAACCGGCGGGGCAGGCGCGCGGCATGCTCAACCACGGCCGTCTCGCGCTGCCCGCGCTGATCGCCGGCCTCGCGCTCGGTTTGTTCAGCATGTCGGTGTCGGCGTGGCCCGAGGGGTTCGGCGTGTGGGTGCAGCGCAACCTGTTGCTGCAGGACGTCCGCTGGCCGCGCAACACGCAGCTCGAACTGATCGGCTTTGCGGACGACGACGAAGTCCGCGAGATCGTGCCCGGCCGCGCCTGGCGGGTGCCGCAGGGCAACACCATCTCACTGCTGGTCGGCGCGCGCGGCGTGATGCCCGCCACGATCAGCGCAACCGTCCACGAGCTGCGCGACGATGGCCGGCGCATCGAGGTGCCCGGCGTGACGTTCGAGTTGGTCGGCGATGACGTGACCGACGCGAGCAACGACGCACTCGCGCGACGCACGCGCTGGCTCGGTTCGCTCGGCGACCTGGAGGGCCGGCTCGAGTTGCGCATCTATGGTGGCGACGACGACCTCGGCCCGTTCGAACTCGACGCGATCGCGCGGCCCGAGGTCCAGGAGTTCGACGTGCGCATCTTCCCGCCGCGCTACACCGGCGCTGGCGACTACACGCTGCCCGGCGGCTCGGACGTGCGCTGCGTGCGGCAGAGCCACCTCGTGGTGCGCGCTCGCTCGTCGTCGCCGCTGAGCCGGATGGAGGCCGCCGCGGGCACGGACAGCAACCTGCAGTCGGCGCTGGTGGCCGAGGGCGCGGGCTTCAACTGCTCGCTGACGGCCGACACCGAGCGCACGCTGACCGTCACGCTGGTGGACGAGAACGGCTTCAGCTCGGCCAAGGCGTTCGCGCTGCGCATCGTGCCGCTGCCCGACCGCGCGCCACGCGTGACGGTCGTCGCCGACGGCCTCTCCGACCGCATCACGCCGGTCGCGCGGCTCGCGCTCAAGATCACGTCGAGCGACGACTGGGGCATCACGCAGGGCAGCTTCACTGCGTCGGTCCAGCGCGACGGCGGCAACAAGCTGACGCAGCCGCTCGCGCCGTCGGGCATCGCCGGCGTCGAGGCGTTCTGGACCAGCGAGACCGAGGTCAGCCCGCTGCAGCCGCAGATCGGCGACTTCGTGCTCGCGCGCGCCACCGTCGCCGACAACAACACCATGGACGGCCCGTCCAACGGCGTCGGCGAGTTGCAGTTCCGCGTCGTCTCGGCCGAGGAGCTGTCCGGCGAGTTGCTCGAGAAGCTCAACGCCGAACGGCGCGAATTCGAGAAGCTGTTCAGCCGGCATCGCACCTCGTCCGACCGCTTCGACAAGTGGATCGAGCTGAAGGTGGTGGGCGGCGAGGACGGGCAGGAGATCACGCCGGCGATGCTCGGCCGCCAGATCAGCGATATCGCGGGGCAGGAGCGCACGGTGGTGGATGGCTGCGCGGTGGTGGCCGGGCGGTATGCCGCGCTGCTGCGCGAGCTGTGGCTCAACCGTCTGATCAAGGACAACGAACACGCCAGCCAGCAGCGCCTGGTGGTGCGCCCGCTCGAGGCCCTGCTGACCGACTCGCTGCAGCCGCTGCGCGAGGGCCTGCGCCGGCATGCGCTGGCCGATCGTGGCGGCGATCGTCCACCGCCGATGGACCAGGTCGCGGCGCAGTTCCGTCGGGCGACCGCGGCGATGGAGAAGATCCTCGACTCGATGAAGCGGCTCGAGACCTTCACCGAGGCGCTGCACGACCTGCAGGGTGCGCTCGAAGCGCACCAGCGCGCGATGGATCAGACGAAGGCGGCGCAGGACCAGCGCACCGCCGACTTCCTGCGCGGCAAGGATGGTAACGACGGCAATGGCGGCAACGGCGGCAACGACAACAACGGAAACGGCAACAAATGAACACCCCGGTTCCGCAACAGGACCCTGCCGCCTTCGCTGCCGCCGAGTCGCCCGAGGATCGTCGCGAGAGGGCGATGGCGATCTACCGGATCCTCGAGCCGTTGCACCCGGCGAAGTTCGAGCTCAACCATCGCAACGCGTTCGAGTTGCTCACGGCTACCGCGCTGGCCGCGCGCTCGAAGGACACGATGGTCAACGAGCGTACCGTCGAGCTGTTCAGGCGCTGGCCGGACGCGAGGGCACTGTCGCAGGCGTCGCCGGAGGAGATCGAGCCGGTGATCAAGGGGCTGATGTCGTACCGCCGCAAGGCCGCCGCGCTGGTCGAGATGAGCCGCCTGCTCGTCGAGAAGCATGGCGGCGAGGTGCCGCCCGACGTCGATGCGCTGGTGAAGTTGCCCGGCGTGGGCCGCAAGACGGCCGTCGCGGTGGTCGGTGCGTGCTTCGGCATCAACGCCGGCATCTCGGTCGACACGCACGTCAACCGTGCGAGCACGCGTCTGGCGCTGGCCGTCACCGACGACACCGACGAGACCGAGCAACTGCTCTGCGCGATTGTGCCGCAGGACGACTGGACCGGCTTCACGCAGCGCATGGTGTTGCACGGCCGCTACTGTTGCACGTCGAGTGATCCGCGTTGCGATGAGTGTCCGGTCTCGCCGTACTGTCCGAGCCGCGGTGGCGTCGCCTGAAAGACTCCGCGTCCGCGCGGCGCTGCACCGGGTGCGGTCACTTGCCGCTGTTGCCGCTGTGCGAGTGGCGGTTGCCGGGCGGCGCGAGCGGATCCCAGTCGTCGTCGAACGGGCTCTTGAAGTCCGGCGGCGTGTACTGCTGCTGCGGCGGCTCCTTGTGCGTGTTCATGTAGTACTGCTCCATCGAGGTGTCGATGGGCCGCGCGTTGCGCATCTCGATTTCCTCGATCTCGTCTTCGGTCAGGATGCGCTCGCTGTGCGGCCGCCACTCGAGGTTGTGCAGCAGGCAGTAGACGCGGGCCTTGGCGAGGTAGACCTCGTCGATCGGACCGTAGTCGTGGTTGTAGTCGTACGCGGCCAGCACCTGCAGGTAGCCGTCGACCACGTCGCCCGCGAGGGCCGTGGACAGGCCGGATCGCGCCGCCAGCTCGCCGCGGGTGCGCGCCTTCTCGCCGACGATGCCGCCGAGTTGCACGAGCATGCCGTAGACGTCGCGCGCCTGACGGGCCGCGTCGGCCGCCTCGTCACGGGCCCCGGCCGCGTACAGTTGCAGCGCGGTGTCGAGCAGGGCCGGCGCGCGGCGCGCCTGGATACGGTAGACCAGCGCCGGCACGACCAGCACCAGCCAACCCGCGACGCACAGCCCCACGCCGATCACCAGCGAGCGACGACCTGCACCGGCGGCGCTGGCGGCACCGGCAGGTGTTGTCGGCGTCGTCGGTGTCGTCGGCGTTGTCGGTGTTGTCGGTGTTGTCGGCGCGTCGGGCGCCATCGCGTCCGCCGTCGCGTCCGCCGTCGCGTCCGCCGTCGCGTCCGCCTTCACATCGTCTCGCGTGGTTCGCAGGAACGTGATCAGGCCGAACGCGAACAGCGCCTGGCCGAACACGAGAATCCAATGTCGCGCGTAGAACGCGAGCAGCCCGTACGCCACGGCGTTGACGATCGCGAGGCCGATGGCCACCGAACGCCCGGCCCGCGTGAACTTGAACAGCTCGATGTACGCCACCACCGCGCAGGTGAATGTGGCCAGGCTCGAGAGCAGCAGCGTGATGAACTGCGCGTGCTCGGCGCGGCCCGGCTCGAAGTGCGAGTACAGCACCCCGGCCAGCGCGCCAGCCAGCCACTGCAGCACGAAGAACACGGCGGCGGCACGCATGCGCGGGCGCGACGTGCGCGCCACCGGCAGCTTGCGCAGCGCGAACCCGGCCTCGATGCGCGGGCCCTTCACCTCGCGCTCGCCCGCGGCCACGGCGTCTTTCGAACGCTGCAGCGCCGGGCTGAAGGTCAACGGCAGATCGCGGCGCGGCCGGAAGTGGCCACTGCGCGATTGGCGCGCGGCGTCCTTGATGATCGAGCGCAGCGCGGCGTCCGAGAGGTCCGGCCGACGGCGCCGTCCGCTGCCAGCCTCGCCGATGTCGCCGATGTCGGCCGGCGACGCGGCGGCCGTGGGCGGCGGCGTCGGCGTCGCTTCGGTGGTGGCGGGGTTCTGGCTGTCGGCCGGTCCGGTCATGCGATCTGCGAAGGCGCGCGCGTTGAAGTCATCACACCATATACGTGGTGGCGCCGCCAACGTCACAGCTGGGTGCCGGCGCATTGATGATTGTAACGGCGCGAACGCAGAGCGGTTCATCCGAATCGCGGCGCAGCGGCGCGACGACGACTGCAGCGCGTGCCTGTCGGCTCCTTCTGTTGTGCCTCGAAGCGAGGCAAGGCTCAGACTGCTTCGCGGTTCCGGGCTCTGCCGCCTCTCAACAGTGTGAGCGAGCTGTCCACGGCCGTGCATTCCACGACCGGGCCGCAGCGGGGCAACGTCGTCGGCGCATCGGGCCGCCAGGTCAGATCCAGCATCGCGCCCGGTGTCCCGCCACGACAGCGATGCAACGTGACACGACTGCGGCGCGCGTGCGGATCACTCGTGCGCCACTCCGCCTCCGACAACGGCAACGCACGGCAGGTCAGCTGCACCGCGCCCCCCGCGCCCCGCACGCCCAACTCGCGCAGCGGACGCAGCAACAGGCCCACCGTGTCGCCACCACCCGACTCGGCCGCCAACTGCAGCCGCCGGGCCGCGGCCGGATGAATCCACGGAACGTGCGCCACCACCGCCAGCACTGCGGGCGAACGCAGCCCCTGCTCGATCACCCACAACACATCCGTCTGCCGGGCCGGGGCCACATGCAGCAACCGGTCGATCGGCACGCCGGCCCGTATCAGCGCGGGCGGGTACCACTGCCGGAGCGGATCGACCATCAGGATCGTGCGCTCGCCCCGCCCGCTGTTGCCGCTGTTGCCGCTGTGGAGCGAGGTGGCGTCGTAGTCGAGCAACTGCCGGACGATCTGCAGCGCGAGCGTGCTGCGGCCGTCGCCGATGTCGCCGAAGCACTCGGTGATGGCACCGCCGGGGATGCCGCCGCCGGGCAGCGCGAGGTCGAGCGGCTCGAGGCCGGTGGGGTGATGGCGGCGCAAGGCAGGGTTGCCGTAGCCGCCGTCGGCGAGCGCGAGTTGCTCGCGCAGGTCAGCCAGCCGCGTGGCTGCGCCGTCACCACCACGAGGTCCCGACCCGGCCGGTGGAGTGGTTGCCGGGTCGGAACCTGTGGTTGCCTTTGGCGTCACCGAAGCGCGGTGCACGAGTTCATCTGCGACGACGTGAACGTCGCCGCTTTCCTCGCCTTCCTGGATCACATCGGTGAGGTGCAGTCGCATGGACGCGGTGGAGCGCGGAAGAAACATGCGTCAGAACGTGATTATACAACAGGGCATATCTAGATCAACGTAAAAATCCGAAAGTTGCTCCGGGGCGGGCAATCGCCTGGAAGCCCGTATCCATCGGGCCCAGAACGCGGAGTGGGTGACGCGACGCGACACCTCGGCGACCTTCAACCGGAAAAAACGCGCCACGCACCACCGGTTTGCCGGCGAGCGGTCGACGGGACGATGTTAAACCTTTCCAAATAACAACTTGCGAAAAATCGGATCATTTCGCGCATTTTAGCTGATTTGACTTGATTCGACGTTCTGGTGTGGCACAATTCCCGTGGCTCGCAAAGCGCATCCCCGCAAACGCGAGCCCCGATTTCGACGTAGTAGTGTGTGTGAAGTGTGTGTGTGTGTGTGAGGCGAGCCGCCGGTCCAACCGAGCGGCTCGCCTTGCATTTGCAGCGGCAGTCTCATCCATCGCACCGGCACCATCACACCGGCGCACCCGCACCGCACCACCGCACGGCGCTGATGGCCGCCATGCAGATCCGGCACGACTCGTCGCCACTTATCCACGCCACTGTGGAGATGCCGGGGATAACCCGCATCCTGATCGATTTTCTGTCCACAGCCATCCACAGGCTCTACAGCAAAGATTCACGAGCAACCACGCCGACCAGCGTTACTATAGTGGGTCTGTTGGCAAGGGTTATCCACCGCAGATGACCACTAACCCAGCACGCGCATCGCGAGCCGCGCTCCTACACTGCCGCCCGCAACCCCCGCGATGCCCTGGTCCGACCCGCCGCCATGAACGTCCCGCTGAGCAGCACCATCACCGGTTCGTCGCCTTCGCGCAGCACCGCCGCCGGGCCGCCGCGCGGGGCCGATGCCCCCAACGAGCCACGCTTCGATCGGCAGATGCCGCAGAACATCGAGGCCGAGCAAGCCGTGATCGGCGCGGTGCTGATCGACAACGAGGTGATGGCCGAGCTCTCGGTGCGCCTGCGGCCGTCGGACTTCTATCGCTCGCAGCACTCCTTCATCTGGGAGGCGATGCTGCAGCTCTACGATCATCGCCAGCCGATCGACTACGTCACGGTGGTCGAGCAACTCGCGAAGCTGCGGCAGACGTTGCAGGAGGCGCGCCGCACCGACGACGTGCGTGAATGGGTCGACACCGGCATCGACTACCTGGCCGAGCTGGCCGAGCGCGTGCCGACCGCGGCCAACGCGACGTTCTATGCCGCGCAGGTGCGCACGCGCGCCGTGTTGCGCGAACTGATCGGCACGACGGTCGACATCAATCGCGACTGCTTCGACTTTGCCGGCGACCTCAACGAGTTCCTCGACTCGGTCGAGCAGAAGGTGTTCGGCATCACGCAGCGCGACGTCGGCAAGGAGATGGTGACGGTCCGCACGGTGCTGCAGGAAGTCTTCAACAAGCTCGACGCGTTCCAGGATCGGGCCGGCCAGCTCACCGGCCTGCCGAGCGGGTTCTACGAGCTCGACGAGCTGACCGGCGGTTTCCAGGACGGCGAGATGATCATCCTCGCGGCCCGCCCGTCGATGGGGAAGTGCGTCGCGGCCGACACCGAACTGGTTCTCGAGGACGGCTCGCTGGTCACGATCGAGGAGGTTGTGCGGCGGCGCGAAGCGCGGCTGCTCACGCTCGACGACCGGCTGCAACTCGGGTGGACGTCGCCGAGCGACTTTGTCGATGACGGCATCAAGCCGGTGTTCCGCGTGACCACCCGCCTCGGCCGGCAGGTCACCACCACGGCATCGCATCCGTTCCTGACCATCGACGGCTGGAAGCCGCTCGCCGAGCTGGCTGCCGGCGTGCGTGTGGCGGTTCCGCGGGTGCTTCCGGCGTTCGGCAACTCGCCGATGCGCGAGTGCGAGGTGAAGCTGTTGGCGTGGCTGATCGGCGACGGCGGGCTGACCGGCAACAGCGCGATGTTCACCAACCTCGATCCGCGCGTCACCGAGGACTTCTGCGACGCGGTGGAGGCGTTCGGTGGTGTGCGCGCCAACCCGGTGACCGACGACGGAACGCGCACGCCGAGCTGGCGCATCGTTCGTAATCGTGAACACACCGCTGCGTTGCGCGAGCAGTTCGCCACGCGCGTGCGCAAGGCTGTGGCCGCGTCCGGCAGCACGCAGGCGCAACTCGCCACCGCCTCCGGCATCAGCGTGGCCACGCTGCGCAACTGGATGGATGCCCGCACGGTGCCGGAGAACGGCAGCCTCGACCGCTTTGCCGAGGCGGCTGGTCGCACCGTCGAGGATCTGCTGCCGGGCCCGCGGGAGGACGCGCGCGCCAATGCGCCGAACGCGGTCGTGCGCTGGCTCGATACGCTCGGCCTGATGGGGCATTCAGCGCACACGAAGTTCATTCCGGCGCCGGTGTTCCGCCTGCCCCGCGAGCAGCTGGCACTGTTCCTCAATCGCCTGTTCGCCACCGACGGCTGGGCCTCGCACCTCACGTCCGGCCAGGCGCAGCTCGGCTACAGCAGCGTCAGCGAGCGGCTCGCTCGTCAGGTTTGCCACCTGCTGTTGCGCTTCGGCATTGTCGCCTCGTTGCGCCGCCGCGACGTGAAGTACGGCGACGAGCGACGTGAGGCGTGGCAGATCGACATCACCGATGCGATCGCGATCACCACGTTCGCCCGCGAGATCGGCATCTTCAGCAAGGAGGATGCACTCTCGACCTGCGTGCGCGCAGTGGAGCACAAGCGCTACCAGACCAACCGCGATCTGATCCCGGTCGAGGTCTGGCCACGCATCGCGGCCGCGAAGGGTAGCGAGTCGTGGTCGTCGCTGGCGAAGCGCGCGGGCATCAAGGGCTGGGCCAATATCCACGCCGGCAAACGTGCCGTCAGTCGTCAACGCATGGCGGTGCTGGCGGAGGCGTTGCAGAACAACGCATTGCGCGATCTGGCAGACAGCGACGTCTACTGGGACGAGATCGTCTCCATCGAGCCCCTCGGCGCGCAGCAGGTCTATGACCTGACCGTGCCCGCCACGCACAACTTCATCGCCAACGACGTCTGCGTGCACAACACCACACTCGCGCTCTCGATCGCGCGCTACGTGGGGCTGCACGAGAACCTGCCGGTCGCGTTCTTCTCGTGCGAAATGGGCCGGCAACAGATCGTGCAGAACATGCTCTGTGCCGAGGCCAAGCTCAACTCGCGCCGGCTGCGTAGCGGCCACCTCGACGAGTTCGAGTTCGGACGCCTCGTGCAGGCCGCGGGCAAGATGGCCGACGCGCCGATCTTCATCGATGACACGCCGGGCATCGGCCTGCGCGAGGTGCGTGCCAAGTCGCGCCGGCTGAAGGAGCAGAAGGGCATCCGCGCCGTGTTCATCGACTACCTGCAGCTGATGAGCAAGCCGGCCGGGCTCGGGCACAACGCGTCGCGCGAACAGGAGATCGCGACCATCTCGCGTGGCCTGAAGGGTCTGGCGCGCGAGATCGACATCCCGATCGTGGTGCTCGCGCAGCTCAACCGCGACGTGGAGAAGCGCACCGGCACGCACAAGCCGCGCATGAGCGACCTGCGCGAGTCGGGCAGCATCGAGCAGGACGCCGACGTGATCGCGCTGTTGCATCGCGAGCACTACTACACGCGCAACGAGGAAGACCTCGACAAGGCCGAGCTGATTCTGGCCAAGCAGCGCAACGGCCCGACCGGCACCGCGCGGATGCGCTTCCGCGCGGAGTACATGCGCTTCGACAACCCCGACGACGACGCCGGCACGCAGCTCGCCAACTTCGGTGGTGGTGGCACGGCCGTCGCTCCGCCATTCATGGGTGATGCGCCGCCGTCGGCCGCACCGCGTCCGGGCGGTGGTGCGGTGCGTCTCGAGCCGGGCGAGTTCATCGACGACGGCGGCGATGATGGTGGTGGCGGATACGACGACTACAACGACGCGCCGTTCGACTACGACGGTGGCGATGTCCCGCCGCTGCTGTAGCGGACGCAGGCCTGAATGCCATTGAGTCGGCGGATGCGCCTCCGGAGCACCGGAGGCGCGGCCCTGCAGTAGCCCGGGGCGTGAGCCCCGGGTTGATCCGGGAAGAGCCGCGACCGACAGGGAGCCTCGTATGCGTCGCGCCTCGGTCGCGGTGGCGCCACATTCCATCCGCATGATTCGGGCTACCACAAAGTGGCCGGGGACAGCGAAGCTGTCCCCGGCTGGCTGG
>JBFWQT010000240.1:0-10168 GCA_050249295.1 Planctomycetota bacterium
TGACCGTCTACAACAGAATCCGGGCGTGCCTAGCAGCAAGCGGGTTTGGCGAATTCACACAGCTCAGCGTCTACGCAATGCCAGATGAGGACAACGCACTCGTGAAGGTCTATCAGGCCCTTCAAGTCTTGAGCAACCTTTCAGAGCGCCAATTCATCAAGCGTCTACACGTCTTCAAGATTGACGGCGCCTTGAACGATGTCCTGCCAATCGTCGATTCTCGTCCCTCCGCTGCTAGCGGCTGATCTCGGTGGTGCCCGATCTGCGTCCGATGCTGGTGGCTGAAGTGTCGAGACAAGCCGTGCAAATAGCGCCGCTTGCGATCGACTATTGGAGCTGGTTTGTTCGAGCGCAGATGCCGCACTGCCTGGTCCCAAAGGGAAGGCCTGTTGGCACACACGATCGACCAGTTCATGTGGGGATTCCAATCTCACTTCCGCATCGGTGCGGAGGTGCGTGCCGAGTCTCTGTTCGCGGCGCTGGACCCAGCGCTGGACCCGGTTGTTCTGTTGGTTGGTCGGCTCGGAACAGACAGAGATGACCGTCACCAACTCTGCGTCGATCCGGAAGATGGCGACATCCTCGTGGACGCCTTGGCAGTGCTAGAAGGGCACGTTCAGGCCGCTTTGGAGGACGACCCGGAGAGTCGCATGCTCCAATCGCATCCGCGAGCGGAGCGATACCGGCAAGACCGTGTCGCTGGCAACGGATTCGCACAGGGCGTCGCCCGCACGCTCAACGAGGCACGCCCAGACCGCCAGTTCTTCGCCTGTTTCCCACAGCGAGTTGGCGACTATCTCGTGACGGTAGTCCTGCATGTGGATCGGGTTGCCTACGATCGCCACTTCACGCTCGCTCACGCTGAGTACCTGCACCGCTTCAACGTGGCGACCTCGCTTGTGGACGCCGCAGTGACAGGCTTCCTCGCCGATTGCAGTGGGGCTTTGCGCGACCCGGACGCTGGCGAGGTTCGATTCCCGGATCGGCCCGTACAGGACGCGCTCCGTGATGCTGGTCGTGCCCTGATGAACAACCCCGGACATCGACTCGGGAAGATCGCCGGCAACCCCCAACTCTTTGACGCGGCTTGTGAGGTCGCTGCGCTGCGCTACGAAGGAGCAGAGGGACATGGCCAGATGCTTATCACCGGCGAAGACCGCGCGGGTGTGGATGTTGCGCTGAGCTTTCAGGATGTCGTCCCGATGCGGAGGAGACGGGCCGTGAGAAAGATCCTGGAGATGGCCTCCGAGGACCTGTCGGCACTAGGGACCCCGCAGGGCATCTATGGACTCGGTCGCATCGATGACAACTACAACCGATCTGCCGAAAACGTGTTCGCCATCGTCTTCCTGGGCCGAAACGCCTGGGAACTTCGGCACGCAGACCGCCCTCTCATGCGCGTACAGGACGGCGTTCCAACGTTACCCCGAGCGCCGGTCAGCCGGGCTTCGTTCGAGTTTGCCGTAGAGCGAGTCTTCGGGAAGGAGAACGACGCTGACGTTGACCAGCTATGGGAAGCGATGACCGCGGCGCGCGAGCAAAGGCACGGAACGCTTTACGTTGTTTCCTCAGGAGCAGTGACGGAGGCTCAGCGTCTCGCCGGCCAGTGCACCGCCGTCGAGCCAGTTCCGCTCACGCGCGACCTCGTCAAGTCCATCACAGCCATTGATGGCGCCGTGCTTGTCGACCCGCGTGGCGTCTGCCATGCCATTGGTGCGATCCTTGACGGGATGGCTGTGACCGGCGGCGATAGCGGCAGAGGCTCGCGGTACAATTCAGCTCTGCGCTATCTCGAAACCGCGCGATCAGAGTTCAACCACCAGACACTGGTCTTAGTCGTTTCGGAAGACGGGATGGTGGACCTCCTGCCCACCCTCCGTCCGCCGATGTGTCGGTCTGAGATGGAGACCCGCGTAGAGACGTTGCGGCGACTGGCGTCACAAGACCAGCCAAGCCGCAACCTCTTCATGCGAACGGAGGGGTGGCTGCGCTCGCACGGCTTCTACCTCGATAGCTCCACATGTGACAAGGTGAACCGACTCATCGACCAGATTGAGACCGCGTTGCGGGAGAAGGACGAGGGCGCCACCCGTATCATCAGGGCTCCCCTCGCGCCCCACCCCGATTTCGATTCCGCGTGCATACTCGACGACTAGCAAAGCAAGTTGCGGGCCAGTTGGGCCGCACACGAGGTAGCCCGACAGCCAGGACGAAGTTCGTCGAGCAATTGCTCGCGAACGTCCCCCCTCCCAATCCCGGCACCAGATACCTCGCCGCCCGCGGGATCGACCCAGCCTTGGAGGCCGGCGCTACGTGGGTAGGCCGTGGCTCCGCTCCGGCCCAGGAGATCAACGGACTCCGCGCCCGTCTCGATGCCTGCCCACGGATTGCGCCGCGTGACATGCTCTGCTACGTCCGCGCGTTGAGCCACCAGCGAGGACACGGACATGGCTGACACCCCTTCACTGAAGCCGGAGGTGACCGTCAAGAGGCTGGCGTGGATTATCTTCGGCGGCATGGCCCTGCTGCTGGCCATCTACACGCTGGTCATCGGGCTTGCGTTCAACTGGGACTGGAGCAGGTCCGGCACCTTTGGTGATACGTTCGGATTCATGGGCGCGATGTTTGCTGGCTTCGCCTTCATCGCCGCCGTGCTCTCGCTGTTCGTCCAGCGCGCCGATCTCGTTGAGTCTCGCAAAGCACTGCAGGCGACAGCGGCGGCACAGGCCGAGATGGCCGAGATTCAGTTGGTGGCCACACTCGTGTCGATCCAACAGATCAGGTCGAGCGTGTTCCTCGAACAGTGGCGCTTGCGCGAGTCGAGTCGTGGCGGCGAGGAGGCTGCCGACGCTCTCAACAAGATTCTCTCGTTCGTGGACGTGTTCACCGGCGACCACCTTGCGCGGCTCACCGAGAAGGGCATGTTGAAGGCCGAAATCGCGGAACTCGCGGCAGTCGGAGATGCAATTCGCACCTCGCTCGGAGTGTCGTCGCAGCAGTTGCTGCGCGCTGCTGCTGCGACGGACGACGGGCGATTCGCATGGCAGCGGTCTATCGGTCACAGCGGACTGTTAGTCGGCAGCGATCATTCCCGGCTGACGCCATCGGCGGAGACCACGCTCGAATCGGCTCTCAGCGAGTTGCTCGCCCTTCGGCTCATTCGCGAGGTCAACAAGCCGAGTACGGGTTCTCGCATCTTCAACGTCACCGAACACGGCATCAGGTTGGCCGGCACGCTTCCCGTGTCCGAAGTCGCGCCGTTCTGGAAGTTCCCGAGCGAAGCGCCCGCGAACGACCGTCAGGGCAACGATGCGGACAACCCTGCTCCACCGCCGGACGGCGGCAAGTAGTTCTTGTCTTGCCGTCCAAACAGCAGCCGCCCAGTCGGACGCCGCCACCATGCCGAACGACCGCCCCGACCTCGTGCCGCGTTTCCAGCAGTTCATCTTCTGCCAGCCCGACGGCCAATGGGCGAGCAGCGCGTCCGAACCGCTCGACGCACTCTCGTCCACAACGGGCGGCGACCTGCCGAAGTCGCCCTCTCACCTGTCCGCAGCGATGCGAGGTCGCATCGCGGAGTTGAAGTTTGCAGGGATTGCGGTCCGCTTCGAGCGTTAGCCCGACCTCGGCCAGGCGGTGTTCGAGGCAACGAGCGGCTAGATGACGACCGGACTGTGCGTGCTGGACATCTCGCACGCACCAGCCATCGTCGTGCTTTACCGCGGCCCGGCCAGTTGGTCGTGGGCTCCGGTCTGGTGCTTGTGCTGGCATTGCCGCGCATCGCGGTCGGGACCGGCCCTCGACTGCCGAAGGGCACACCGAACAGATCGTGTCCAACCTCCGCGCAAATGCACCGATGGTCTTTGTGCTCTACGTCGAGCTACCGCCCTGGGCGTGCACGGTTGTGGCTGGCGGGGATCGCCGTGCCGCCCGGGAGGCTGATGCTATTGCTCTGTGGACCTGCCGAGGCGCCGACAACGCCCCTGTCATCTGGCCTCGCCAGCCACCGCCCGCACTGTCTCGGCGAGTTGCGCCGCACGTTCCATCGCCCCGCGTGCGGCCTCCAGTGACAGGTCGTGCAACCCGGTGTGCGTGGTGATCAGGCAGCGGCGCGCCACATCCGGCGCTTCGCCGAGACGATCGGCCAGGCGGCTCCATGCGTGCCACAGCAGGTTGTGTGGCATGGCCAGTCCGCAGGCGGGCACGATACCGAACGAGACCAGGCCGCCGTCCTCGACAAAGTGGCGCAGGCCGCGCAGGTGGTCGGCCGAGTAGACCGAGAGGCAGGGCTCGACGCTGATGATGTCGGGCTTTGCGGCCAGCGCCGTGTGCGGGCCGTAGCGCACGCCGAACTGCAGACCGACGAGCGCGCCGAGGTCGCGGATGTGCTGGATCGTGTCGTGCAGCGGCGCAATCCACTCGTCCATCCGCGGAGCGACCTCCAGCATGCCGAGCGCTGGCTCCTCCACGTACAGCAGCACGGGTACCCCGCACTGCCGCAGGCGCCGGATCTGCTGCCAGGCCAGGTGCGAGACGTACCGGCCGAGCGCCTCGACGCAGGCCGGGCGGGCGAGCAACGGCACCCCGTCGGGATGCGCAACGATCAGTGCCAGGCTGAGCGGACCAAGTATCTGCGACTTCACGGCCCGCGCCAACGGGAACCGGCCGGCAGCAAACGCGTCCAGCATGAGCGGCATCGTGCCGTCCGGCAGGTCGGGAATGTCCGCGTCGCCGAGTTCAAGAAAGGTCAGCATCTCGTCAAAGCGGTCGGGCCGGACCTCGATCCGTGCGTTCTCGGCGTCGATCAACAGGAACGGACGCAGCGCGTCCAGCACCGTGTAGACCGGCGATTCCAGGGCGCAGTGCGAAGGTAACTGCGGCCACCACGGCAGGTCGGGAGTGCAGGTGCGGACGATCTCGAGCGCGTCTTCGGGCAGTTCCTGCGGCAACGTGCCGAAGCCGGTGCACAGTCCGTTCGGAAGAAATGTTGTCGTCATCGGAGTGCGGAGGCGGTGGACCATCGGGTTGTTCAGAGCGATTCGGCCATTCGCGCCAGTGCGAAAGGAAGTTCCGCAGGTCGATCGCCGTGCAAAGCACCTGCGCCATCGGATGGCCCGGCACGGTGTGATACGGCAGGTACTCGCCTTTCTTCTCGTGCACCATGTGGTCGTTGCGCGTCAGGGCCAGAACCTTGCCCAACTCGCCAAAGCGCTGCAGCAGCGCGTTCCAGCGCGTGACGGAGCCGCCGCAGCCCGTCGCCAACAACTGCGCCTCGGCCGCATCTAGCTAGTGCGCAGCATCGCGGATCCGCACCTTCGGGTTGCCACGCGGAATGCCTCCCGCGGCGGCGCAGATCCTGCGGGTCATGCGTGGTCGGCGTGGCGGAATGCGTCACGGTGGCTCCGTCGGGCGGATGGTGTAGAGTGCGGTCGTCTGATGAACGAGGAGCCAGCCCTTCGTCGCGTGGGGTGACTCGGGAGCCAGCCGGTCCGGGCAATTCTGGAACAGGCACAATCCACGGCACGCCGGGGTGCTGCCACACGACCACTTCGAGGCCGTAGACCTCCGGATGCGGTCCGGGGTGAGCACCTCGGCCGGTGTGCCGCGGGTCGCCGCACGAGGCGAACACCGATGCCATCAGGGCGGCGAGTGCTCTGGCGAAGCGGGTAGTGGGCGAGGTCGTCACAGGCGCTTCTCTAAAGAGAATGATTTTCATTCTCATAAAGGCGTGCGCCCTGTCAATTTTTGAGATCGATTCTCGACACTGTGCCGCCGAACTGCCAACGCGGCACTGAGAAACAGTCCACCGGCGACGACAGCGACCGCAACCAGCCCGGTCATGTGGGCGAGCCAGCCGGCCAGCAGGACCATTGCGCTGAGCCAAGCACGGGCCAGGTTCTCGACCGACAGCGTCGTGGCACGCCATCGCTTCGCCATGTAGCGATCAAGGTACGCCACAAACGCGGGGCGACGGGCGTTCTGTACCGCACCCAGCAGCAGCAGGAATGCGACGACCATCAAAGGAGCCGAGAGGCCAAGTGCCAATGCGCCGCCCATGCACATCGCCAACGCGGCCACGGCACGATCTAGACACGCCGAACCAGCGGCAAACTGATCATCGCCGCGCTGCCGGCCAGCAGCCCCTGTTGGTAGACACCTCAGCCATCGCGCCAGCGGCGCCGATCAGCTTGAGATCGAACTCCTGCGCGAGTTTGAGGCACGGCTGCAGGTATTGCATGGCCAGCCGCACATGCGCCTCGAACAGAACCGATGCGGCGATCAGCGCGACCATCGCTCGTCGTTGAGATACCGGCGGCGCGAAGACCGAGTGTGGTAGCGGGCTCATCCTTGTTCTGTGCGGTGCCGCCATCCGATTGGTCGAGTTCACGCGGGTACGTCCAGACGAGGACCACCGGCCGCGCAGGCGGCGGCCCCGACGATGAACAGCGATGCCCAGCGGCCGGTGCTCCGCTGCAGCACGCCGCTTGTCGTGCCGCCACGCCGGCCGACGACTTGGAGTAGAATTGCGTGGTCGCCAGCACCTTCGTCTTCTCACGGGCGCGTCCGATCCGATCAAGCCAGTCGAGAATGATCGCCTTGTGCGTGCCGGAACGGAGGGCCTCGCCGACGGCGAACAGCGCTTGCGCGACGTAAGAGCCACGCCAGCGGCTCGGCCTGTTGCGCGGCCAGCCAGAACAGCACGAACGACACAGTCAGCGCGGCAAAGCAGAGCGTCAGCACGCGCCGACGACCCCAACGGTCGGTGGCCACGCCCAGAGGCACTTCCAGCAGCCCGGTCAGGATCCGCTCGAACGCCAACAACCCGCCGATCGCGAGGAACCGCAGGTGCACCCCGTCCATCAGGTACAGGATCAAGCACGCGTCGCTCGGCCGGAAGTTGCGAAGCGTGGTGTAGGCGCAGAAGCGTACGATCATGGAAATGCGCCGGCCGGCGGTTACCGCGCCCGCCAGGAGTCCAACAGGTGAGTGAACCGGACTCGCGCCTGTGCGATGTTGAGGTGATGGACTGCTCCGTCGAGTTCAGCGCTAGTCGACATCAATGACGACATCAATGTCGACCTGGTCCTGTGCCTGGGCCTGGCGTCTGACGCCACCCGCAACTTCAGCGACGAAGGGGAAAACGCCATCGATTGAGTGGCGCAGGCTGAAAAAAGCGCCCTGGCAATGAACTGCCAGAAGTCTGGATCGTTGGAGGCATCGCTTGAGAATCGTCCTGGCTTGCCGTCTCCGTGCCTGCGGGGAGCAGCCGGATTCCATAGATGCTCTCCCCCGTCGGGCCGCCATGTTTCGGACACCCACTGCCGCCATCTACCTTGTCATTCTTGCCTGCCTGATGGTGCAGCCGCGAGTGGCCCTTGCGCGCGATGCGTCCCCGCCGCCCGAATCCACCGCCATCGTGGACGCATTCATGACGGCGCTGCGCCAGTCGAATGCGGCCGCTGCCGAGCAGTGTGCCGCACCTGCTGTGCGCCCGGCGTTTGTCGTGGCCTTCGGTCTGCCGGCTTCCGCTGATGCCATCGGTGTGAAGGAGTGGGCGATCATCTCGGCCCGCCTGGACGTTCCCGGTCGAGTGATTGCCGCCGTGCGCTGGACAGCTACTCTGGACCTGGCGGCGTTGGAAGGAGCGAACGTCACGCAGCAAATCGCGCTCCGGCGTCTCGTCGGCTGCGGCGTGTTGCGCATGGAACTGCAAGAGGACGCCGGGGTGTGGCACCTTGCCACAGCGCCGCGTGCATTCGCCGAAACCGACGTCGCCGGCTCACCTGTCGAGGCAGTCGCAGCGGTCGTAAGCGCGATACACTGCCAGTCCCCATCCGGCTACCTGGCGGCTTTGACGCCAGACGTTCGACGGATGGTGCGGGAGCATGCCGAGGACGCGGAGTTCGTACGCGCTGTGCGCATGGAGTGCTGGCAACTGCGGCGCGTCGAGTGCGAGTGGAGCGGCGACTGGCAGGCTGTTGTCGGCTGGTCCGCCAGTTTCGACCGTGCGACGTTCGTCCGCAGCCGCGCGGCAGCTGTTGCCCGACAGTGTGAAGTTGACGGGCTGAACCGCGACGAGGCCAGAAAGAAGGTCAGGTTGGCGCGCGAAGACGCGGAACGGCTGGCCGCGAGCGCGGAACAGGCTCTGACTGCCGAGTCCACGCTGGTACGCGTTCATTGCGAGAGCGGAGTGTGGGGCGTCAACCACATCGAGCCGGCACCTGCCGCGTTGCTCGCTGGCACCGTCGAAGAGGAGATCCGCGCCACAGCACTTGTGTTACTCCGGGCAGTGAGCGCATCCGACGCCACAATCACGTTGGCGATGATCGAACCCGGCGCGCGTGACGGCGCCACCGGTGTACTGGCGCGTGCGCTGCGGATTTCGGCGTTCTCGGTGCAGCACCAGGTGACGGTCGATGGTGACACGGCCCGCGTGAGAGTGCGGTGGCGCGCAGACGTTGACGCGGATCAATGGCTTCACGAAGCGCTCCGGAAGCTGGCCACCGACATGGCACATGCGGGCCTGGACGACCGGCAGATTGCAGGGCTGTTGGCGATTGCATCGCCTGCGCTGACCAATCGCGCCGATGAGTTGCATCGCCGGGCTGCCGCCCCGGCCGGCTGCTTGCATCTGCGCCGAGCGGGCGGCTGCTGGCACGTCACGGACGTCACGTTCGAGGAATGACGGCGATGAGCGCACCCGTCCTGCACATCCGCATCCCGTCGCGCGGCATGCTGAGCTGGCCGCTGGCTGGTGACTCGACGGTCATCGGGCGCGATACGGTGTGCGACATTGCCCTGCCCGACCAGGTGCATCTCTCGCGCCGGCACCTCCGGATTTCGCGGCGGGTAGACGATGCGTTCTTTGCCGAGGATCTCCAATCGACGAACGGCACGTTGTTCGGTTGCCGCACAATCGACCTTCACGAGCTGGCCGATGGCGACGTGCTGCACCTCGGCGAACTGCAACTGCAGTTCCGACGTTCCGGCCAGCCCTCCACGCTGCCACCTGTGGACGCCGACCATCGACTGGTCACCACGGACGAAGTACCGGTTCCGGTATGGACTACTGTGGTAGTGCGCCCGCGGATCGCTGCATTCCTGAGGCCGCAGCCACTCCTCACACCATCCGGCAGGCGCATCCTTCTGTGGTTAACCGGCCTCTCGTTGCCGCTCCTCGGCTACCTGCTGACGCGAATGATCACCCGCCACCCCTGACTTCATGCGCTCTCTCCGCCGACTGCTGCTGTTACCGCCGTCCGCGGCTCACGCTGGTTCACCTGCGCTGGCGGCTCAGTTACCAACACGACGCGGTCAGGTGGCCAATAGTCGGGGCCGGAAGCGAACAGCTGCATTCGGCGCGGTCCCGATTCGTGTTGCCACGCTACTCGTCGAGCAGCGTCATCTTGATGGTCACGTTCTTGCCGTCCCGGATGATCTCGAACGTCACCTCGTCGCCCGGCTGGTGGCTCAGGCGGAACCACACCTGCCAGTGCCGGTGCGACGAGAAGTTGTGGTGGCCGCCAGTTGAGATGACGATATCGTTCTTGCGCAACCCGGCTTTCTCGGCATTCCGCGCTGCAGGGGCCGCCTCCCCGCCCCGCATCGCAAAGTACTGAATGCGGAACGCGTACTGATCGGCCGGAAGCCCGGCACCGGCCCGTTCGTCCGCCGTAACATCGCGCCCGCTGAAGCCCGGCTGCGGATCGATGCCCCACGCATACGGCCGCCACGCGACATCCTGGTCTGGAGCTTTTTGCCAGTCGGGCTTCATCCGGATCGTCGCTGCAACCAAAGCCGTGTCGCGACGAAAACGAACCACCACCGAATCGGCGTCGGCCGGCAGATGTTCCAGCACGTACTGGACGTCGCCAAACGTGGTAACTGCCTGGCCATTGATCGACTGGATCACGTCGCCCGACTGTAGGCCCGCCGCCACTGCCGGCTCGGTCACGCCCGCGAGCATCGCCTGATTGGTGGAGTCCAGGATCAGCCCCAGACGCTCGGGCAACGGCCACATGTAGACGCGGTCGCGCAGCCAGTGCCGTTGGCCTGAGCCGCCTCGCGCTTGAACTCGTTGATCTGGTGGCAATGGATGCAGCTTAGCGGCCGCTCACGCGCGTAGCGCCGCCCGGCCGGCATGTCTTCGGGCCGGAACAGTCCGATG
>JBFWQT010000241.1:0-10123 GCA_050249295.1 Planctomycetota bacterium
CGCCAGCGTGGCCGCCGCCAGCAGCAGTTGATCGAGCTGATCGGCCGCGGCGCGGTGCTGATTGCGCTGCTGGCGTTGCTGGCGATTGTGGCCACGATTGTGGGCGGCTGATCGTGCGCAGGCGACGGGGACGTGTTGCAGCCTGCAGCTTGAAGCCCACGGGCTGCCGCCCGTGGGCAACCTGCGACCCCACGTGCCGTTGTTCAGGCTCGCTGAACTTCGATTCACGCTCGCGCATCCGGTGCGGTTACCCACGGGCTGCAGCCCGTGGGCTTGAAGCTGCAGAGATCCACGCTAATCCGCACGCGCGGGTCCGCGTGGCGCTCGCTCGCCTTGCGTACTACTCTCTCGACCCGCAAGCACGCACGGACGAACTCATGACCGACTCACCCGCCACGCCAACCGGCGACCGCTCGCGGCCGCGCATCCTGTCGGGCGTCCAGCCCTCCGGCCGGCTGCACCTTGGCAACTACTTCGGCGCGATCAAGCAGCACATCGAGATGCAGGAAGTCGGCGAGTGCTACTACTTCATCGCCAACTACCACTCGTTGACCACGCTGCGCGACCGCCAGACGCTGCTCGACAACACCCACGACGTCGCCGTGACGTACCTTGCGCTCGGGCTCGATCCCGGGCGCACTGTGTTCTACCGCCAGTCCGACGTGCCGGAGGTCACCGAGCTGACCTGGCTGCTGGCGACGGTCACGGGCATGGGCCTGCTCGAGCGCGCGCACTCCTACAAGGAGAAGGTCGCCCGTGGCATCACCCCCGGGGCGGGGTTGTTCATCTATCCGGTACTGATGGCTGCCGACATCCTCGCGCCGCAGTCCGACCTGGTGCCGGTCGGCAAGGACCAGGAGCAACACGTCGAGATGACGCGCAACATGGCGGCGGCGTTCAACTCGGCGTTCTGCGACGAGAAGAGCGGACGCGAGCCGGTGTTCCGCATTCCGGAGTCGCGCTTCAGCGTGACGCCGCGCGTGCCAGGCACGACGTACGACAAGGGCGCCGTGCTGATGGTCAACTGCGAGCTCGCGCCGCGCACGACCGACGGCAAGGTGCTCGAAGCGGACCAGTACGTCGCGCAGTTCCGCGCGCTGATCGAGACGCTGCTGAAGGAGCACGACGCGGCCGCGGTGAGCACGACCGAGCAACTCGAAGCGCTGGTCGCGAAGGCCCACGCCACAGCCTGCCCCGGCGCACAGGTGATGTCGCGGACGTTGCGCACCACGGCGCAGATGCCGGCTGGCGAGTACCACGCAATCCCGAAGCCGGAGTCGCTCGGCCTGGAGTTCGGCGTGCCGCTCGACCGCACGCTGTTCTTCACGGTGGATGGCAAGCGCCAGGCCGCGAAGATGAGCAAGAGTTACGGCAACACGATCGAGATCTTTGCCGAGGGCAAGCCGCTGAAGAAGGCGGTGAACAGCGGCATCGAGACCAGCGGCGCCGCCCTCGAGGATGCGATCGACGTGGCCGACGACATCACCTACCAGTTGTATGCGCTGTTCGCGTCGACGGACGAACTGGCGCAACTGGCCGCCGACTACCAGAAGCCGGACTTCGGCTACGGCCACGCGAAGAAGCGCCTGCTCGAGAAGATCGACGCGCACTTCGGCCCGTTCCGCGAGAAGCGCCGCGAGCTGGAGGCCAATCCGGACTTCGTCAACGACGTGCTCGCCACCGGCGGACGCAAGGCGCGCGACGTCGCGCGCGCGACGCTGGATGCGGCTCGCGACGCATGCGGCATCCCGCCGATGGCAACCTGAGGCACAGTGGCTGTCAGAGGTGTGCCGATCCGACCGGAACCTGAAGCGACACCCCCACCACGCATGACCCCACACGACCTCGCACGACTGACGCAGATCGCTCGCCAGGCAGCCGAGGCGGCCGGCGTGATCCACCTGCAACACTTCCGCTCGCCGGGCCTCAAGGTCGAACACAAGGCTGACCGCACGCCGGTTACGGTCGCCGACCGCGACAGCGAGCAGGCGATCCGCGACGTGCTGCGCAAACTCGCGCCAGGCCTCGCGATCAAGGGCGAGGAGTTCGGACTCGAAGCCGGCACCGACGGCCAGACGAGCGACCTCTGGCTGATCGACCCGATCGACGGCACCAAGAACTTCGTGACCGGGCTGCCGATCTTCGCCTCACTGATCGGCCTCGTGCTCGACGGCCGCGTCGCAGTCGGCGTGGTGCACGCGCCAGCGCTGGGCCGCAACGGCCTGCCGGTGGGCGACACGTGGTGGGCGCATCGCGGCGGCGGGGCGTGGCTGAACAACGAGCGCATCCACGTCAGCACCGTCAGCGACCTCGCCTCCGCGGCCCTCGGCGTGGGCGGGCTCAAGCACATGAGCGACGCCACCCGCTGGGCGCTCGTGCACCGGCTCGTGCAACGCACGGCCCGCACGCGCGGCTTCGGCGACTGGTATGGCCACGTGCTCGTCGCCGACGGACGGATGGACATCATGGTCGATCCGATCGTGGCTGACTACGACCTCGGCCCGCTGCCGGTGCTGCTCGAGGAGGCTGGCGGTCGCTTCTCGGCGATCAGCGGCGAGCTGCGCCTGGATGGCGGCAACGCGCTGAGCACGAACGGTGCGCTGCATGACGAAGTGGTCGCCATGCTGCAGGGCTGGAACACGCCCGCCGCCTGATCCATCGACGCCACAAACGCGAGCCGGGCTCGTTGCAGCATTGCCGCAACGAGCCCGGTTCGATTGTCTGCTGCATCATCGACGACGCGTCACTTCTTGCCGTCGTCGTGCTTGCCATCGTCGCGGCGGTCCGGGCGGCCATCCGGGCGGCCGTCACGGCGGCCCTCGCCACCTTCACGACGGCGGCCAGCGGCGCCATCGACGAAGTCCTGCACGCGGCGGGCATCGCGCTTCGCGTCTTCCGAGTTCTTGCGCGCGTCGTTCTTCAGCTTGGTGGGATCGAGCTTCGACAGCTCCTTCTCTTCGTCCGACAGGATCAGCGGCTCGCCCTTCTGGTTGGCCTCGGCTGCCTTCTTCTCGATCTCCTTGACCTTGCCCTCGATCGACTCGATGGCGCTCTGGATGTCGTCGCCCGGCTGCAGGCGGGCCTGCGCGTCTTCGGAGAACCCCTGCGCGACCATGAGGCGCGCGATCTCGGCGTCGACCTCGCAGCTCAGCGTGCGCGAGTTCATCAGGAAGGTCTGGCGGTAGAGCTCGGCCCACGCGCGCGCCAGGTGCAGCATGTCCAGGTTGTCACGGTACAGGCGGATCAGGCTCCACATCGCGTCCGTGTCCCACGTGTTCTTCTGGATCTGCGCCTTCAGCGCCACCTCGCGGTGCAGCCAGTCCTTCAGGTTGCCGAAGTACTCGTTCATGTCGCCGAGGCCGGTGCGGTCCTGGGCGTCCTTCAGGCTGACCTGCAGCTTGTCGAGGCCATCCGTCAGGCGGCCGCGGGTCTTCTCCATGTCGCGGTCGATCCGGCCTTCCCAGCGCGACGGGTCCTTGTCCTCGAACACGTCGATCATCTCGAGCCGGGCCAGCATCACCAGCGAGCTCGAGGCCCAGGTCGGCGCTTCGCCGCCGGTGCGCGACGAGCTGGCCTTGAAGTACTTCTCGGCGTCACGGAACGCGCCGAGGTTGTGATAGATCAGGCCCATCACGTACCAGGACTTCTTCGAGTTCAGGTCGTTCATCAGGTCGCGGTGTTCGCGCGACGACGTGCCGCGCTGGATCTCGCGCACCTTGTTGCTGACGAACTTCTCGAACTCGCCCCAGCGCTTCTCGTTCTCCTCGGCCTTCTTCTTCTCGGCCTCGGCAGCCATGGCCGCCGCCTTGTTGTCGGCGATGATGCGGTCCGCTTCCTTCTCCATGTCGTCGAGCGTTCCGTTGATCGGGAACGACTGGGCGGCAGCCGTGTGGACGGCCGACAGGAGCAGGGCCGGGAACGCGGCCAAAGAGGCCAGAGCGGCCAGAGCAAGGAGTGCGGAGTGGCTGCGCATGGGAAAGACCTCCGGGAGAGGCGCGAGTGGAGCGGCTGATGATGCGATGCGGCGACGCGGTCGCGCGGGTTCTGACACCCTATCACAGCCGATGCTTACAGGCCAAACCGGCTGGCGCTGGAAGGTGTGTGGGCGCGACCGGATCAGGCGTCGTTGGAAGGAGAGCGCGCGAGGCGGCGAGTCGTTATCACTGGACCGTGCCTTCCGCCGCCGCCTTGCCCCCTGTCTCACCTTGCCCTTGCCCTTGCCCTTGCCCTTGCAACGGAGATTGACCACGGAGGACACGGAGAACACGGAGGAAGGCACAAGAGAGTGCGTCGAGACCGTCTCGGCAAGGGCAGGGCACACGATGCAGACTGCAGTTTCAAGCCCACGGGCTGCCGCCCGTGGGTAACCGTGAAGCATCAACGACGCATCGACCACGCGAGCGAGCACCCGACAACACCGCGCAACCACGCAACACGCGACACCACCACAGGGTGCGATCGGAAGGATTGCGGAACCGCACGGTTACCCACGGGCAGCAGCCCGTGGGCTTGAATGGAACACCAAACACCAACCGACCCATTGCCCGTCTCACCCCGCCTGCCAACAGTCCCCTCACCCTGCCGAATGGCAACCATGTGCCCCCATTTGGCCACGTCTGTTACCAACGGGGAACGGAAGCTCTGCATGCCAAAAACGCCAATCAACTCACAAAGCCTTACCCTTCAGTGCTTTGAATTCGTGAGGAATTGTTCAAACGCCTGGCACGGCGCTCGCACTTGGAGGAAGCAGTAAGGCGCGCACGGGGATGCGCGCACCGTTCCAAACCGGTTCACACACTAAAGGGCACACAATGAAGAAGTTCATCGCGATCATCATGGTCGTCGGCCTGGCCTCGATGGCCATGGCGCAGGACCTGGACAGCGCTCAGGGCGACATCGCTTCGGCGAACCAGCAGAACGCCGGTGGCACGCTGAATGCGTACGACCTGATCATCAGCAAGATCCTGGAGAAGGAAGCTGCTTACATCGCTCACTCGATCATCGAAGCCGAGTGGATGGTTTGGGGCCGCAACTACTGGCACTGGACGAGCCAGACCATGCAGAACTTCGCCAATGGCAACCAGAGCTGGAACCAGCAGGCTGCCGAAGCCAACGCCATGTGGGAACAGCTGAGCCCGGCTGAAGCCACCGCCGCCGTCGGCTTCATGCACGAGAGCCACCAGCGCGTTCTGGCCGCTGGCCTGAACTGATCTGGTAGCCGCAAGGCACTGACAGTCAAAACACTCGACGGGAGCGGTTCGCCGCTCCCGTCAGTGCATTTGTGGCCGATCAGCGCGGCTTGATGCCGTTGCCCCTGGAAGAGATTGACCACGGAGGACACGGAGAACACGGAGTAAGGCACAAGAGAGTGCGTCGAGAGACCGTCGATGAAGTCTCCGTGTCTCGGGCAAGGGCAAGGGCAAGGGCAAGGGCAAGGGCAAGGGCAAGGGCAAGGCCACACGATGCAGAATGCAGCTTCAAGCCCACGGGCTGCCGCCCGTGGGTAACCGCGACGCATAACGACGCATCGACCCACTCGAGCAAGCACACAACAACACCGCGCAGCCCACGCGACACCACCACAAGGCGCGATCGGAAGGATTGCGGAACTGCACGGTTACCCACGGGCAGCAGCCCGTGGGCTTGAAGCTGCAGTCTGCATCGCGTGCCCTTGCCCGCGAGAAGGGAGAGGACTTCATGAGGTCTTCGACCCACTTCCTCCGTGTTCTCCGTGTCCTCCGTGGTCAATCTCTCTTCTAGGGGCAAGTTGAGAGGGGCGAGGGCAGGGGCAAGGCGTGAGAGGGCCCGCCACTCACTCCGGGCGGGGGCCGTCGTAGGCCAGGCCGACCAACTGCTTGTTGTTGGCGGCGAGCCATGCCGCCAGGTCGTCCTCGGTGTTCAGCCATGCGCGCCACGTCTTGCGCACCATCGGCGAGATCGCCTTCGTCGGATCGCCATCCAGGAAAGGCGCCGCGATCAGCATGAACCAGTCGCCGTCACGATCCACGCAGAACGAAATCTCGCGATGCAGCAGCGCCCAGCGCACCTCGTCCACCGTCACCGGATCAATCGGCTCGTCCACCGGCCACGTCACCACGGCCGCGACCGCCAGCGCATCAATCGGTTCGATCTCGTGCACGCGGTTCCAGCGCTTGTGCAGGTAGTCCTGCAACTGCTCGTCCGTGCGGATCGTCAGCTCCCACGGCAGCCCGTCCGGCCATTCGCACTCACCCGCGACGTAGTCGGCACACACGCGCGGCCGACGCGAGTAGATGTCGCAGCCGCGGTCCTGCTTGCGCAGGTGCTGGCAGGTGGTGCGCACGTGCAGGTGCCAGATGCCGTCCTCGACGAAGAACGACACGAGCGGATGCAGCAGCGCGATGCGCATGCGGTTGAAGTCGTCATTGGTGAGCGGCGACGTCAGGCCCCAGGCAATGTGCGTGCAGCATGCGCCGCCACAGACGTGCATGCAGATGTGCGACCACTCGCTGGCCGTGCGGCCGTGGATCGTCGGTTCGTCCGCCAGGGGTCACCACCACATGACGTAGGAAATGATCAGGTACCAGTAGGCGAGGTTGACCAGGAAGATCAGCACGGTCATGCCGAGGAACGACGACTTGGCCGTCTTGTGGCGGAACTTGCGCATGCCGTAGATCAGGCCGATGACGCCGCCGAGGAAGCCGAAGTTCCAGAGCGTCTTCTCCTGGATGCGCCACTTGCCGCGCTCGGCGCGCCGCTTGTCGTTCCAGACGGCGACGAACGTGATCAGGTTGATCAGCGCGAGCCAGCCGAAGATGACCCACTTGATTTCGGTCCACGGCATGGCCGGCTCCACTTTCGGGCGATAACGTGCGAAGTCTGCTTCCGGAATATCGGCGCGTCCAGCGGTCTGCATGACGGGTTTTTCGCGCCTGCCGTTGCACGTGCACAGAAAAGTGATGGCGCCGTTGACTAACGGTGACGTGGCGACTACCATCTGCCCGTGGTCACCCAGCGGCTGACCCTCGATATTTCTCATCTCTGCAAACATCCCACCGGACGGGGCCCCCACACCGCCGCTATCCCACCTGTGCCCCGTCTTACGTCTCATCACCCGCGCGGATGGTCTGATCGCAAGTGAAGGCTGTCCGGCATCCCGAAGGGTGAAACGGCTATCGCCACCAAAAGTAGCCGAGTTGCTCTCCACCCGGGTTTCACGCCGGTCCGAAAGGACCGGCGCACGCCATTTGGCCCGAAAAGCCCGCCGACACCCGCCGACACCGCCGACATCCATGGACAATGACGGCCGGCAGTTCCAGAATCCTGACGCGCGCAGCAACCCGCCACCAACAGCCGTTTCCGGAGTGACGATGCGATTCCTGCTTGCCGTGCTCGGCCTCGTGCTGCTTGCCACTGCCGCGCCCGCTACGCTGGCGCAGGACGCAGCTGCCGACGACTTTGCGAAGCTCGCGGCCAGCGAACCCGCGCAGTGGCGGCCCGCCGCGGCCGCCCTGGCAGAGGCCGGGCCGTCGGCACTGCCGGGCTTGCTGCAACGCGTTGACGGCACCGATCGCCTGCTCGCGATCCGCGCCGGCAGCGTGATCCGTCGCATGGGCCTGCCCGCGGTGCCCGCGCTGAACGCCGCGGGTCGCACAGCGTTCGCGAGCGCCATCCTGCGCGACCGCGTGGCGACCCTGCTGACCGGCCCGGCCGGACAAGTCGCGCTACCCGACGATGCGCCCGCGTTGAAGCCGGGCGACGCGCTCGACATCGTGCTCGCGCGCGGCGCACCCGAAGCCGTGCAGGGCCGCGACGTGCTCGAACTGCTGCACTGCACCGGCCCGGCCGACATCACCGGCGCGGGCAACGTGCTCCGCATCCGCGTGTTCATGAACCCGCCGGTGTTCGAATCGGGCGCGAGCCTGCCTTCCGCGGCGCCGGTCTTTGCGGTGTTCGCCTACCGCGGCCACATGAACGCGGGCGGCCTGCATGCCCAGGCGAGCGCGATGCAACTCATGCGCGCCGCGACGATCCGCGTGACCGACTCCGGCGCGCGCACCGATGCCCAGCAGCAGCCCGTGCCCGGCGTCATCAACGACACGACCGCACCGTACAACTGGTTCGCGCCGCGCATGACGATCGGCGGCACGCTTGCCTACGAGGCCGAGTGGGCCGGCGGTCAGGAGCCTGCGCAGCCTGACTTCCTGCGCGCCGTGCGGCCGCTGACCGTGCTCGCCGGCTGGCTGCCCAAGTCGGCCCTCGCGAAGGTCGACCTCGACGATGACGACCGCCGCTGGTTTGTCGGCGAGGTGCAGCGCCTGGCCGACACGCGCGCGACGCAGCCGCTCTACGCCTGGGTGTTCTCGCGTGCGGTGGTCGCGCTCGGCCAGGCGGGCGACGCTACGGCCCTGCCGCTGCTGCGCAAGCTGATCGCCAGTGACGCGACGCCGGCGCAGACGCGCTGGTTCGCCACGCTCTCGGCTGCCGCGTTGCTCGGCGACAAGGCGGCCGACGTCTCGCGCGCACCGGCCGACGCGGCCGCGGCGCGGACGAAGGTTCTCGGCCTGCTGCCGGAGTGACTGCATCGATGGCCGCTCGCAACGAATCGACCCGCCGCATCCATCGCAACACCGCGATCCGCGTGAACCCCGCCAACGAGTCGGGCGGCAACACCCGGGCCCGCGTGCTGCTGCTGCTCACCGGCGGCACGCTGGCCTCCACGCCCGACGGCGAGGGCACGCTGGCGCCGTCCGAGTTCGGCGATCACCTGGCCGAGGCGCTGCCCGAGTTGCGCCAGGTTGCAACGGTCGAAGCGCGCAGCCTGATGCTCAAGGATTCGAGCGACATCCACCCCGACGACTGGCGCACCATTGCCGAGGCGGTGCGCGAGGAATACTCGCGCTTCGACGGCTTCGTGGTGGTGCACGGCACCGACACGATGGCCTACACCGCCAGCGCGCTGTCGTTCCTGTTGCCGACGGTGAGCAAGCCGGTGGTCTTCACCGGCAGTCAGCGGCCGATCTTCGAGCCGCGCAGCGACGCGCGCGTGAACATGGTCGACTCGGTGACGGTCGCGACGATGGCGATTCCCGAGGTGTGCGTGTGCATGCACTCGGTGCTGCTGCGCGGCAACCGCTGTCGCAAGCGATCGACGATCGACTACACCGCGTTCGACTCGCCGAATTGCGCGCCGCTCGCGCAGCTCGGTGTGAATGTGGAACTCGGCCCCGAAGTGTTGCCGCCGCGGGGTCTGCCGGGGTTGCCGTTGCCGCAGCCGTTGAAGATGGAGCAGAACGTCAGTGTGTTGTTCATCACGCCGACGACGCGCCCGGCCGAGGTGCGCGCGCTGAAGTCGGCCGGCGCGCGGGGCCTCGTGTTGCTGGCGTTCGGTGCGGGCAATGTGCCGGTGCTGGCCGGTGGTCTGGCCGACGAGATCCGCGCGCTGGACATGCCGTGCGTGGCGCTGACGCAGTGCTTCGAGGGCCCGGTCGACCTGCAGCTCTACAGTGGCGGTCGCAGGCTGGCCGAGTCGGGCGTGATCGACGGCGGCGACATGACGCCCGAAGCGGCGTTGACCAAGTTGATGACCGGCCTTGGAGAGGGCCTCGCCGGCGACGCGCTCAACGAGTACATGACCTGCGCGGTGGCCGGCGAACGGCGTTAGGTGAGCCATTTCGCGCCAACTTGCGGCGACGACCAATGCGCACCAACACAAGAATCGCGAGCGCGAGCGAGCGGTCTGAAAGTCACGCCCTGGCTCGCCCCGAACACGAACCCTCTGACAGCCACTTCTGCTCGCGGCTCTTGTGGTGGCGCCAATCGGACGGGCGGCCCAGCCGTCACCGCGGGAAGTCGATGAACTCCGGCGGAACCTCCTTCGCCAGCCAGATCAGCGGCGCCGGATTGTGGAACAGGATGCCGCTGCGGTGCGCCTCCAGCGCACGCACGCTGAGCATGATCAGCTTGCCGGCATGCCGTCGGCCCACCACCCCGGCGACATCCTCGTCCGGTGTGAGGTGCACGTACGTGCGCGACATCGGCTTGAGCCCCTGCTCGCGGATCGCGACGGCCGCGTTCGAGCCGGTGCCGTGCAGCAGCGTCGCCGGCGGCTCGGCCGGTTCGTAGCGCACCTCGCGGAAGCTGT
>JBFWQT010000242.1:0-10101 GCA_050249295.1 Planctomycetota bacterium
CAGCAGCACGGTGGCGTTGGAATCGACCGCCTGACGCAGCAGCCGCATGGCGCGCTTCATGCCGGCGCTCTCGGCCACCACGCGACCCTCGTAGATGCCCAGTTCCTCCTGCAGCTGGCTCACGCGGCGCTGCAGTCGCACGTGCTCGCTGGCCTGCCGCAGCGTGACCTGCAGCACGTTGGGGTCGATCGGCTTGGGCAGGAAATCGTACGCACCGCCCCGCATCGCCTCGACCACGCGCGGCACCGTGATGTCGGCGGTCATCACGATCACCGGCAGGTTCGGCCGTTCGACGCGCGCCGCCTGCAGGACCTCGAGGCCGCTCATGCCCGGCATGTTGATGTCGATCAGCGCAATGTCGGGCGTCTTGCCGTCAGCGTCGATACCGGTCGTGCCGAGCAGCGCGTCGAGCGCGGACTTGCCGTTGTCGGCGGTGATCGTGGCGAAGCCGGCGTGCTTCACACGGGCCTGTACGGTGCGCACGATGTCCGGCGCATCGTCGGCGATCAGCACGGTGATGTCGGCAGCGTCGCTCATGTTGCGGTCGGCGCCCGGCGAACGGTGTGCATGATAGTAGTGGTGCGCGCGGTCCGGTTGAAGCGCGATCGATCAATCAATCGATCAGTCGTGCGTCGGCAGCCGGTGGAAGTCGGGGTCCGGCGGGTCGACGGTCTGCGTGCGCTTGTCGAGCGTGAAGCGGTAGCCGGCCCAGTTCTCGAACACCGCGCGATGGGCGTCGAGCGCAACGAGGCGGTAGGGCCGCTGCGCGTAACAGAGGATGCGCTCGCCGATCGCGATGCCGTCGCCGTACTGGCTGCCGACCATCAGGCGGCTGCGCGCAAGGTCGATCGACTCGATCAACAGATAGGGCGGCATCAGCGGATCGGACAGACTCATCGCGGCGAAGGTCTCGCGCTCCAGGCGCGCGGCGCCGACCGGATCGGTACCGTTGACGCAGGCCTCGCGCGCGGCAACCGGTGGCAGCAGCAACCACGCCGGGCCGCGATCGGTAGCCGCGGCGTCGCCGTCGACCGGCTTGCGTGGCGGCTTGCGATCCTCGACGAGGCAGAAGCGCAGGTGCCGCGGATCGTCGATACGCGTGATGATCCAGCGGCCGTCGGTGGCCTTCGCAAGCCAGAAGACCACCCGCCAGCGCTCGGTCGTAGCGCCATCGCTGCGCGTCGCCTCGAACACCAGGCGGTCGTCGGGCAGTTCGCCGACGCAATCGAACAGCGTGTTGCGCCACGAACGCCGCAGCATCTCGTCGAGCGCGAACGGATACTCGCGCGGCTCGCCGACGGCATCCACTTCCGGCGTGATGAAGCAACGGAAGCGGAACCGGGCGGTCGCCGCCGCGCCGGGCGGCGGCGTCAGTTCGTTGCGAATGCCGAGCAGCCAGCGCGCCGGATCGATGAAGCGCGTGATCGACCCGAGCTGCGCGGCATGCGGCAGATCGTGCAACAGCCGCGTCACGAGCCGGACGCGCTCCTCGTTGTGCGCGACCTCGCTGGTGCCGGTGGTGTCGGGCATCCAGGTGGCGCGCTGCGCCGGGTCGGCGAGCTGCTCCGGCTCCGGCTCTGGCGGCGGGTCGGCGAGCGCGTTGCGGGCCGACCCGGCGAGCGGGACGAGCAGCGCAAGAGCAATCAACAGTTGTGGCAGGTGCGGTGGCATCACGGGCGGGGTTGTCCGGGAACTCTCAGCGTACCCTCGCGCGGGACGAGACCCAACTGCACACCGAGTTCGACCTCCGGCTGTCGCGGGCCGTGGCGCCAGCGGGGCATGCGCAGGCCGCGACCGAAAAACCAGAGCGAGACGTCGGTGCGCGGCGTGTGCCGGCGGAACCAGTCGAGCAACGGGGCGTTGACTGCCTCGCGCCAGCGCGCGGCGAGTTCGTCGCGACCGGCCGTGGCTGGCAGCGGCGGATGGATGATCACCTCGACGGGGGCGAGTCGCGGCACGCGCCAGCGTTGCCATGCCGGCCAGACGCGGAAGCCACCGAGCAGCGTCACGGGGCGCGTCTGGACGGCAGAACCGATGTCGCGCGCGACGTCGAACATCGCGAGGTCGAGCTGGTCGTTCGCGAACGGCCCGGCGCTGCGCATCATCTCCGGGAACGCCGCCACGTGTTGCCGGGCCCGCAGGTGCTCGCCGATGCGCCTCGCGGCAGCGTCCGACGTGTCGGCCGTGCTGACCAGCAGGTCGGTGCCGGGTTGCTTCTCGGCGAGGCGGTGGATCATGCGTGTGACGCGCTTCGGCCGCCCGGCTGCGTCGGGCTGCACGACGAACAGATGCTCGCGCCGCCACGCCGAAGCCAGCAGCAACGCGTCGAGCCAGGTCGGATGGTTGGCCAGCAAGAGCAGCGGTTGCGAGTCGTCCCGCTCACGCCGCGACGGCAGCGGCTCGCCGAGCACGGTGACGCGCAGGCCGAACATTGCGCGCGCAAGGCTGCGCCCGGCCCGCGCCAGCAGGTCATGCCCGGCCTCGCTCACGTCAGGCGCTCCCAGGCGATGCGATTGCGGATCAGGGTTTCCTCCTGGCGGCGGAAATCGTGCAGCGCCTTGTGCTCGGCCGCGGCCTCGCCAAGGAAGTGATCGGTCAGCGCGTGCAACTGGTCACGCGCGAGCGCGCCGATGTTCTCCTTGTTGCGGCCGATGAAGTCCTGCACCGAGCGGAACCACCCGGCGACCGTCTCGTCCTTCTCGTAGGCCCGCGCGGTGAGGTACTGGCGCGCCCAGTAGAGTGCGTGGTCGCGCACGCCCGAGTCGTCGAGGCCGGTAAGGTCCTCGGGCTCGCGGCCCTTCTTCTTGCCGAAGGGCCTGAGCCGGGGCACGGTCTCGATGTCGCTGTCGAGGCTCCACTCGGCGAAGTGGATGTGGAGCAGCAGTTGCTTGCGGTAGAACGCGCCGGCGGTGCCCGAGAAGTGGCGGCTTGCGAGCATGCGGGCGGTGCGCGCGATCTGCTTGCGGAACGCGGCCGGTTCGAGCAACTCGAGCGCCGACGTCACCACCTGCTCGACGACCTCGAACATCAGCAGGTCGTCGGTAACGCTCTCGTCGACCGCCTGGAGAATGCGCGTGAGCGTGGCTTCGGCCTCGCCGCGTTCGCCGAGCAGCGCGAGCGCACGGGCCGCGGCGGAGTAGAGCTCGGCGCGCGTGTAGGTGTCGGAGCTGCGGCCGTGCTCGATGCAGGTGTTGATCAGACGCACGCCGGCGCTGCGATTGCCGATCAGCGGGACGACTTCGAGCACGCCGCGGACCAGCCATTTCACGTGGCTGCGCGCCGCCAGCGAGAACCCCTTGTCGTCCGGCGGGTACGTCTTGCGCCATGCCTCGACGAGTTCCTCGATCAGTTCGAGCGCGGCCGTGCGCTCGTCGCGACGGCACAGTCGCGCGGCGCTGGCGAGCTGCAAGTGGACAAACCCCTGCAGCCAGCGCCAGTCGGACGGGCCGGTCGGGTCGCGCCACGCGAACTGCAGCGACGGCGCGTCGAGGAATTCGAGGCGGGCCAGCTCCGGGCCGAGCCGCTCGGCGTCGCGCTCCCAGAACAGGCGCGGGCACATCTGCTCGAACGCGCGCAGCAGCCGCGCCGCGGCCTCGTCACCGGCCGACGGCGTGAGCGGCAGGTCGTCGGCGAGCAACTGCGGCAGGTTGCGCTGCAGGCACACGGCCGCGGCCTCGTTCATCACGCGCAGCAACTGCGCCTGCGCGACCGGCTTCATCGAGCGCACGTCGGCGGCCATTGCCTCGATGCGCGGCAACAGGTCGTCGGTGATGAACGTGTAGCCGAGCAGCGCAAACCAGTGCCGCGGCTGTTCGCACATCAGGTCGAGCATCAGGTCGCCGGGATCGTCGGCCAGCACCTCGCGCCACTGGTCGCGCACGCGCGGCGAGATCCAGCGCTGGCCGATCAGGACCACGTAGCGCGCGATGCGGGTGCGCAACTCGGGCGAGAAGTCGGCGAAGCGGCGCGGCTGCTGCACGTTGTTGGGCATGCTGTCGTCGTCGGGCACGCGCATGAACTGCGCGAGCGCGTCGAGCCGTTGCGCCTCGTCCGGCGGATTGCTCACGTCGAACTCGCGCAGGTGCGTGCGGACAATCGGGCCGAGCAGCAGCGAGCGCTCGTGCTGCAGCATGTCCATCAGGCGATCGATCGGCAGGTGCTTCTGGCCCCACTGCCGGCCGAGCGTGAGCAGCATCTCGCCGAGCGCGACGTAGAACTGGATCGAGTCGCGCCCGCGCGACTGCGGGTTGATCGTCTGCGAGAGCGCGGTGATCCACTCGGTGAGCGCGTCGGGCGGCCATGCGCGCGCCCACTTCTCGCCCTGCCCGGCCGAGTCGTCGCTGGCCCAGCGGGTGCTCGCCACACCGCTGCGCGTCGGCAACGGACTGTCGGGCGAGCGCAACGCGCCGCGCCGCGAGAGCAGGCCACTGACCAGCGACTCGAGGTTCTGCACCGTCAGGCCGCGAAGGTTGAGTTCGCCGAGCAGGTCCTCGCGTTCGCGTTCGAGCGCGATCTCGTCGTCGGCCAGGCGCGACACCGACAGGGCGAGCAGCCAGCGCAACTTGTAGGGCAGCACGCCGCGCAGGCGCGAGAGGAAGCGTTGCAGTGCGACGATCAGTTCGGGCTCCGGTGGCGCACCGGCCTCGGCGTCGTCCCGCGCCGACTCGACGATGAACCACAGGCAGATGAAGTGCTCGGCCGTGAACGTGCCGGTGCGGTCCAGCTCGCGCAGCGCTTCCAGCGGCGAGCGGCCGTCGAGCGACGCGGCGAACGACGTCGTGGCGGCCAGGCGTTGCAGCGACTCGCGCAGTTCGCTCGCTGCCGTTGCGGCGGCCGCGTCGTCACGCGGGAACCACGACGCATTGACGTGACAGAACAACGCCTCGCCCGGCTTCTCGCGCTGCCGTTTGACCTCGCCGAGATCGTGCCAGACCTCGCGCAGCGCGAGGTTCGACGGGTCGACCAGCATGTCGGCCAGCTTCTCCTCGAGTCGTCGTTCTTCGACAACGAGTGCATCCGGCTCGGCATGCTTGACCGGCGCGACGACGAGCTTGCTGGCGGTGCGGCGCGGCTTGCGTTCGGCCGGTGCGGCGGGCGCGAGTTCGGGCTGGGGCAACTCGGCGGGCCGCGGGCCGGGTGCGGGGCTCTGCTCGGTGGCGTGCACGTCGCGCGCGCTGGCGGCGCGTCCGGTGTGGCGCATGTCGAGCCACGCGCGATGCGCCAGTTGCGCCCAATGACGCGGATGCTCGAACACCGACTGGTCAAGCAACTCCGGCACGCTCAGCGGCACGCGCTGCGACAGGTCGAGCGCGAGCACGTACTCGACCAGCGAGGCCAGCGGCACGAACGACGAGCGTTTGAGCTCGACGCGGTCGTAGGGTTCGCCGACTGTCGGCGCATGTCCGTTGCCATTGCCGTTCGGCGGGGTCGCCACGGGCAGCAACAGCGTCACGACGTCGGCCGGCAGATCGAGCAACGACGGCAGGCGCACCGGGTTGACACGCGGCCGCAGCGTGCGGTTGATCAGCGTGAGCAGGCGCGGGCAGCCGGGCAGCGGCGCAAGCGGCTCGCCGGGGATGTCCATGAACTCGTCGCCGTGCCGGCGCTGCACGATGCACGAGTCGAGCGCGGGCACCGCGGCGATTTCGAAGCCGTCGAGGCGCGACGCGGGCTGCACGGAGAGCACCTCGCGCAGCCGGTCCATCTGCACGGCGTCGAGCAGCCACGCGCGCGCCTCGGCGCGTTGTGGCGTCTTGACCAGTCGGAACGGCACGCGGAACTGCTCGAGCGGCGGCGCGACGAGCCGTTCGGTGATCGCGCCGGGCCCGCGCTCCGCGCTGCGCGCTGCCGTCGCTGGCGCGGGCGAATCGCCGAGTCGCTCCCACGGAATCGTCAGCGACATCGATGCGCCGACCGCGCGCGCCTGGTCGAGTTCGACCCACGCCATCGGCTGGCTGCCGAATGCGCGCCACACCGGCGAGGCGTCCGGAATTGACTCCGGCGCCTTCGGCAGCTGCGAGGTGTCCCAGCGAATACCGCTCGTACTGGCGCCCCACTCGACAAGGCAGAGCGGGCTGTTGAGGCTGCGGCCGCTGCCAATGCCGCCGCTGCCGCCGCTCCCGGTCGTGTCGCGCAGGTTCGCGCGCGCGGCCGCCTCGCCGCCGTCGCGCGGCGGAATCGCCGGATCGGGCACGCCCTCGCGGCACACGCGGAACAGGCTGATCGACTCACGACCCGCCGCGGCGTCAATCAGCTTCGCGCCGAGCACGGGCCAGTCGGCGCTGGCCGCCTCGGGTACGAGCATCGCCACGTCGTGCGCCGACGCGCTGAAGCGCAGGCCGCTGGTGCGTCGCAACACCGACGGGTCGCGCGCGTCGAGCACATGCACCGGCACAACGCGCAGGTCGTACACCAGCGCGCCGCCGTCGCCGGTCTGGAAGCGCAGCAGGTCGCGCAGCAGCGTCAGCCCGGCAGCCGAACCCTTCGGGATAGCCACGAGGTCGAGCCGGGTGCCCGGCGGGAACAGCGTCGTCGGCGCAGGCGCAAACCCCAGCGCGGCATGCAGCGAGCCGAGCTGGCGCATCCGGTTGAGCCTGATCTGCCGGCGCACCTGGCCGAGGCGGTCGAACAGCGTGAGTTCGCGTTCGAGCAACTGCGCGCGACACCATGGCGCGGTCTGGCGATGTTCGAGGAACGCGTTGAAGACCGCCGCGTCGCGCCGCCACGGGAAGTAGAACAGCCCGGGGCCGGCGATCGTGCCGAAGCTGCCGTACGCGGATGCGCCGCCAGCGCCGGTGCCGCCGGTCGCGGCCTCGGGTTCGATCAGCCACGCGTACTCGTTGGCGGTGGGCGTGGCGCTGCGCGTGTCGAGTTCTTCGACGCTGAGTGTGGCCGGGCACGCGAGCAGCGCATCCCGCCACATCGGGTCGCCGAGTTCGGCGTACCAGCCTTCCCGGGGTCTGACGGTCATGCGTGCGCGATGCAGGCGGCTGCCGGGGGCCGCAGGATATCACAGACCACCGGCCCCGGGCTGAAACGGCGACTGCCGTGCATGCATCACGCAGGCACGGCAGTCGAACACGAGCCGGACACGAACCGGGCGATCAGCCCTTGATCTTGTCCTTGAGGTCGTCCCACAGCTGGTCGACCAGCTTCTCACAGGCCTTCTCGACGATCTTCTTGCGCAGGTAGTCCGGGATGCTGCTCGCGCTATCGCCCAGCGCCTCGCTGAGCTTGTCGTTCACCGCGTCCGACGCCATGTCGGCGAGCGCTTCCTTGGCGGCGTCCTCGGCCTTGCCCTTGAGCTTCTCGATCGCCTTGTCGCGGACGTCCTTCTTGGCGAGCTCCACGACCTTGTCCACCTTCGGGCCGATGCTCATGCTGGCGAAGAAACCCATAGCAGTCCTCTCCTGAGTCGATGTGTAGGGATGAACGATCACTGTCATCGTGGGTCCGCGAAGCCGACCCGGACCGGAGCCGGATGCTTGCTGCGGGGGAATCCGCGGATCGTGGATCGCGCGAGCGACGACGGTCGGCGAACTCCACCGCTGGCCAGGCGCTGGTCCTGTCTGCCTGCGGACGTACGAGACGGAACGCTGCCGGCGTTGATCGGGTAACGCTTGACACGCACTTGCGGCACCGGCAGAGCCCGGAACATACGTCCTGGCGCGGGGGCGTCAACCCGTTCAGCCGCTTCCTCCGTTCGCGCGATGCAAACGATGCGAATTCCGGGTGTTGACTCCGTACCATGGTACAGGGTGTAGAATCCGCGCGACGCAACTACCGATCCCGACAGCAGATGATCAGCCCGGCAACCCCACCCACCTACCTCATCAGCGAACTGGCGGAGGCAGCCGGCATGGGCGTGGAGACCGTGCGGTTCTACGAGCGCAAGGGCCTGCTGCCCGCCCCGCCGCGATCGGCCTCGGGCTACCGCCTGTACCGTGCGGACGACGTACGACGCGCGAAGATCATCCGCCGCGCGCGCACACTGGGCTTCTCGCTGGCCGAGATCGCCGCGCTGCTGGATGAGGACGCCGGCGCGCGTTGCCGCGCGGGGGATCACCACAGCGGCAACACCTGCCCGTCGTGCGAACCGGTGATGCAGCGCGTGCAGGAGAAGATCGACGCGATCGATCGGCGCATCGCCGAGTTGCAGCAGATGCGCGACGCGCTGCAGCAGTTGCACGACGACTGCCCCGGCGGCGACCTGGATGCCTGCCGCGTGATGGCCGCGCTGGCCGGCGGCGTGGATCGGGCGCATACCACGGCTCACGACCCCACCTCTATTTGATGCAGACCGACGTCGACCTTTCTGTTCTGCGCGGCGCCACCACGGTCGCTCCGCAAGCTGCGCGCGCCGACAGCGACACGGCACGTCGCAATCGCCGGCGGCTCGCGTTGCAGACGTGGGGTCCGCTGGTGGTGACGGCCGCGCTCGCGGGCGTGCTGGCGTTGTGGTTCCTGCTGCCGATGCTCGAACCGGTGACCACCGTGCGCACCGCGCCAGTGATCGTGCGCACCGACGTCGCGACGGCCGGCGGCTCGTCGACGGCCGTGATCGCCAGCGGCTGGCTCGAGCCCGACCCCTACCCGACGGCCGTGCCGCCGCTGGTCGCCGGTGTGATTGCCACGCTGCCGGTGGTGGAGGGCACCACGCTGGTGAAGGGCGAGACGATCATCGCGACGCTCGACACCACGTTGATCGACGCCGACATCGAACGCCAGCGTGCGATCGTGGAAATGGCCGAGGCCGACGTCGCGATGGCGGCCGTGCAGATCGACAACGCGACAGCGATGCTCGAACAGAACCTCGCCCCGCGCATGGCGTTCGCCGTGCAGCAGCACACGATGTCGGACCTGATGCTCGAGGAGAACCGCCTGCGCGCGCGCGTGGCGTCGCTGGCCGAGCGCCTGAAGCAGAACGGACCGGCGCGCATGGCCGTGACCAGCCTGGAGGCCAGCATCGCCTCGATCGACGCGTCGGTCGCCGAACTCAACGGCACGATCGCGTCGCTGGTCGCCGAGATCAGCTACCTCGAGCAGAACGCGGCGGCCTACGAGAAGATGGCGCAGGCCACGGCCGCATCGCAGATCGAGGCGGTGCAGCAGCGCGCGAAACTGGCGATGGCACGCGAACAACACCGTGCCGCGCTGGTGGGTCGCGAGGCCCTGGTGCAGCAGCGCGAGGCGGCCGCCGCCGGGCTCGCGGTAGCGCGAGAAGTGGCGGCAAAGCCGACCGACCTGCTGCAGGAGTACGAGGAAGCGAAGACCGCGCTCGAGCGCCAGCTCAAGCTGGTGGAGACGCACCGCGTGATGATGGACATCGCGCGCGAAGGCATGAACCAGCCGGTCGAGCTGCGCACGAAGCTGGCCGATGCCACGGCCGCGCACCGCGTGGCGCAGGCGAGGCTCTCGCGGGAAACCGCCCAGCTGGCCGTGCTGCAGGTGCGGCGCGAGGCGCACGTGATCCGCTCGCCGATCGATGGCGAGGTGATGCGCGTGCTGGCGCGACCCGGCATGCCGGTCAGTCCGCTGATGTCGCCCGGCGAGGACGCGATGGATGCGCAGCGCGCCGCGACCGTACTGATCGACGCGTTCCGCCCCGGCGAGTTGCAGGCCAAGGTCGACATGCCGCTCGGCGATGTGCCCGCGATCCGCGCCGGTCAGCGCGTGGAAGTCACGTGCGAGTCGGTGCCGGGGCGGACGTTCGAGGGCAAGGTGCTGCGGCTGGTGCGCCAGGCCGACGTGGCGCGCAACACGCTGCAGGTGAAGGTGCAGATCGTCGATCCCGATCCGAAGATGCGGCCCGACATGCTCGTGCGCGCGCGCTTCATGCCGATGCCGCAACCGCAGTCGGCCCCCGCCGGCGATGGCAACGCCGCCGCGAAGCCGCCGACCGTCGAGCGCTGGTTCGTGCCGCGCGAGGCGCTGGTGGTGGATGCGGTCGGCACCGCCGTGATGGTCTACGACCCGCGCGGCAAGTTCCGCGGGGAGGGCGTGGCGCGGCGGATTGCGGTCGATCGCCGGGACGACGGCCCGGACGGAACTGTGGAAGTGGCTGGCGCGCTGTCGCGTTCTCATCATGTGATCCTTGCACCC
>JBFWQT010000243.1:0-10052 GCA_050249295.1 Planctomycetota bacterium
GGGCCCGCTCGCTCGCGCTCGCGGCTCTTGTGTTAGCGCCCACGGGTTCACACCCCCCGGCTCGCCTGGAACCGCGATTCGCGCACAGGCTCTCACGGTCGCGGCTCTTACCTCGCTCCACCACCCTCGCGGCAGAACGGCTCGATGCACTTCGGATTGCGCATGATGCTCGCCACCTGGCAGCGCGCCGTCGGCGTCTCGTAGCGCACCAGCTTGCCGACCATCGGCACCATGCGGCCGTCACGCTCGGCCGGCCACTCGCCGGTTGCGCGGTAGTCCGCCTGGTGCGCCAGAATGCGGATCGCGTCGGTCGCCATCTGCGCCGACACGAGCGACGTCTGCGTGGAGATCGCCGGGAAGATGCGCGCCGACTCGACGAAAAACTCCATGCACGTGCGCAGCTTGCGCCGCTGCAGCACGGCGTCGAGCAGGTCGGTCGTCCAGTTGCAGCACAGGCACGCCGTGCGCGGCAGCTCCAGCGTGCGGCACTGCGTGAAGTCGCTGCCCATCGCCCCTTCGATGACGAACCGCGAACGCCCGTCGGTCAGCGCGTGCGTCAGCAGTTGCCGGTTGAGCCAGTAGCGCGCGTGATCGTCGTCCACGCCGCACACCACGAGGTCGGCGTCGAGCCACACCTCCGGCGGAACGTCCTCGATGCCGATCGCGCGTGCATCGATCCGTGTGTTCCAGCCGTGCTCGACGAACGCCGCCGCGACGGCCTGCACCTTGGGCATGCGCGCAGCACCCTGGCCGGGGCGGAACAGCACGCAGCGGTTCAGGTTCGAATCGGTGACCACGTCGGGATCGACCAGCACGATCTCGCCGACGCCGATCATGCCGAGGTGCTTGCAGACTTCGTTGCCCACCGCGCCGGCGCCGACCACCAGCACGCGCGCCGCGGCAAACCGCTGCAGCGCCGTGGCGCCGAAGTAGCGGCGGTTGCGGTCAGCCGCGTCGGCGTCCGGATGCTCGATGCGGATGCGATCGCCGGCCGGGTCCGGAGAATGCTCGGTCGCGTCGTCTTCGGCAGGTGGCGTGATCACGCGGTGGCGGGTCGCTGGCAGAGCGCAAAGTCGAGCGGAGTGTAGCGCTCGCCAGGGGTCGCCAGCCTCAGACATCGGTCCATTTTAGCCAGGACTCGCCAAAGCCCTTGGCCGCCATCGTGTTGCGTCAAAAAAACGACCCGAAGATAGGACAATCCTCAATACAGAGGGGGTGTTGTGTTGTCTCACCCCACGTTTTTCGGACGTCTGTCAAGGATCGCGGAGACTGGGATGACCCGACCGGACGACCATGTGCATCACGGGTACGAGCTGTTGCGCGACCATCGCGGCGAGTTGCCCGCGGCGCAACGCAACGTGACCGGCGGCGCGCGAGTGACCGACGACGGCGCCGACTACGAGCTGACCGACGCCGGCGACAAGATCAACGCGGCGTGGTGGAAGGCGGCCGAGCGCGCGGATGCGAACGGCGCGAACGACGCGCGACTGCACAGCGAGAGCGAGCCGCGCGGGCTCGGCGCGTGGTCATTCGCCTGGCCGGCCGGCACGCACGACGGCGAGTTGCGTCCGCGGCACGACGCGGCCGGCAAACTCGATGCGCGCTTCGAGCCGATGCGCGACGGCGAGTTCGCCCCGGCGAGCGGCCGCCCGCTGCCCGATGGCGTGCCCGGCATTCTCGTCGCTGGCACGCACGAGGCAGCGCAGGAGAACATTTTCTTCCCGCAGTTCGAACTCGTCGCGCATCACCTGGCCGACGACGCGCCGCGCTTCTCGTCGCCGGTGCACGACGTGGTGCCCGGCACGCATGAGCTCGACCGCGAGCACGCCGGCGGACTGCACGCGCACCTGCGCGTCGCCAAGCTGCCAACCGGCTCGCCGCTGGGGTTGCAGGGCGATGATGTGCCCGCGTGGAACCTCGGTCGCAGCGGCGGCGACGCGACCGGCTACGGCGCGTGGGTCAACAGCGGCACGCCGCCGGGCAAGGCCAGCGCGAACCAGCCGACGATCACTGGTCCGCGGGCCCCCGAGGTACTCGGTGCGCTGGCGAGTCACGAAGCGTTCGGTCCGCTGCATCCCGGCACGATCGGCGACCAGCACACGCTCGGCACCAGCGCCGACGGCCGCACCTGGAACAGCGGCCACCTGTGGACCAACGCGTACTTCTTCCGCGACGTGGTGAAGGACGGCCCGCTCGACTTCGAGGACGGCCCGTATCGCAACGGTCGCGATCTGCCGGTGCCGGTGAAGGTGCATCTCGTGTACGACACCGACGTGACGCACCCGTGGCTCGATGGGCCGCGCGTGGGCCGTTGGCGCTGGTACACGACGACCGCGATCCGCCCGCCGTACTTCCCGCTCAAGCCCGACTACTGGCGCGTCACCGGTGGCGATCCGCCCGGCAAGCTCGATCGCGACGGCGACAAGCTCGTGCCGGTCGATCTGTCGCACCTCAGCGACAAGCTCAACCCGCAGCCGGGTGCGCCGATCGAGCCGGCGCGCACGCCGTGGGAACTCGCGCTGCCGTCGCTGTATGGCACCGCGGTGCGATGTGCCGACGACAACGCGGGCAGCGGTGCGATGCCCTATGATGGCCGCTTCGGCGATGGTGCTGCGAGCGACGCGGACGACACCGCGAGCGACATCGACGACACGACCACCAACCCCGCGTGGAACCCGGACAACGAGTTCACGCGTCGCAAGGCCAATCGCGAGAAGCACGACGCCAGCAGCGGTCACGCCGCCCCCGCCGCGTGGACGACGACGCCGCTCGTCTGGCACATGCAGAGCTTCGGCGCGAGCGACGCCAACGGCGACTGGCAACACACCACCGACCCCGGCGCGTTCTACATCGCCGGTACCACGCCCGGCGGCGCGCTGTTCGGCCCGCCCGAAGTGTTGCTCGACGGCGTGAACCCACCGGCGGTCAGCGACACCACGTTGCTGCTCTACAACGGCTTTGCCGGCGGCAATGCGTCGCGCCTCGGCTGGGGCACGCCCGACCAGCGCAGCGGCGACTTCTCCGACGCGGCGTGGTTCGAACTCGTTGGCGCGAGCGGCGCGCGCAACCTGCGAGTCGACTTCTCCGACGCGAGCGCGACGTCGCGCCAGGGCACGCTGCAGGTGCGTGGCGACATCACGCCGCTGGGCAGCGGATCGCTCGGCTCGCTCAGCGCTCCCTGGCAGGCCGGCTGGTTCGGCGAACTCAACGTGTCGGGCAAGCTCACCGTCAGTGGCCTGATCGACCCGACCGGCCTCGTGTTCGACGAGCAGTCGTCCAACCCGCACAACACGGCCGCCGGCAAGGGTTCGCTGTGGGTCAGCGACGACACCGACCAGCGCCTGGTGTTCGAGGATGATGCCGGCGACGAGCACGTGCTGGCCGGTCCGACGACCACCGCGATCGCACTCGCCTCCGGCGTGATCGCGCTGCCCGACATGCTCGCGCAGTTCGCCGAGGTCGCGGTGCAGCTTGTCGCCGGGGCCAGCGCCGACGTCGACACGATCGACAACGGCCGCATCGGCCAGGTGATCGTCGCGCGCGCAATCGGCATGGGCGTGGCCGCCACCGCGAAGCACGGCACCGGCAACCTGCGCCTCGCGTCCGACTTCGCGCTGACCACCGACCTCAGCAGCATTGCGAGCGAACACCTCACGCTGCGCTACAACGGCAGCGACTGGGTCGAGCTCTCGCGCAGCACGATCGCGCCCTGACGCAGCACGCAACACGCCTTGAAGCCCGCGCCCGGCCCGGCGTGGGCAAACACCGCGAGCGCGCGACCCTCCAACCAACCCCAACGCATGCAACTCACTCACCACTACCCCGCCCGTCGCCTCCCCGACGGCACCTTCGAGATCCGCGAGCTCGACATCTTCGCCGAGTGCTCGCGACTCAATCCGCACACCGGCGACGTCGATGTGTTCGACGCCGACTGGTTGCAGGCGGCTACCGACCGCGCGGTGCAGCGCGCGCAGGGCGGCTACCTCGCGCCGGTGCACCTCGGCCATCACGACCCGGCGCGCGAGGATGAGCCGCCGTTCGCCGGGTTCCTGCGCGACCTGCGCGTGGATCGTGACAGCACCCCCGCGCGGCTCCGCGCCACGATCACGGCCATTCCGCCGGACGTGTTCTCGCGCATCCGCGAGTCGCGCATCCCGTACCGCAGCGTCGAGATCCACCTGCCCGGCGAGCCGGAGATCGCCAGCCTCGCGCTGCTGGAAAGCACCGTGCCGTTCTTCCGCTTCCCGGTCACGCGCGTGAACGAGACGGCCGACGACACGGTCGACGCGCCGCTGGCGTTCGCGTTCGCCGAGAGCGGCGAGCACCTGCACTGCGTCGCCAGCTTCGAGGGCGGCGCCGACCTGGCGCGCACCGCCCGCGTCGCGCTCGAGCGCGTGCACGCCACGCTGGATGACCTGCAGGCGGAGCCCGAACCGGACACGAACACCGGAGCGGACTGGAGCGAAGCCGACCTGCAGCGCGAACTGAACGCGCTCGCCGCCGGTGGCTTCGTCTTCCGCGAGTCGCTGGTGCGGCAGCTTGCGCAGCGCGCCACGCAGTTGCCGGTGCTGTTCGCGGCGCTGCGCGAGTTGCTGCCGCTTGCGCCGGTCAGTTCGTCGGCGCCATCCGCGTCGCCGTCGTCGCCGCGCAACGAGGCGCATCGCGAGATCGCGCGCATCGTGCGCGAGCTGGGCCTGCCCGACGACGCGGCTCGCATGGCCGAGGCGGCGGCGATCGAGTTCGCCAGCCTCGAACCGCGCTTCCGTGCGCTCGGCTGCTCGTTCGGCCGCGAAGACTACATCCGGTCGCGACTCGCGCCGGTATCCACCACCACCCACTGAACCCGGAGGACCACACACGATGCCCGCACCCCCGATGACCGCCGACGCGCGCGCCGAGCTGCGCAACCGGCTGATCGACCTGCTCACCGCCCTGCAGGAAGTGCTCGACGAGATTGCGCCGGACGCCGATCGCGACGCCGGCACCCGCGTGTTGCCGCCGGTGGTGCCGTTCGCGGAAGTGACCGACTGAACGCGCGCAAGGGACCACGCGACCGGACCCACGCGCCGCAGCGCGTGGGCTTGAACGACTGCAACCGCAACCGCAACCACCACACATGACGACGACGACCTCTTCGACCACGACCGATCCGATCATCGACGCCTGGGCCGCGCAGCGCGCCGACCTCTACCTTGTGATCGGGCGCGGCGCTGACCAGTTGCGCGACGCGCTGCAGCGAGCTGGCGCCAGCGATCGCCCGCGCGTGGTGCTCGCGGTGCATCCGGACCAGGACCCGCTCACCGCGGCGCAGGCGGCCTGCGAGGTCGCGTCGTCTCCCGGCTTTCTGCCGCAGCGCGTGTGTTGCGCCGTGCATCCCGACGAGATTGCGGCCAGCGACGACGGCGGCGCGCGGATCCACGAACTGGCCGAGGCGGCCGGCGCGGGCGTGCAGCGCTACATCGTCAGCGCATCCACCTTTGCGCTGCACGCCCGCCGGTTCGTGCATCACACGCTGCGCAACGTCGCGTGGTACCCCGGCTCCACCGACTCCGCGTCGCTCGCCAATCTCGCCGTGGGCCTCCCGGCGATCATCGTCGCGGCCGGGCCGTCGCTGGCCGACTCGCTGCACGACCTGCGACGCGTGCGACACCACGCGCTGATCATCGCGTGCGACACGGCAGCGCCGGCGTTGCTGGCCGCGGGAATCGAACCGCATGCCATCGCGAGCATCGACCTGCAGCCGCACAAACAGTCGGCGCTGCGCTCGCTGATCGGCAGGACGGACGCGCTTCTCGCGCAACAGCAGTACTGCCACCCGCGCATCAGCAACGCCTGGCGCGGCCCGCGCACGTGGTTCGGCACGCCCTCGCCGGCGGCCGGGTTGCTGCCCGCGGTGCCCACGGTGGCCGAGACGTTGAGCGTGGCGCACGCCGCGTTCGAACTCGGCCGGCACCTCGGCTGCTCGCCGCTGGTTCTCTGCGGCCTCGACCTGTCGTTCACCAACGGCACGCAGACGCACGCGCCGGGCTGCGTCGGCCACTGGGGCGAACGCAGCGCGGCGCGCGCCGAGGTGATGGCGACCGGCCTCGATAGTGCGCCGCTGCCGACGCTGGTCAGCATGCAGGCGATGGCAACGTCGTTCGAGGCGCTGATCGCGCAGTTGCCCGGCGATGCGCAGGTCTGGAATGCCACCGCTCGCGGCCTGATGATCCGCGGCGCACGGCGCGCGTCGCTCGATGCCGTGCTCGACCTCGGCATCTCGCACGACCGCATCCCGCGCGTTGGCGAGCTGCGCGGCCGCGAGCTGACCTTCGACATCGACGCGCAACTGAAGCGGCTCGACGACGCCGCGCTCGACCCGCCGGCCGCGCTGGTGCGCATGGCTGCGTTCCGCGAGTTGCTTGCCACGCGGCGCATCAGCGAAGCCGGCGAGCGCGACGCTCGCGCGTTCGTGCGGCGCGCGTGTGCGAAGGCGGCGCGCGCGCTGGGCAGATCCAGCTGCACCGTCTGACCACCTGATCTCAACCACTCAACCCCCACTCACATGACCGACCTCTCCTCCAACACCTCGCGCAGCTACCGCTCGCGACTCCACTCGCTCGCGCTGCTCACCACCAACGGCGAGGAGTACTACGCCGGCAGCGCCGTCGGCCTCAAGCTCTCCACCGGCCGGGCCGTCTGCGTCTCCACGTCGAGCACCGAGCACGTGCGCTTCGTCGGCTGGTGCGAGCAGCGCGTCAGCGGTGACGGCACCAACACCGTGGCCGTGCGCTGCGACGGCGCGGTGATCGAGCGCGCGACCGTCACCGGCGCGTCGGCCGCCACCGACGTCGGGCAGCTGGTCTACATGACCGACGACCAGACGTTCACGCTGACGCGCCCGTCGGCCGACGCCGTGCCGGTCGGCATTGTCTCGCGCTGGCACAGCGGGACCACGTGCGACGTGCTCTCGCTGACGATCGGCGAGAGCCTCGCGCTCGACTCCGCACGGCCGCGCGAGACGCGCATGCTCGGCACCGTCGGCCTCAACTCCATCGCGCTCAACGATGTCGTCTGCAGCCAGCAGTTGTGGGGCCACGGCCGCATCGTCGGCTTCCACAGCTACCCCGCGCGCAAGGCGCCCGCGGCGACCAGCGGCGCGACCGTGTTCCAGTTGCTGCTCGGTGCCAGCGGCCTCGGCGATCTCGCGCTTGCAGCGGGCAGCGGTGCCAGCGGCATGTTCGAGTTCGTCGCCGGCGACTGCGCGAGCAGCATCAACTACCGCTTCTCCGATGGCGACGTCGTGACCGTGAAGGTCAAGACCGCCACCACCGCCTGGAACTCCTCCGGCGCGGCCAGCTTCTTCGTCGACATCGAGCCGGCGTGAGCGCCCGCTGCGAACACCCGCGAAGCGCCGTTCCGACACTCTGATTCCGATTCACGGTTCCAACCCCTCAATACTTCATGCCGGTTGCCATTGATGACTCCTCCTCGAACGCGCTGACTCCCGGGCTGCGCGCCGAGTTCGACTCCGTGTACCGCACGCGCCTGGCCGAGGACGCGTGGTGGAAGCGCCTGTTCCGCACCGTGCCTGCGCGCGGCGCGTACGAGATCTTCCACGGCTTCAACTCGGTGCCCGTGCCGCAGGTCTGGCTGCGCGGCGACGCGCGCGCGCGCAAGGGCTTCACCGACTTCAGCAAGACCGTGTACGTCTACGACTACGAGCTGACCGTGGACTGGCACGAGAACGACGAGCGCGACGAGCGCAGCGGCGACAGCCTGGTGGCGCGCGTGCGCGAGGGCGCGTCGCGCCTCGCCAACCACGACGAGCTCGCGCTGGCCGACATGATCAACGGCTCGGCCAGCTACCTGCACCCCGCCACCGACTTCAACTGCTTCGACAGCTACCCGCTGTTCAGCGCCAGCCACGCCACGCGCAGCGGCGGCAACATCGTCTCGGGCAGCGGCGTCGTCGCGGCCGACGCGATCAAGACCGACTGGTTCAACGTGCTGCAGGCGTTCCGCGAGATGCAGGACACCGAGGGCGAGCCGTACTGGCGCGACGCGCTCGATCGCGCGCGCTTCCTCGTCGTCGCGCCGCCGCAGCTCGAGGAGGTGATGACCGAGGCCTTCGAGTCGTCGATGATCCTGCCCGACGGCGCCAACGCGCCGGTGCCCAACGTGCTGCCGAAGAAGGCGCGCACCGACCTCGTGATCTGGGAGCGGCTCGGGACGGCCAGCAACGACTGGTACGTGTTTGTCACCGGCACCGAGCAGCTGCCGTTCCTCAAGCTCGAGCGCCAGGGCGTGCGCGTGCGCGAGTGGAATTTCGAAAACTCCGACCGCGCGAGCGAGACCAAGATGAAGGGCATGGGCTGGGACATCCGCGTGGGCTACGGCGCGCTGAATCACCACACGACGATCCAGGTGAACAACTGATCGCGTGTTGATTGCACCTTCAAGCCCACGCCCGCCGGGCGTGGGTAACGCGGCGGGTCCCGCACTCCGCGCACCTCGCGCGTGAGTGCGGACCTGCCCCGGATCTTCACCCCACACCACCCCACACCCCATGTCAAAGAAGCACCGCACGCGCATTCGCGACCTCACTCCGCCGGACGAGGCCGACGCGCCGACGGCCACCACCGTTGCCGTCGCGCCGCCCGCCTCCGCACAGCTCCACGGGCTGCTCGCCAATCTGCCGCCCGACGACGACCTCACCGGCGAGTACGTCCTCTGGCTCAGCGACGACTGCCCCGTGCACTCGGCCGTCGTTGCCGGCGTGGACATTCCGCGCTTCATCGACCTGCACACGTTTGCGTGTGGCGGGTGCCACCACCGCTACCTGCCGCCGCAGGGCGGGCCGACCCACTGTCCGGCGTGCCTGCGTCGCGGCAAGCACGTGGCGGGCCAGGTGGACGGGCGCAGCCCCGCGCGGCGTGCGCGCAAGCATGTGCACCTCACGGATGCGCGCGTGCGCGAGTTGCAGCGCCGGCTCGACCCGGCTCGCGAGCTGACGTTCGATGCGCGCGGCCGTCGCCTGGACGGCCCGCGCACGATTCACACGCCCGACGGCGAGATGTTGCTCGCGCCGTTCGTGCGCCTCGTGCGGCTCGACGACGCGGGCGGCGCCGACGACCCCGAGTCGATCATGGCGGCGCTCGAGCGTCGCGCGCGGATGCGTCGCCTCGCACGCGCGGCCGAGTTGCTGGCAGCCGACACGCCGCCGCCGGCGGCCGAGCGGACGCGACTGGCGGGCGAGGTGCGCGCGCTGGTCGAGGCGCTGGGCCTGCAACCGCGAGGCCACGACGATGAGTGACGCGACCGACCTGGCCGCACACGTGCAGGTGCGCGTGGCTGCGCAGTTGCTGATCGAGCTGACCAATCCTCGCACGCCCGGCGCGAGCGAGATTGACACCGAACGCCTGGAGGCGGCCGCCATCGATGCGATCGCGCGATTCCGCACCGCTACGGGCAGTTCGTACGACGCGACCAATGCGGTGCACGCGGATCTGGCGGGTGACATCGCGCTGGGCCTGTTGATGCAGCGGGCCGGGCAGGCGGACGAGTCGCGCGCGCAGATGGCGGCGGTGCACGCGGCGATCGCGCAGCTTGCAAAGCGCGGCGGACTCGTCGCGCGAACCGGGTCGGCGATCGAACCGCCCGCGAACGCGCAGGCGCAGTTCGACTTCACGGGGCGCGACTGGAGCGGGTACCGCAGCGACAGCGTGAGTCGCGAGGAGTCGGAGTCGAGCGACACGAGCGACGACTGACACCTTCTGACTCCTTCATTCAATCCCATTGAAGCCCACGGGCTGCTGCCCGTGGGCAACCGCTCAACACCGCTCGCGCTGCGATCCTCGCAACCACCTCGCAACCTTGCCCACGCCCGGCAGGGCGTGGGCTTCAACTGCAAACATCACCACCCCCGAACCCCAACCCCCACAACGCATGACAGTCGACCAGATCATCAAGGCCTTCCTCGACGGGGGCATCACGCTCGGCATGCTCGCGCTCTTCGCGTGGATGTTCATCAATCTGCCCGCGATGATGCGCGAGGCGATCTCGCTCGCCAC
>JBFWQT010000244.1:0-10045 GCA_050249295.1 Planctomycetota bacterium
GCGGGTGGGGGGACACCTCGATCCCGAACCCCGTGGCGTCCGATCTGCGTTCCGGGCAGCTTTGGTTTGTCCTTCCCGAGTCTCCAGCCAGCTTCAACGTAGACACCTCCGCAGATCTGTGCCGATCTAATCTTGATACCACTACAGCAGCTCTCGAAGGAAAGGGTGCCACACCCTCAACTCCGCCCGGTTGCGTGCGGAATGCCGCGGTGCGCGGCGTAGCGCTCAGGCGCGAACTGAGGAGGCGGACCGGCGGCGGCACCGTTGCGGTCGCGGCACCGGCACGCGCCGGGTACCATGCGCGCACACCGTCCGTCCTCAATGTGTACCCGCGCCTCCGGAGTCCCGCCGTGGCCCAGTTCGACACCTCCACCACCAGCGACGTGCTGGCCGGCATGACCCCCGCCGAGCGGCAGGCCATCATGGCGATGGGCGCCAGCTTCGATTCGTCCGGCGGCACGACGATCATCGAGGACGGCTGCACCGAGAACTGCTTCTACATCCTGCTCGACGGCCGGGTGGAGGTACTCAAGGGCGACCAGCGGATCACGCTGATCGACGAGCCGGGCAGCGTGCTCGGCGAGATGTCGCTGTTCAACGACAACGTGCGTACCAGCACGGTGGCCACGGTGGCCAACGCGAAGCTGCTGCAGATCGGCTCGCACGAGTTCATCCGCGAGGTGCTGCTGCACAATCCGGTCGCCATCAAGCTGATGCAGAACCTCGGCCGCGTGATGATGACGCGCCTTGCCCGCCGCGACACCGAGCTGATCAACGCGGCCCGCCGCAACGACGCCGTGGCCGCACAGGGGGCCGCGTCGTTCCGCACGCTCAAGAGCCGGCTGATGAGCGACTGGTCGCTGCGCTACCACGCAATCGGCCGCAGCGGAAAGCTGGCGATCACCAGCACCAAGCCGGTCGGCTCGGCCGCCGACCTGAGCATCGCGTACTCGCCGGGCGTGGCCGAGCCGTGCCTGCGCATCAAGGACGACCCCGACACGGCCTACGACTTCACGGCGCGCAGCCACCTCGTCGGCGTGATCACCAACGGCACGGCCGTGCTCGGCCTCGGCGACATCGGCGCGCTGGCGGCCAAGCCGGTGATGGAGGGCAAGGCGGTGCTGTTCAAGCAGTTTGCCGACCTCGACTCGTTCGACATCGAGATCGACGAGAAGGACCCGGACAAGCTGATCAACATCGTGTGCTCGCTCGGCCCGACGTTCGGCGGCATCAACCTCGAGGACATCAAGGCGCCGGAGTGTTTTCGTATCGAGCGCGAGTGCCAGGCGCGGCTCGACATCCCGGTGTTCCACGACGACCAGCACGGCACCGCGATCATCGCCGCGGCCGGGCTGCTCAACGCGCTCGAGATCGTCGGCAAGAAGATCGGCGACGTGCGGGTCGTGTTCTCGGGCGCCGGCGCGGCCGGGTTCACGTGTGCGAAGTACTTCGTCACGCTCGGCGTGAAGCCGGCCAACCTGACGATGACCGACATCAAGGGCGTGGTGTTCAAGGGTCGTGAGGACCTGGCCGAGCCCGACAACTACCTCAACGAGCTGGCGCTCGACACGCCGCATCGCAGCCTGGCCGAGGCCGTGGCGGGTGCCGACGTGTTTGTCGGCGTCTCGGCGGCGGGCGTGCTCAAGCCCGACATGCTGCGCAGCATGGCCAACGACCCGATCGTCTTCGCGCTGGCCAACCCGACGCCGGAGATCGACTACAGCACGGCGCGCGAGACGCGGCCCGACGTGATCATGGCGACCGGCCGCAGCGACCATCCGAACCAGGTGAACAACGTGATCGCGTTCCCGTACATCTTCCGCGGTGCGATGGACGCGCGCGCAACATGCATCAATCCGGAGATGAAGCTGGCCGCGACGAAGGCGATTGCCGAGCTCGCTCGCGTCGAGGTGCACCCCGAGGTGCTGGCGCAGTTCCCCGGCCTGCACTTCGGCCGCGACTACCTGATTCCGAAGCCGTTTGATCGCCGGCTGTTGCCCGCCGTGGCGTCGGCCGTGGCGAAAGCCGCGCAGGAGACCGGCGTGGCGCGCAAGAAGCTGGATCCGCACCAGTACGCGACGCGGCTGGCGGCGACGATCGAGTAGCTGGCTCGCACTTGCATTCGCGCCGGCTTCAATCGAGATTGCGCCAGGAACGGGTGGTTAGCTCAGCTGGTTAGAGCATCTCGTTTACACCGAGAAGGTCGTCGGTTCGAATCCGACACCACCCATCGTCAGCCATCACCATCACCGGCCGACTACCGCGCGGGCACACATGACATCGGTCCAGCGCTACGCCGTCCTGCTCACCACCGACACCGCCGGGCGGTTCACGGCGTCGATGGTGGATGACGACATCTGCGCGGTGGCGGCCACGCGGCAGCAGGCGCTGCAACAACTGAAAGAACACCTGCTGGCCGAGTCGCGCCACGCCGCCTGGAATGTGCCGGCCGCCGACCTGACCGAGCCGGAGATCTACTGCATCTCGGTGAAGGTGCAGCCCGAGTACCGCATCAACGAGCGCGTGTTCCCGCTCGATCAGCCGGTGAGCCTGCCGGTGGTGGCGGTGCGCGGCGTGCTGCGCGACGGCGGCCCGCAGGTGTGCGCGCTGCCGGCGCTGGGGCTGCGCTTCTTCTTCCACGACGCGAACGCGCTGAAGGGCCTGGTCACGCACTACGTGCAGCAGGTGCTGAAGGGGCTCACGCCGCGCGAGCTGTCGCGCTACCTGCCGCCGGCGACGTGGGAACTCGAGCAACTCGTGGTGCCAGTGAAGGCCGGCAAGCACCAGCATCCGCAGCGGCAGCAACTGCCCGAGTTGCGCGAAGTGGCCGAGCCGATCGGCGACCGCCAGGTGCGCAAGGCCTGGTCGGCGGCGCGCGAACGCGGCAACGAGGTGGCGGCGCTGATCACGAAACTCACGAAGGATCGCGCCAACTTGATCCTGCTCGGCGAGGCCGGCGCGGGCAAGTCCACCGTGCTCGCCGACGCTGTGCGGCAGATCGAGCGCGACCCGGCGGCACACGTTGACCCGGCCAACCCGGACAGCGAACCCGAACCCGTCTCGCTGCGCGAGCACCGCTTCTGGCTCACCGGCGGGCAGCGCATCATCGCCGGCATGCGCTGGCTCGGCGAGTGGCAGGAACGCTGCGACGCGATGATCGAGGAACTCTCCGGCATCCGCGGCGTGCTCTGCGTCGACAGCCTGCTCGACCTGATTCTCACCGGCGGCGACACGCCGGGCGCGTCGGTCGCGGCGTACTTCATGCCGTACCTGCAGCACGGCCAGATGCAGATGGTGGTGGAGGCGACGCCCGAAATGCTCGACGCGTGCCGCCGCCTGCTGCCGGGTTTCGCCGAGCTGTTCCAGGTGGTGCGCATCCATCCGCTCGAGCGCGAGCAGGCGCTGAAGGTGTTCGACTGGCTCGGCCAGGAGCACGCGCGCAATCACCGCATCGGCGCCGAGACCGGCGTGAGCGCCGTGCTGTTCCGGCTGTTCAGGCGGTTCATGCCGTACGCCGCGATGCCCGGCCGCGCGGTGGCGTTCCTCGGTCGGCTGTTCGACTCGGCGCGACAGAACGATCTGCCGGAGGTGACGCGCGAGTACGTGATGAAGGAGTTTGTGCGCGAGACCGGACTGCCGGAGTTGTTCCTGCGTGACGACCGGCCGCTGGCGCGCGCCGACGTGGTGGAGACGCTGCGCCGCGATGTGATCGGCCAGCCGGGCGCGTGCGATGTGGCGGCGAGCACGGTGATGGGGTTCAAGGCCGGGCTCAACGATCCGCAGCGGCCGATCGGCGTGCTGCTGTTTGCGGGGCCGACCGGTGTCGGCAAGACCTCGCTCGCGCGCGCGCTGGCCACGTACTTCTTCGGCCACGGCACCGACGCGGCCGATCGGCTCGTGCGACTCGACATGTCGGAGTACGGTGGCCCGATGGCGTCCGACCGGCTGCTGGGCCGCCCGGATGGCCCGCCCGGCGAACTGGTGCGGCGCGTGCGCGAGCAGCCGTTCTGCGTGGTGCTGCTCGACGAGATTGAAAAGGCCGCGCCCGAGGTCTTCGACGTGCTGCTCGGCCTGCTCGACGAGGGCCGGCTGACCGACCGCTACGGCCGCGTGACGAGCTTCCGCAGTTGCGTGGTGATCATGACCAGCAACCTTGGCGCGGCGCGCGCCGGCGCGGGCGGCACGATCGGCTACGGCACCCACGCGGCCGCGACGTTCGACAGCGAGGCGACGCGCTTCTTCCGGCCGGAGTTCTACAACCGCATCGACGAGATCGTTGCGTTCACGGCGCTGAGTGAGGGTTCGATCCGCGAGATTGCCGGCAAGGAGCTGCAGGAGATGGCCGGCCGCGAGGGCCTGACGGCAAACGGCATCCGCATCCGCTGGACCGACGGCCTGCTGGCGCGACTGGCCGAGGTCGGGTTCGACCCGCTGTACGGCGCGCGTCCGCTGCAGCGCGCAATCGAGCAGCGCGTGATCGGTCCGCTGGCCCGCTGGCTGGTCGAGCATCCGCAAACCGCGAACTGCGAACTCGAACTCGATCTGGCCGGCGAGGCGCTGGTGGTCCGCACGCGAGCTACGACAGCGTCGCCGTCGTGACGTCGCGAATTGCCAGCCGGGCGGTACAGCGGGACCACCACCTCGTCATGAATCGCGCGTACCACGCGGAGAACCGGCCGATGCCGCTGCGCAGTGGATCGATCACGGCGTTGACGTGCGACGCGGCCGTCACGGCCGTGATGGCGATCTGCGCGGGCGGCTGGTTGCGGCGCCATTCGCGGTTGCGTCGATCGACCTCGTTGCCGTCGCCGCACATCGCACCCGCCATCGTGGCCATCCACGCGGCGACGAGCGCCCACTCGTCGGGCTCGTACCGGCCGGGGTCCGACTCGCGCCACGTCGGGAAGGTCGGGTCGACAGCCAGCGCCGGCAGCGGGCCGCTGCGACGCGCCTCGAACACCATCATCAGATTGTCGACGGTGTCGCCAAGGTCGGTCATGCGGAACTCGCCGGCAAACCAGCGGCGCGTGTTGCGCAGCGCGACCTCCGGCGCCAGGCGCCAACTGGCCCGCCAGCCGTGTCGCACCGCCGCGTCGCGCCACACCGGCAACACCATCTCCGCCGCGACGATCGCGCAGATCACGGCCTGGCGCCGCGGCAGCCGGTCGAGCCGTTGCTCGAGCTGCGGATGCGTGGCCGGTGGGCTCCAGTCGTCCGCGTCATCCGGCCCGGCGTACCACCCGTCGTGCAGATTGTTGATCGGCGGCAACGCGCACGGCCGCGGCGTTCGCAGCCGGGTATGGATCGCCTGCAGCGTGTCGGCCGGACGGGATGGAAGGATCTTCACGGGCGGCCGGAGACGTGAGTGTTGCGCCACGTAGTACGGCGGCGCAGCCGTCACTCCTGGCTGACCTTCCAGATGCCGGTGAAGGTGCCGATGTAGAGATCGCCGTTCGGGTGCAGCGCGATCGCCGTGGGTTTGTTGTCCGGGCCCGACAGGTTGAACTCGACGAACAGCAGCTCGTCGTCGATGTCGGTGAACGCGATGCCGGACATCGGCATGCGGAACACGCGCTCGTCGCCGTACGAGCACAGGAACAGCGTGTCGGCAAAGCCCGCACCCCAGCCGGTGCCGTCGTGGAACACGATGCCGGTCGGCACGATCACGTCGGGCCAGAGGCGGATGCGCAGGCCGACCTGCGCGCCCGGGAAGCCCATCGGCAGCGACGGCCAGCCGTAGTTCTTGCCGGAGATCAGGTAGTTGAGCTCGTCGTTGCTGGTCGTGCCGTTCTCGGTGGCGTAGATGCCGCCGGTCGGAACGTGCAGGCACATGTCGAACGAGTTGCGCAGGCCGCGGCAGAACTCGGGGTCGGACGAGCCATTGGGGTTGTCGGACGGGATCTCGACGGTGCCGTTGTTGTCGCGGTAGCGCAGCACGCGGCCGGCGAGGCTCGCGTCGTCCTGCGCGTTGGCGGGTACGTTCTGGTCGCCGATGCTCACGAGGAACGTGCCGTCGGGCAGGAACAGGATGTCGCCGGCGTTCTCGATCGTGGCGACCGGCAGATTGTCGACGAGCACAATCTGCGCGTCGGCCACGTTGTCGGCGTTGCTGTCGGTGAGGCGCAGCACCTGCGTCTTGTCGGTGCCGTCGTTGACGCTGGCGAGCACGTACATGTGGCCGTCGGCGGCGAAGTTCGGCGAGAGCGCGAGGCCGAGCAGGCCCTGCTCCGCGCCGCCGAGCACCGTGATCGTGGCGAACGGTGTGCCGAGCAGGTTGCCGGCCGCGTCGACCACGCGAATGGTGCCGGTCTTCTCGGAGAAGAACAGCCGGCCGTCGGAAGCGAACTGCATGCGCGTGACGATGTTGGTCGTCGCGGTGACGAGTTCGATCGTGAAGCCTTCCTGCACGCAGCTGATGGCCGCGGGGAGGCCGCCGGGGTCGGTGCAGGTGCCGTTGACCGGCGGGCGCACGGTGTTGGTGTTGGTGCTGCCGGTGCAGGATGCGATCGCGAAGGCGAGCGTGCCGACGAAGGCGAGCGCAAGGAACAGCGCGAGCGCGGCGACCCGGCGCGGCTGGGTAGTGATGGTGATGGGCGGAGTGGCGGTGCCGGTCATGGTGTCGTGGGCGTGAGCGCCTGTCCGGGAGTGCCTGTTCCGGGCAAGCCGGGGGTGTAAGCCCCCGGAGTCTGATACCGGGACCAGCCTGCAAGGCTGCTGTTGTGCGCTGGTCTCGGAACCAGACGTTGTGCGCTGGTTCCAGAACCAGACTCCGGGGGCTTACACCCGCGGCTCGCCCGGAACAGGCATTCCGCGGCCGGGACCGGCTCGCTCGACCCCCGCGGCCGGCCTGGCCGAGCGGCCGATCAGGTGACCAGCGTGCCCGGCGAGTTGGCCGTCCAGGTTTCGGGCAGCACGGCCGAGAGGTTGCCCGCGCCGACACCGAGGTGCGTGCTGAGCGCCTGGGTGTAGATCTCGCGGAAGTCGAACTCGTACGGCAGCGTGCCGCTGGCGTGCGCGAGGTCGGCGTTGGTGAGCGTGCCGTAGTGACCGCCGACGGTGTTGCCGCCGAGCATCAGCACGACGTTGCCGGTGCCGTGGTCGGTGCCCTGCGAGCCGTTCTCGTAGACGCGACGGCCGAACTCGGAGATCACGATGATCAGCGTCTCGTTCCAGACCTGACCGGCGCCGCCGTCCATCGCCTTGAGGTCGGCCGCGAAGGCGCCGAGCGAGTTGTCGATGTCGGCGAGCAGGTTGGCGTGCGAACCGGCCGCGGCGCCCTGGCCGCTGTGCGTGTCGTAGCCGCCGGTGCCGGTGTAGAGGATGCGCGTCTGGAAGCCACCATAGATGAGCGTGGCGATGTCGCGCATGCGGCGGCCGAACGTGGTCGTCGGGTAGGTCGCGCCAGCCGGGCCGCCGCCGCCGAGCGGGTTGTAGGCGTCGTACGAGAGGCGGGCGGCGTCGATCACCTGGGTCAGCTGGTGGGCCTGCTGCATCGCGGCGACCACGTCGTCCTCGAGCTGGCCGGTGGTGACGTGATTGTCGAGCGTGTCGGCAATCACCTGCAGGCGGTAGTTGTGGTTGTTGCTGTAGGCTCCGACGCGCTCGCCGTCAAAGCGGAAGCGGCTGATGCTCTGCATCTGCAGCGGCGGATTGACCTGCGCGCCCTGGAAGTCCTTGATGTTGCTCTGGCCGACCGAGATCACGCCCGGCGGCTCGTTGGCGATGGCGGTGGTCTCGGCGTCGGCGTAGCGCGAGATCCAGCCCGACTGGGGGGCCACCGGCAGGCCGGTGAAGCTGCCCAGCACGCCGAACGACCACTTGTCTTCGGAGGTGAAGTGACTCTGGTTGGCGCCCGCGTAGCCGACCTTCTCGACGATCGCGACGTCGCCGTCGCCGTACAGCGAGGCCACGTTGACCAGGCTGGGATGCAGGTTGATGCCGCTGATGCCGACGTCAATCGTATTCGCGCCGGTCAGGCCGATCACGGCGCGATTGTTGACGTAGTTGCTCAGCGAGTACGGCACGACGGTGTTGAGGCCGTCGTTGCCGCCGCGCAGGTTGACGATGACGAGGCGCTTGGTGCCGAGCGCCGGCGTGGCGCTGGCGATCGGCGTCCGCCATCCGGCGATGTTGCCGATGGTGGTGAGGGCCATCGTCGCGCCAGCGATGCGCAGGAACTGGCGCCGGCTGACGCCCTCGACGCGGTGCGGAGGAATCTGGCGTTTCATGTGGGGTCCCCGGTCTGGCCAGTCTGGTCGGTGAAGTCGGTGTCGGCTCAGCGGACGTGATAGGTGGGATGCTGCGCCATGATGTAGAGCAGGCCGCGCACCTTCTTGTCGATCTGCGTGGCGTTGTTCCCGTCGAACGGATCGGCGAACACGATGCTGCTGCCGTTCATGTCGGTGTTGAGGTAGTCGACGTAGCGCTGGCGCTCGGTGGCGCTCGGCGTGATGCCGAGCAGGCGGATGAACGTGTTGACCACGTTGGCCGCGCTGCGCTGCGACGGTGCCGGCAGGATCGCCTCGACGGTGATGCCGCGCGGGTTCTGGTAGTTGCGGTCGGTGATGCACTCGCGCACTAGGTTGGTGCGCTCGAGCATGCCCTGGCCGGTCAGCCACAGGTACTCGGTCGGCCAGCCGTTGACGGTCGGCGGTTGCGTCGGACGCTGGCCGCTGTCGAGCAGGCGCGAGTCCAGCGTGGTGAACGGGATCTCCAGGCCGGTCGAGCGGATGAACCCGACGATGTACTCGGCCGGGCTCTTGACGAGGCCCGCCTTTGCGGTGGCGCCGTAGAACGCGTTGGAGGTCAGCAACACGCGCAGCACGGCCTTCAGTTCGTAGTCCGACTGGCGCAGCGTCTCGGCGAGGTGGTCGACGATCGCCTGCGACGGGTTGGTGTGGACGAAGAACTCGTAGAGCCGCTTGCAGATGAACTCGGCGACGCCGCGGTTGGCCAGCGTGAGGTTCACCATGTCGAGGTACTCGAGGTACGAGTCCGGCCCGCTGCGGCCCTTCAGCACGCGGCCGAAGATCGTCTTGTCGGTGGTGTCGTGGCGCGCGGGGTCGTACTCGACGTACGCCTGGCCGCCGGGCACGGTGCGGATGCGGAAGCCGGTGAAGGCGCGCGAGGCCTCGACGATGTCGTTCTGGGTGTAGCCGTTGTCGACGCCGAGCGTGAACAGCTCGAAGAACTCGCGGGCGAAGTTCTCGTTGGGCGCGTTGGCGGTGCTGTTGTAGCCGTCGAGCCAGCGGATCATCGCCCAGTCGGTCGACATGCGGAACAGCAGGTCACGCAGGTTGCCGGAGCCGTAGCGGCGCCACAGGTTGTAGTGGTCGAAGAACCAGTGCATGCGGTCGCCGTCGGTCAGCACCTCGGTGCTGGTGGCGAACAGGTCGTGCCAGAACAGCGCGAGCAGCTCCTGGAACGGGTTGTCGGTGTGGACCATCATGTCCACCGACCAGCGCGCCATCTCGCTCTCCGAGGGGAACGTCGCGTCGGTGATCTGCCGCAGCAGCGCGTTCTCGAAGACCGGGTCGCCGGGGCCGAACACGACCGGCCGCGGATAGGTGAGTATCTGATCGACGAAGGCCGGGAGGCCGCTGGCGCCGTGTGCCTGGCTGTTCAGGCGGATCGTGAACGGGTCCATCCGCGCATCGCGGACTCGCTCGATATCGCCGGTGCGCGCACCGAACTGGGTCCGCCGCAGGAAGTGGATGATGTCGTCGTCGGTGTACGAGACCATCGCCTGCAGTTGCTGCGTGGCGGCGTCCTTGGTGCCGCAGCTGGTGGCGGCCAGTGTGGCGACCAACAGCAACAGGCCGAGGAGAATAAGGCGTCGCGCGGCCATGATGGGGAGTCTCCGTGGAGCGTGTGGTGCAACAAGCATACCCCGGATTGGCAAGAATGCCAGGTGTCTAACACCCCTTGCCCCCACCCCCGCCCTTGCCCCCGCCCCCGCCCTTGCCCCTCTCACCCCTTGCCCCCGCCCTTGCCCTTGCCCCTCTCACCCCTTGCCCCCGCCCTTGCCCTTGCCCCTCTCACCCCT
>JBFWQT010000245.1:0-10010 GCA_050249295.1 Planctomycetota bacterium
CTGGTGCTGCAGGCGCTGCTGCTCGCGGTGTTCGTGGTCACGGGTATTGTCCGCGTGCGCACCGGCCGCACCGTGGTTGGCCGCGTCGGCGTCGGCGTGCTGCTCGCCACGCTGCTGCTCAACAGTGTGGCGCTGGTGGCGAGCATCGACGTCGCCGGGGTCGAGCTGGCGCGCGCCAGCAATGATACATCCGAGGGCGTGGCCACGCAGCGCGGCGAGGAGTTCGACCCCGAACTCGACCTGCGCTACGACCTCAGCGCGGTGCTCGAACAGTGGTGGCGCGGCAGTCACGTCCAGAACATCTGGGTCCACGACCTGCTGCTGCTGATGGCCGCGATTGTGCTGGCCGCGGCGCGTCGCGAGTACTGGCGCAACGCATGGCGGCAGGTGTCGGGCCGCGTGCTGGCGATGATCTGCTTCGGCATCATGCTGTGCTACGCCGGCGTCGCCGTGCTCGACAGCCTCACGTGGCAGGACGCCGTGGTCAACGCCGACGGCACGCACGGCACGATCAAGGAGCCGCCACCGCTGACCGACGCGCAGATCGCGGCCGACGTGACCGGCAACCGGCAGCGCACCTTCAACTACAAGAAGCGCTGGGTCGGCCTGCCCAACCTCGAGAAGGACCGCCTGTCGCTGCTCACCCGGCTCTGCGCCATGCTGAAGATCTACCGCACGCCGGACGAGCGCGAGCGCACGTACTCCGCGCCGTTCGCGACGCGTCTCTACAAGCGGCTGCCCTTCAGCATCAGCACGGGCGCCGAGGAGGATCTCGCCGTGGGGCTCTCGCCGGCCGCCATCGACACGTTGCGCGAGGCGATCGGACGCCTGCGCGAGCAGACCACCAGCGAGCTGCTGTCGCGCGACGCCACGGTGGTGGTGCAGCACTCCATCACGCTCGCGGCGGTCGTGGCCGGGCTGTCCAGGCCGGTTCGCCTTGACCTCGGCGACGCGACCGACGCCGCCTCGCTGAACGCCGCGGACCTGCGCGCTCGCCTGCTCGCCGACGCCGCTCACCACACCGCGCCCGGCGAAGTCGCGCCGACTCCTGCTGCCGCCGTCGTGCTGGCCGTGTTGCGCGTGGATGCCACCGGCCGTGGCGACTACCCGCTGCTGCTGCACCCCGGCGCGCACATCCTCGGCACCAACGAGGCCGGGCAGGATGTGCTCTACCTCGCACTGCGCGGCATCCGCACGGCGCTGGTCATCGGCTGCGTCACCACGCTGATCGCGATCCCGTTCGCGATGCTGTTCGGCATTCTTGCCGGCTACTTCGGCGGCTGGGTCGACGACGTGATCACCTGGGTCTACGCCGTGCTCGGCAACATCCCGGACATCCTGTTGATTGCCGCGGTGATCCTGCTGTTCGGCCCCGGCCTGTTCCAGCTCTGCATCGTGATGGGCCTGACCAGCTGGGTCGGCCTGTGCCGCCTGCTGCGCGGCGAGGCGCTGCGCCTGCGCGAAATGGAGTACGTGCAGGCGGCGCGCGCGTTCGGCGTGGCGCAGTGGAGGATCCTGATGCGTCACATCGTGCCCAACGTGATGCACATCGTGCTGATCAGTTTCATCCTGCGCTTCTCCGGCCTGGTGCTGGCCGAAGCGGTGCTCTCGTATCTCGGCATCGGAGTGGGCCCCGAGACCGGGTCGTGGGGCAACATGATCAACCAGGCGATCGGCGAGCTGGCGCGCGAGCCGGTGGTCTGGTGGTCGTTTGCCAGCGCGATGTTGTTCATGCTGGTGCTGGTGCTGGCGGCGAACATCTTTGGCGACGCGGTGCGCGACGCGCTCGACCCGCGGCTCCGCACGCGCTGAGCGGTGTTGCCGCGTGCCGGCGCCGGGACACCGGGACAGGAGCCGCGAGCACAAGCGAGCGGGCCTGGAGGGCCGCGCGATCACGAATCCGCCTCGCGATCCGCCTCGCGGTCAATGAAGGTCTCCGGAGCCCCGGAGACACATCGCCAGCTCAACGCATTCGGATTGGCGCCAATGGCGTACACCCCCCGGCTCGCCCGGAATCGGAAGTACCGGACAGGCTCTCCAGTCGCCGTCACACCACGGGCGTCAGCGGCGGCAGCTCCAGCAGCGGCTTCGGCGCGAACTGCAGGAAGTCGCAGCTGCCGAGGTGGTACGTCACGCCGTTGATCTCGCCTTGCGGGCACACGGCCCATTCGCGCGTGAAGTGGAAATGGCCGAACACGCAGGCCGTGATGAAGCCTGCCTGCTCGATCGCGTCGGCATACTCGGTGCGCTCGCCGTTGCTGGCAAACGGCGGGTAGTGCAGGCAGAACACGGCCGGCCACATCGGGTGCTGCTTGCGCAGCGCGCGCGCGTCGGCGAGCGCGGCCTCGGCCTTGCGCAGGTTCTTCTTGTGGGCCGACTCGTCGCGCGGCTTGTAGTAGGGGTCTGGCGGCGAGAGGTAGCCCTTGCAGCCAGCCACGATCAGGCCGTCGAGCGCCACGGCGTCGCCGTCGAGCGCGACCAGCGAGTCGGGCAGCGCGTCGCGCACCTTCTGCGTGCTGGTCCACCACCAGTCGTGGTTGCCCTTGATGATCACCTTCAGGCGACCCGGCAACGCGGCCAGCCAGGCAAGGTCGGCGGCCACGCCCTCGGGCGTCTTGCTCCACGAGATGTCGCCCGGCACGAGCACGATGTCATCCGGCTGCACGCTGGCTTCCCACGCGGCACGGATCTTCTCCGGGTGGTCGCGCCAGTGATCGCCGAACGGAGTCATGTCCTTGCCGAGATGCGGATCGGAAAGCAGGAACAGCGTCGGCATGAGTCCGGGTGTGATTACTTCGTCGTGCGTTCCAGTCCGGCCGCGACCGCCTGAGCCTGTCGGGAGATTCCGATTCCGGGCGAGCCGGGGGCTTACAGCCCCGGCTCGCCTGGAACCGGAATTCCCGGACGGTCGCGGCTTGGACCACACTCCGGCCTACGCCTACGAGCGATCGTCGCCGCCGAGCGCACGCGGCACCGGCAGGCCACCCTCGCTGGTCGCATCTGCTGCGCGAACCGGCTCGGCATCGTCGTCGGCATCGCCCGGGTCAGCCCCGGCATCAGCCCGCTCGGCCTCGGCGTTGCGCTCGGCTTCCAGCTCTTCCGACGTCTTGAGGCTGCGCGAGAAGCGCGGCTTGGCCTTGCGCAGATCGTCGAGCGTCATCTGCCCGTCAAGCAGCGGGATGATCTCGTCAGCCTCGAGCTGCTCGAACTCCAGCAGCGCCTCGGCCAGCAGGTCGAGCTTGTCGCGGTGCTCGGTCAGCACGCGCTCGGCCTCGCTCTGCGCCGTGGTGATCAGCAGCCGGACTTCCTCGTCGATCAGCTGGGTGACCTCTTCGCCGTGGTTGGTGGTGCGGGCAATCTCGCGGCCGAGGAACATGTGCTCCTCGGAGTCGGAGTAGTTGAGCGGGCCGACCTTGTCGCTCATGCCCCACTCGCAGACCATCCGGCGCGCCATGTTGGTGGCCTGCTTGATGTCCTGCGAGGCGCCGGTGGTGATCGAGTTGAAGTGGATCTTCTCGGCCACGCGCCCGCCGAACGCCATCGCGAGCTGCGACTTGAGGTACTGCACGGTGGCCGTCATGCGGTCTTCCAGCGGCATGCTGATCGTCACGCCACCCATGCGGCCGCGCGGGATGATCGACACCTTGTAGAGCGGATCGGTCTCCGGCATGAAGTGCTGCACCACCGCGTGGCCCGCTTCGTGCCACGCCGTGATCTTCAGCTCCTTCTCGGGCATGATCCGGCTCTTGTTCTCGCGGCCGCCCAGCAGCAGCTTGTCGCGCGCCGTGTTGAAGGCGTCCATCGTGACCATGTCGTCGCCGCGCATCGCCGCCATGATCGCCGCCTCGTTGACGAGGTTGGCGAGGTCGGCGCCGGAGAAGCCGGGCGTGCCGCGGGCGATGCGGCGGATATCGACGTCGTCGCCGCGCTTCACCTTCTTGATGTGCACGCCGAGGATCATCTCGCGGCCGCGGATGTCGGGCAGGTCGATCGTGATCTGACGGTCGAACCGGCCGGGGCGCAGCAGCGCGGGGTCGAGCACGTCGGGCCGGTTGGTGGCCGCCACAACGATGATGCCGGCGTCGGTCTCGAAGCCGTCCATCTCCACGAGAATCGCGTTGAGCGTCTGCTCGCGCTCGTCGTGCCCGCCGCCAAGGCCGGTCCCGCGCCGGCGACCGACAGCGTCAATCTCGTCGAGGAAGATGATGCACGGGCTGCTGTCCTTCGCCTGGCGGAACAGGTCGCGCACGCGGCTCGCGCCCACGCCGACGAACATCTCGACGAAGTCCGAGCCCGAAATGCTGAAGAACGGCACGCCCGCCTCGCCGGCAATCGCCTTGGCCAGCAGCGTCTTGCCGGTGCCGGGCGGGCCGACGAGCAGCACGCCGCGCGGGATACGGCCACCGATGCGGCGGAACTTCTCGGGGTTCTTCAGGAACTGGATGATCTCGCTGACTTCCTCGCGCGCCTCGTCGATGCCGGCGACATCCTTGAAGGTGACGTTGACGGTCTCCTTGGTGTGCATGCGCGCGCGGCTGCGCGTGAAGCCGAACAGGCCGCCGCCACCCATGCCGCCCGGGCCGGCGATGCGACGGAAGAACAGGAACCACATCAGGCCGAGGATCAGCACCCACGGCAGCACCGCCACCAGCAGGGCGGTCAGCCGCGTCTGCGAGCGCTCGTGGCGGAAGTTCTCGCCGAGCAGTGCGGCCAGCGGCTCGTCGTAGAGCTTGCTGTACTCGCGCGCGGCCGCTTCGGAGCCGATGACCACGCGGAACTTGCGGAACGGCTTGTTGTCGACGAACTCTTCGGACGACAGCTCGCCGAGGTACTCCTCGTCGCCGTTGCGCGTGACGCTGAGCAGCTTGTTCTTGCTCGGCGGCACCTCCATGAGGGAGCGCAGCTTGCCGATCGGGATCTTCTTGTAGTCGCTCGCGCCTTCCGGGTTGAACAGCACGAGCATCACGCCGATCACGGCGAACGCGACGATCAGCGGGATCAGCGACATGCGCCGGTCGGGCTGTGCGGGCTTCTTGCCGTCGCCAGCGGGCGGTCGGCCACCTTCCGGCGGCGGCGGCGGTCCGGGCGGCGAGGGCCGATTGTCGTCGTCGTGTGGCGGCGTGTTGTTGCTCATCTGGTCGGGTTCGTTGGCGCACCGGCCGTGGCGGGCCGGATTCTACACTCCGGCCGTGGCCCGGGCCACCGCATCCGGAGATGCGGGCCTGATCGCTCCTGCCCTCCATACACGCTGTGCGGCCAGCGGATTCCAGGTGACGGGGCGCGATCACCGTGTGCTGACGCCGAGCGGCCCGACCCGGACGTGCAGCGTGAGCTGCACGCCGTCTCGTTCGACCACGATTGGTACGACTGTGCCCGCCGGCAGGCGGCGCTTCGCGTTGTAGATCGCTGCGGAAAGGTCGCCGCGGTCTGCGATGGCCTCGCCGGCGTACTGGACCACAATGTCCAGGGGTCGGATGCCGGCTACCGCGGCAGGTCCGCCGTCGAGCACCGTCACAACCCGCTGACCCTTGCGCGGCACGAACACCACATCAGGCAGGATCTGCACCGGCGCGTCGCTCGGCGGCACACGAACCACCGGCCCGACAGCACCATAATCCGCTTCCACTACCAGCACACACTCGCGCCCGATCCAGCGACCGGGCATCGTCGCGCTTCCGTCGTGCGATGTCTCCACATCCCGCTCGTCCAACGGCGGCCACCCGCCTTTCGCAACAAGGAACGCCTTGAGACCATGCACGCCACGCCCGCTGCTGTCCACGACTCGCACCGCCAAATCACCGCCCTGTGCGAACGGCATGAGCGCTGTGTCGGCGGCATCGACACGTCTCGCTGCGGGCGGCACGTCGAACTCACCCACGTTGTCGCCCGTGCGCCGCTCCCACCAGGACAATTGCCAATGTCCGGCCGGCATGCGGTCGAACCAGAACCGCGGCCCGCTTGTCCAGGACGTCATCGTCTCGACCACTCCGGGTTCCGACGAATCAACGCGGCGCGCGACCACCCGGCATTCGCAATCGCTCGGCCACGCGCCAGCACGGCAGCCCCGCACCGTTGCGCTGCCACCGATGCGGATCGGTTCGACCGTCATGTCACTGGTCAGGTACAGCAGCTGACGGCGCCTCACGGTCGTGCCGTCGAGCTCGGCGCTCACTTCGAGGAGATACGTTCCCGCCGCTGCAGTCAGCCGGAAGGCGCCCTTCGATTCGTCGTCCAGCCTGGCCGAGGCGACTTCATTGAGTCCTGCGCCACCCCGGTCATCGCCGGTGAGGCTATCCTCGACAACCATCAGTTGCACTTTCGCGTCGCGATCCACCGGCGCGCCACCGTGCCACACGACCACGCCGCGAACTTCGAACAGCCGCGCGGGCGGGTCGTCTGCGGGACGTTGCTCGAGCCGGATGGTGGCCTCCAGTCCGGCCAGCGGAACCACCACATGCGTCACGGCCGGAAGGCGCCATTCGTCGTCGCGCACCTCCACGCGCCATCTTCCGGGCGCAAGCAAGATGAAGTTGGCGGGGCCGTGCTTCATGTAAAGCTTCGCTTCGGCCTCATCACTCTCCGCCAGCAACAGCCTCACATCGCGAGCCTCTGGAGGCTCTACCTGCAGCGTGACCCGGACGAGCGGAGTCCTCACCCACGTGCCCAGGTCAAGGCCCGCCGGAGGTAGCTCGCCCGTCCACGTCGCACGATCATCATGGGCCAGCTGGATGGTGCGGCCGCCGGGGGCATGCCCCTCGTCATCGAAGATCACGCGACAAGGTCCTGGAGTCAGCCCACCCACTTCGAAGTGTCCGCCGTCGTCGGTCTTGCAACGGCGGCCCCGGTATGACCACACCCTGAGTTGGCCGACGGGAGTCCCGTCTGGCAGGACCACACGACCGCGGATCGACGCACCGGGCTCGGCGCGCAGCGTGTGATGCAGGCTGTCACCGGGCCGCACGTCGAATTCGTCTTCCAGCAGCTGCGCATCGCAGTCGAGGCGGATCTGCAGCCGGTAGTGCCCCGGGACCAGACCGGTGACGCACCAGCTGGTGCGCAGTTGGCCGACCCAATCCCGGAACTCCATCGGCGGGTCGTGGCTGTCGTCGAGTCGTGCGTCGCACCAGGGCGCCGCGCCCTCCAGCTTCAGGCTGACATGCGCGGACGCAGTGCTTGCGTCGGCGGGCAGTTGCAGGTCCGCGACATACGTCGCACGCCGCGGGACGCGCAGCGTGACCACCTCGGGCAGCGGAATCGCGACTGGTATGCTCCAGTGAGCCGCAGCGTGCCAATCGCCGGTCGCCTCGCCGCTGTCGTAGCCGGCCGGCGGTCGCTGCATCGCCGCAGCGGAGGGGTGCACGGAGAACCACGCGAATCCGGTTCCGCAGGTCGGCACACTTACTGCGCTCAGTCGGAAGCGGCCCGCGTCATCGGTGGTCGCGCGGTCGTTGTGGTCCTCGACCACAAAGCCGGCCAGCGGCTCACCGAGATCGTTGACCAGTTGCCCCACTACCGTGGCTTGCACGTACAGCGGCGGCACCTCTGGCGGTTCCGGCGGGTCCAGATGGGCATCCGGCGCATCCGGATCGATCCACTTCTCGATCGTGCGCTCGGCCGGCCGCGCATCGCGGAACGGCGGCCGCGCGACGACCGCCTCCGGTGAGTTGCGAGTGGTGTCGATTGCGAGGTCAGATCGAGCTGGCGCCATCGCGCCCGCGGAACGCGGTGTCGCATTCGGGACGGGTGGCGGAACGGTCGACGGCATGAACAGCAACGCCACCACGGGCAGCAGCAGCACTGCCACGGTGCCAATCACCCGGGCGCGCCTGGCGGCTGTGACACCCATCCGCGGACTCACCCCGAGCGTTCGAATGACTGTATCCGATCCGCTGGCTGATGCGCCGGGGAATTGCCGCCGGTGGCGAGCCGCACGCCCCGGCGTTTGCGGGCGCCGCCCTGTTTGTGGTATCCACTGCGCTCCCTTTCGCAGCTGAACCCGCCTGCCGGGCAGCATTCCGACCTGGACCCCGCTGGACCGTCGTCCCATGGCCCACCCGACCGCTGACGACTTCAACAAGATGATCGACGAGGGCAAGTTTGACGAACTGCCCGACGCGTTCCGCGTGGCGTGCCAGACGTGGGACGCGCGACTGGTCGCCGGGTACGGCCCGGTCATCACGCGGCTCTACGAGCTCGGCACCGAGCCGGCGCTCAACGCACTCGAGAAGATCCTGCTGGTCCAGCGCGTCTACCGCCGCGGCCCGTGGCAGGGCATCAAGAAGGTCTTCAAGCTGGCCGAGGCGAAGCAGGACGCGCGCTTCTACGGACTGATCAGCCGCGGCGTGGACATCAACTGGGCGGTCGGCCAGATCCGGCTCAAGACGCGCAACTACATGAAGCGCCGCACCTGGCGCACGCTGCGCACGCTGCCGAAGAAGGACCCGGCCACCTACGTGAAGATGGCGCTGGGCCTGCTCGAGCAATACGCCGAGCAGGACCTCAACCAGTACATCCGCTGCCGGCTGTGGGCCTACAACCATGTGGGCTTCCACGGCAGCGTCGGCGGCAGCGATCGTGGCAACGCCACGATGAAGTACACGCAGGTGCGCGGGCGCCAGCGCACCCAGAATAGCGACAACTGGCCGCGCGACCAGTGGACCCCCCGCAACCACGAGTACCCGGTCGCGGCCGCCTGGAAGGGCCACCTCGCCGAGATCGTCGATTCGCTGAGCCGCGTGAAGGCCAACGAGACAGCCAAGCTGCTGATCAGCATCGCGCAGCGCGAGTGCGGCGACGAGATGGCCGCGATGTCGGCCCAGATGGTGATGACGCTGTTCGCCAGCACGCGCGACGCTGTGCTCGACCTCGCGCTGAGCATCGCGCAGCAGATGCCGCCGACGGCCTTCCCCGAGGATTTCATCCTCGGCCTGATGAGCCATACGCAGCCGAAGGTCGTCGAGTGGGCGCTGAAGTTCATCGAGGCGAACTACACCTTCGAGAAGCTGGGCATGGCCCGCGTGCTGGAGTTGGTGCGCCACCCCAACGAGGCCGTCGCGATCTGGGCCTTGAAGCTGTTGCGCAGCAAGGCCGACCCGAAGGACATCGCGTGGGAGCAGTTGCGCGCGTGGTTCAACTCGCCGGTGCCTGGCATCCGCGCCGAAGCGATCACGCTGGCGACGGATCACTGGGCCGTGTGGTCGGCGCCGGCGAAGGACATCTTCGACCTGTTCGACGTGATCCACCCGGACGTGCACAAGGCGGCGTTCAAGTGGCTGATCGAGAAGTACGAGTTCAAGGATCTGGGCCGCGAGAACATCTTCGACCTGTTCGACAGCGACTGGGCCGACGTGCGCGACTTCGCGAAGCAGCTGGTCGTGAAGTACTTCGACGAGATGGAAGCGCTGGCCGACCTGGGCCGTCTGGCCGAGCATCCGGAGCCGGGCATCCAGCACTGGGTGGTGGAGCTGGTGCACCAGCACCTGCGCCAGGACGCCGACCGGCTGGTGAAGTTGATGCCGTTCTTCCGCCAGGTGGTGTTCCACGTGAATCGTGGCGGCCCGGAGAAGGACGCGATCTTCGCGATGCTGATCGACCTGGCGGCCGGCAGCCGTGCCCGCGCCGAAGCCGTGGTGAAGTTGTGCGCCGAGTTCGTGCGCGCGTTCGGCCGGATCGAGCACGTCAAGTCGCTGGTTGGCCTGGCGCGCCTGCGCAACCAGTACGCCGACCTGGATGTGCCGCTGGTGCTGCTGCCGCTGGAGAGCGCGAAGCGCGACTGACATCGGGGCGTGTTCAGTGCACCCGATCGGCGCCGACTCGCACCAACCCCGCGAGTCGACAGCAGGTTCCGCGACCGTAGTGCGGTCAGAGTATTCCGGTTCCGGGCGAGCCGGGGGTGTAAGCCCCCGGAGTCTGATTCCGGGACCACTCCGCGACCGGCCTACAGAGCGAATCGTGAGCTGACCTCGGAATCAGACTCCGGGGCTTACACCGATGGGCGCTAAAACAAGAGC
>JBFWQT010000246.1:0-9991 GCA_050249295.1 Planctomycetota bacterium
GGAGTCTTGTTCTGGAAGGAGCCTGCGCCAGGCACTGTGCACTGTGGGGCCGATTCCCGGTTGCCCGGAATCAGACTCCGGGGACTTCCGTCCCCGGCTCGCCCCGGGCATGAGTTGCCTGACTGCCACCTGCGGTCACGGCTCTTGCTCCGCGACCGGCCATCCGCGCGCTACTTCTTGCCGTCGTCGCTGCCGGCGGCAGACGCCTCGCGCGCCTTCGCGGCCCACGAGGTGTGCGGCCACTTCTCGATGACCTCGTCGAAGCACTTCTTCGCGTCGTCCATCCGGTCGCGCTTGCGGTACCGCTCGCCCTTCTCGAACAGCGACTTCGGCCCGTTGCCGGCCAGCTTGTCGGCGAGGGCCGCGCCGGTCTGCGGATCAGTCAGCCATTGCTGCAGCTTGACGCGTGCCATGCCGGCCGCCTGCGACTCGCCCGACTTCTCGATCAGCTTCTCGAGCGCGCCCGCGGCCTTGTCGTCGCGACCCTTCGCGAAGTCGGCCAGCGCGTCGTCGTACTCCTTCATTGCCTTGGCCTCGTCGGGGTTGGCCTCGAGCCAGGCCGTCCAGCGCGTCTCGTACTCGGCCTGCAACGCCTCGACCTTCGGCGCGAGCGCGGCCATGTCGGCCTTCGCCAGCTCGTCGGTCAGCTCGGCCTTCACTGCCTCGCGCGCCCTGGCGAGCCGTTCGCGCGCATCGCCGAACTGGTTGTCCTTCAGCGCGGGCGAGACCACGTCGAGCGCCTTGCGCGCGATCGAGACCTGGCCGTGATCGTTGAAGAACGCCATGATCCGCTGGTGGCCGTCGGGCGGGTAGGCATGGCCGAGGCCGGGGATCAGGTCGCACCGCACGCGATAGCCGGCTTCCTTCATCATCGGCACGTAGCGGCTCACGCTCTGCCAGTTCGGATCCTTGTCGCCGATGAGGAAGAAGAAGGCAGTCTTCTTCGAGTCGGCCGTCGCCTTGTTGCGATCGAACATGCCGCCGGCCGACGCTGCCGCGGCCGCGAAGACGTTGGGGTGCCAGGTGGCGAACATCACGGTGGCGTGCGCGCCGGCGCTGTGCCCGGTGAGGAACACGCGGTCGCGATCGACGCGGTGCTCCTTGCAGAAGTGATCGACCGCCGCCAGCACCATCGGGCCGTCGCCCGGATCCCACCCGCCGGGCCCGGCCGTGGAGAACACCGAGATCGCCTTCCACCCGGCCGCCTTGACGGAGCCCTTCCACTGGTTGAGGAACTGCTCGGCTGTGCCGCCGGAGTAGTGCAGGCAGACCAGCAGCGGCGTCTCCTTGCCGACGGCGGTGTCGGCGACGTAGCCGACGTAGTAGGAGCGATGGCCGGGGATGTCGATCTTGCCGGTGTCGCCGGCCTTCTCCTGCGCGGCCACGGTGGCCAGCGGCAGCAGCATCAGGATCAGCAGCGCGCTGACGGCGCGGTGGTGGAATTGGCAGCTGGGGTGTGTGTGGGCCATGGTCGGCCTCCGGCCGGAGTGCAGTGGTGGTGGGTGTGTGTAAGGTTTGTGACACCGGCCGCGGCCGGACCTTACTACAGCGAATCACAAGTCATCGTCCCATCAAAGCAGCCCTCCGGGCGAGCCGGGGGTGTAAGCCCGGTGTAAGCCCCCGGAGTCTGGTTCTGAGGCGAGCGCTCGGCGCCACCAGGTCCGCAACACCAACAGAGTCATGGCTGGTCCCAGTACCAGACTCCGGGGGCTTACACCCCCGGCTCGCCCGGAGGGCCGCTCTGATGGGACGAGGACTTGTGATTCGCTGTACTTACGGATGGAAGGCGGCCGCAACCCGGGGCGACCCCGGGACTCCGTCCGCAGCGTACGCGTCAGGGTGTGACCCACGCACTCGGTGCGAGGATGCACAACGCGGCGACCGCCGTGCGCGGCAAGCGCATGAGCAGTCCGACGAGTATCAAAGGCATCGCGACGCTGAGCGCGGTCGCACCAGCCGCCAACGCGGGTTCGCCGTGAGCGCGCGCCACGGCGTTCAGCGTGTGCACGTCGATCAGCCACAGCGCCGCGCCAACCACGATGGCCGCGGTGAGCACGCCGTCGATCGATTGCCGACGCCGGATCGAGCCGATCCACAGCCAGCGCAAGTGCAGCATCACGAACGCCACCAGCCAGATTGCCACGAGACCGAGCAACTCGCGCGCCGGCGAGCGTGGCGGCGGAACCATGAAGCGTGTGCCGTATCGCTCCACCTCGCTCCACTTGAAGCGCGCCTCGCTGAGTCGTCCGACGTCGTCGAGTACCTGCAACTGTGTGCCAGGCAACACGCGCGCGGCCACGACATGCTTGTCGATCGACGCCGCGCCGCGAGGGTCGAGCCGGTTGACTAACCAGTGCGCATCGAGCTGACCGGGCAGCTGCGGTCCCCGGCGTGAGATCAGGAATGCGGCGAGATTCCGCAGCGTCTCCAGCGAGTGGCCGGTCACCTGCGCCGGGGCACCGCCGCCGAGCGTCATCGCCGAGGGTGTGCCGTCCAGGTGGTTGATGCGCCAGGTCGCGCCGCCGTCCGGCCGTCGCAGCTCGATCAGCATGCCTTGCAAGAACACGATCGGTGCGACGTCGTTCCGCGGCCGCGTGGGGATCGCGTGGAGCAACCCACCAGCCTCCGCGCTGTAGATGCGCAGCCGGTTGCGGTCGAGCGCGGCGAGCAGGTGGCGGCCCGGCGAGATCGCAATCTGCCACTCGCCAGCACCATCGCCGGCGTCGTCATTCAGGGCCTCCCGCCAGCGCTCGCGCGGACGATCCGGCCGGCTGACATCCACGCAAACCAGCGTGCCGCCCTCGAGCAACGCGATCGCGCATGTGGCGCCGCCGACGAGTTGCAGGGTGTTGGCCGCCAGCTCGAACGAGGACTGCCCGAGCGAGGAGGCGCAGTGCAGCCGGGTCCCGTCGACCCACACCAGGCTGCTCTGGCCGGTCCAGGTGAACGCGAACGGACCGCCCGGCCGGGCAATTGGCGTGGGCGGCGCCGGAATCCACTCGGACGGATCCCGGTTGACGGTGATCAACACCAGATCCGCGCCGATGCGTGCTGCAACGCGACTGCCGTCCGGCGAGAACGCCGCGTCGGTGAGCTTCTGTGGCGTGGGCGCCGGCAACAACGCCGCGCACAAGGCCAACGCCGCTGCCATCGCCAGCAGCAGCCAGGCCAGACCATCGTGCCCCGATGACCCGGCCAGCAGCACGCGGCGAGAACGCAGGGACGATGGCGGCAGTTGACCCGGCACCTTGGCTCGCCTTTGCTACCAGCTCGCGCCCGGGTGGCTGCGCGGCAGGATCTGCATCACATCGAGCATGTGGCCCAGGTGCTCGGTGTGCCGGCCACGACGGCCGCCGTCGATCATGTACTGTAACGAGTCAGGCAGCGTGAGCGTTGCCTCCTTCAGCGTCGATTCGACGGTCGCGGTCCACGCGTCTCGCACAGTGGCCACTCCGGGGGCGATGCCCTGCGCGGCAATCGCGTCGTCCACGTCGTCGGCCATGAACAACTCGCCGCTGAACATCCACAGGTCGTCGAACGCGGCCTGCATCCGGCGGTGGCTCTCGTCGGTGCCGTCGCCGAGGCGCAGCACCCACTGGCGGCTGTGGCGCAGGTGGTACTGGTCTTCCTTCAGCGCCTTGGCGGCGATCGCGGCCACGCCCTCGTGACGGCTGCCGGCCATGCCCTGCAGCATCGGCACGCTCCAGGCGTCGAACATGAACTGCCGGGCGATCGTCACGGCGAAGTCGCCGTTGGGCTGTTCGCAGAGCAGCAGGTTGCGGTAGGCGATCACGTCGCGCAGGAACGCCAGGTCGTCGGCCGTGCGGCCCTTGCCTTCGAGCTTCCCGGCGAGCTCGAGCATGAACTGCGCCTGGCCGACGAGGTCGAGCGCGATGTTCGAGAGCGCGATGTCCTCCTCGAGGATCGGCCCGTGGCCGCACCACTCGGAGAGGCGATGGCCGAGCACGAGGCGGTCGTCGGCGTGCCGCAGCATGCACTGCACGACCAGGTTGTCGGTCGTGTTCGCGTTCGCGTCAGTCATGCGTGGCGTGCTCCTGGTCGAGCTGCCGGATCGCCTTGGGCACCTTGTAGAACTGCGGGTGGCGGTACGGCTTGCTGGCCACGCTGCCGGCCTCGAACAGCATCGGGCTGTCGTCGGGCGTGCTGGCCGTGATGAATTCGGTGGGCACGACCCAGATGCTGCAGACGCCGCCGCGGCGCGAGTACACGTCGCGCGCATTCTGCAGCGCCATCTCGCGGTCGGGCGCGTGCAGACTACCCGCGTGCTCGTGCGGCGCGCCGGCTTTTTCCTGCACGAAAACTTCCCAGATCGGCCCCTGATGGGTCGGGCTGTCGGGTGGCGCGGCTGTCGTGTCCGGCATGCTGTAGCTCCTCCGGGTAGCGAGGCGGAGCCCGGACGTTAGCGTCGGGCGAGGGGCGGATCAACTGCCAGCGGCCGCGCCCGCGCAAGACAGATCGCGCGAACCCGGCCCGGCGGGGGATGCTTTCCTTGTTGTTGCCCTGCCCCGACCTATAATCCGGCCGCGGCGGCACCCCTGTGTTCACACGGCGAACAGGCAAGCGGATGGGCGTCCAACCACTCGAATGGATTGACCTCGGCGAACGCGCGCTGGAGTGGCTCGCCATTCCGATGGTGATCTTCGCGATGCTGTGCCTGCTCACCGGCATCGTCTGGCGCGATGCGGGCATCGTGGCCGCCGGTCGGCGCACGTTCTACGCCACGGCCGCCGCGATCACGGTGGCGATCGGCTCGCTCGCGGCCGCGTTCCTCGGCAAGGGCGCGTACGACGTGTCGTTCGTGTATGCGCACTCCGACCCGACGCAGCAGTGGTTCTTCCTGCTGGCCGGTTGCTGGGCCGGGCAGGAGGGCTCGCTGCTGTTCTGGAACTTCGTGCTCTCGCTGTTCGGCGCGGCGCTCGCCTTCGCGTGGCGCAAGCGGAACGACCGCACGTCGGCGATCACGTTTGTGGTCTTCGCCGTGGTGCAGCTCTACTTCCTGTGCGTGGTGGTGCTGCTCGAGCAGAACCCGTTCGAGAAGTTCCCGACTGATCAGCTTGCCGACAACATGGTGGCGATCAACGACGGCACCAGCGTTCGCGTCGCGCGCCAGGCGGTGGAATGGCTGAACTCCAGCATCGTGCCCGGCACCGTCGGCCGCATCGGATCGACGAACCAGGGGCTGACCTTTGCGCAGGCCGCCTCCACCATGCGGCCGAACCTGATGGCCGAACTGCGCGACCTCAAGACCGCCAACCTGCCCGAGCGCTACTCCGTGCAGGAACTCGCGAAGCTCGTGGTGGAGGGCACGCACCAGCACGGCCTCTCGGTGATGGAGGTTGGCGCAGGGCTCAACCCGCTGCTCGCCAACTACTGGATCGCGATCCATCCGCCGTGCATGTACACGGGCCTGATCGGTTGCGCGGTGATCTTCGCGATTGCCATCGGCGGGCTGCTCGGCGGGCGCATCGATCGCTGGGCGCGCGACGTGCGACCGTGGCTGTTGTTCACCTGGATGTTCCTGTCGATCGGCAACATTCTCGGCGGGCTGTGGGCCTACGAGGAGCTGGGCTGGGGCGGATTCTGGGACTGGGACCCCGTGGAGAACGCGGCCTACGTGCCGTGGCTGGTCGCGACCGCGCTGCTGCACACGATCATCGCGCAGGAGCGCCGGCGCGTGTTCCGGGTGCTCAACCCGTTGCTGGCCGCGCTGACGTTCGGCCTGACGATCTGGTCGACGTGGGTCACGCGCAGTGGCGCGATCAACAGCATCCACGCGTTCGCCGAAGGGCCGATGATCGGCCGGCTGCTGTTCTCGGGCATCGGCGTGGTGCTGGCCGTCACCACCATGCTGGTCGTCTGGCGCCTGCCGATGTTGCTCGGTCGCGTGCCGGCGCCGGACGATCCGGACGCGCGCGAGCCCGGCAAGCTCGAGTCGCTCGGCGGCCGCGAAACGCTGATGCTCGGCGGCGCGGTGACGCTGCTGACGCTGATGGTGTTTGTCGTCGGCCTGACGATGTGGCCGCTGCTCTCGTGGCGCATGACCGGCGACTCGATGGGCATGCGCTGGGCGTACTTCATCACGATGCCGTTCTTCGTGCTGATGTTCATGCTGATGGGCCTTGCGATGGCGCTGCCGTGGCGCCGGCCGAAGGAGGGCGAGGCGAAGCAGCGACTGATGGTGCCGGTGATGGTTGGCGTGCTGGTTACGGCGGTGACCGGCATCCTGCAGCTGGTCTGCAGCCGGACGCTCGGCATCGGCGCCGCGCAGGAGGCACTGACCGACCTGAAGCCGCTGTTCAATGTCGCCGGCGAAGTCTTCTTCCAGGCGCTGCTCATCGGCGCGGGTATCGGCGTGGTCGGCGTGATCATCGGCCTCGCCGTCTCGTCGTTTGTTGACTTGAAGGCGATGCGGCGGCCGCGCAACATCGCCATCGCCGTCGCGGGTGTGCTGTTCGTCGCGCTGGCAATCGCCGCCGCGGTGGCACGAGGCGACATCAGCTTTGCGGTGTCGGGTGCGCAGACGTCGATCAGCACGGTCGTGAGCATCCTCACGCCGCCGCTGGTGTGGGGCACCGCGGTGTTCGCCGCGATCTCGCTGTACGTCGAGTTCCACATCCCGGCTTCTGCCCGCGCGAAGGCCGCTGGAAAGCCCGCGCCGGTCACTGCCACATCCGTCACGCCGGTCACGTCCACGGCGACGCCGACCCCCGCCGCGTCGTCGCCGCCATGGATCGTGCGCTACGTGCTGGCCTTCCCGAAGGTGCTGTTCAGCAATCGACGGCGCTACGGTGGCTACATCGCGCACATCGGCGCGCTGATGCTGTTCATCGGCATCTGCGCGGCCACGATGTTCAAGACACAGCAGGAGATCGGCAACATTCCGCTCGGCGGCGCGGTGGCCTACGAGGCCGGCTTCCCGGTGCCGGGCACGTTCACCTGGACGCTGCGGCGCTACGAAGCGGGTGCGCGCGTGGGCATCGACCATGCCTACGCCGACCGCGTCGCGGCCGAGACCGGCGCCGAACTGCCCGCTGGTGCCGTGGTGGTGCGCGAGCCGGAGAAGATGACCGCCACGTACAACCGGCCGCAGATCGAGCCCGGCGGCGAGATGCCGGTGGTAATCGTGGAGGCGCCCGGCGCGCTGGGCGACAAGGGGCAGGTGCGCGACGCCACCTTCGACATGCAGGTCGCCAACCTGTTCGTGCTGTCGCCGGGTAGCGACGCCGCGCGCGTGTACATGCCGGCCAATCGCGCCGAGCTGATGAAGCTGCTGGAACCGGGCCGCATCGGCCGCGAGCTCACCTACCTCTACACGCGCGCGTGGCTCGAACTGCGCATCGACGCGCCGGAGGTCACGCTCGACGTCTCCGGCCTGATCGCCAGCGGCGGCAGCACGTCGCTGTCGATCACGACCGAGGCCGGGACCACCGTGGTGCCGATCAGCGCCACCGGCTCGCGGCCCGCGCAAACGATCGCCACGCAGATCAGCCGCGCGCTGGTGCCGCTGGGCATCGCGGTGCGCGTCGTCGAGGCGACCGGACGCATCCTGATGATTCCGACCGGCGTCGCGCGTTCGCTCGCGCCAACGGCGACGACACGGCCGGGATTCATGGAGGTCAGCGGTACGGGCGACGGCGTGGCCGTGGTCGGTGCCAAGCGCGCGGAGGTGGTGCCGGCGGTGGCGCTGGCCACGCCAACGCTGCGTCGCTATCGCCAGACCAACGCCAACGGCGAACCGCAGACCACGCGCGAGGCGCACATCCTGCAGCGCTGGAGCGCCGACGAGTTTGTGGTGCCGGCCGCGTTCATGATGCCGCCGGACGGCTCGGCGCCGGGCACGCCGGGCGTCACCGCGTTTGTCTTCCATCACAATCCGCTGATGGTCTGGAACCTGTGGGGCGCCGTGATCCTCGTGATCGGCACCGTGATCTGCCTGTGGCCTCCGAGGCGCCGCGACGCATGACCCAGCGCATCACTCCGCACTTCACAAACCTGATCGTGCCGGCCGCCTTGCTGCTGCTTCTGCTGGTGATCGCCACGCCCGCCTTCGCACAGCCGGCCGGAGAGCAGGAGTCGCAGTTCGGCAAGGCCACCGGCGCCGACGACCCGAACAAGCCGCGGCACATTGCCGGCGAAGAGATCTTCCTGCTCTGCACCGTTGTGGCGATCGTCGGCGGCGGGCTGATCCTCGTTGCGCGTGCCCGCGCCGAGCCGGACGAGTCGAAGCTCACGCCGCCCCCGTCCGCGCCCGCATCCGACAGCGCGCCGGATTCGTCACCCGCCACGCCTGCACCGCCCGCCACTGATGGCTGACTCGCTACCGGTCCCCGACTTCGGCATCGATGCGCATGCTGCGCGCGTCTACCAGCGCTTCGTGGCGGCTGGCCAGGGGCACGTGTTTGCATTCTGGAACCGGCTGGAGACCGATCAGCGCGCGAACTTCATCCAGCAACTCGAGGCGCTCGATCTTGACCGCGTCGCGCGCCTGGCCGCGCTGATCAATCAGCCGCCGGCATCGGCGGACGACGACGCCAACAGCACCGGCGACACCTGGACCGCGCCGGGCGTGATCGAACCGCCGCGCACCGACGACGAACGCGCGGCGTGGGCCGAAGCGCGCGAGCAGGGCGAACTGCTGCTGCGCAGTGGTCGCGTCGCCGCGCTGACCGTGGCCGGCGGACAGGCGTCGCGACTCGGACACAACGCACCCAAGGGCTGCCTGCCGTTCGGCCCCGTCACCGGCTGCTCGCTGTTCGAAGTCTTCGCCGCGCAGATCCGCGCCGCGCGCGAACGCTACGGTGTGCAGATGCCGTGGATGCTGATGACGTCGCCGGCCAACCACGACGACACGGTCGCGTTCTTCGCGTCGCACGAGCACTTCGGCCTCGACCCGTCGCGCATCCGCTTCTTCCGCCAGGCGACGCTGCCGGCGCTCGACGACAACGGGCGACTGCTGCTCGAGGCGCCCGACCGCATTTTCGAGGCGCCCGACGGCCACGGCGGCGTGCTGACCGCGATGCGCCGGCATGCGCTGCTGGGCTGGCTGGCCGGCCTGCGCTGCGACAATATCAGTTACTTCCAGGTCGACAATCCGCAGGTGCGCCTGGCCGACCCGGTGTTCATCGGGCTGCACTCGTTGAGTAGTTGCGAGTTCTCGACGCGTGTAGTCGAGAAGACCGACGCCGCCGAGCGGGTCGGCCTGGTCGTGCGCCGCGCTGCCGACGGCCGCACGTGCTGCATCGAGTACTCCGACCTGCCGGCCGACGTGCAGGCGCTGCGCGACGCCGACGGCCGGTTGCGCTACCGCGCGGCCAACACCGCGATTCACCTGCTCGATGTGTCGTTCGTGGTCGAGATCACCAACGAGTCAGGCGCGGCAGACCGCCAGTCGCTGCCGTTGCACGTGGCGCACAAGCAGGTGCCGTGCCTCGATGTGCAGAGCGCATCCGGCCAGCAGGAGGCGCGCGTGATCGAGCCGTCGGCGCCGAACGCGTACAAGTTCGAGCAGTTCATCTTCGATGCGATGCCGCTGTCGGCGCGCTGCGCGGTGCTGCAGGTCGGGCGCGAGAGTGATTTCCTGCCGGTGAAGTCGGCGGAGGGCAAGACGTCGCCGGCCGAGGTGCGCAAGGACTACCAGCGCTACTGGGCGCGGGCGCTGGCGGCGCTCGGCGTGAATGTGCCGTGCGACGCCGAGGGTGTGCCGGTGCACCCGCTGGAAGTGGCGCCGCGGTACTTGCTCGATGACGAGTCGCACGCGAGCCTGGCCGAGCGCGTGAAGTCGCGCCCGCTGGACGTGTCCGGCCCGCTGCTGGTGGATTGACTGAGTGGGCGGCGAATCAGGGTAAGAGCCGCGACCGACAGGGAGCCTCGTATGCGTCGCGCCTCGGTCGCGGTGGCGCCACATTCCATCCGCATGATTCGGGCTACCACAAAGTGGCCGGGGACAGCGAAGCTGTCCCCGGCTGGCTGG
>JBFWQT010000247.1:0-9894 GCA_050249295.1 Planctomycetota bacterium
CGGGACGATCACCCGCGGCGAGGCCGCGCCGCGGGCATTGCGGGCCGCGTTGGCGAGCCATCCACGTCCGTATCCGCAAGACCCGATCCGGCGCATCAGTCGCTCCCGTGCGAGGTGGCGAGGCGGTGGTGGTGGGACGGTACCAGATGACGCGGCTGCCGACGACGGCGCGGCGGCCCCGCGGGTGCGTCCCCGGCGGATGGGCCTTTTCTACTCATGGCTTGACGCGAGGTCGCCGATAACGGGGATAATGGGGTTTGGCGCTCAACGAGCCGCCACCACGCGACCACCATCTGGCTGCTCGATCGGCATCCGGGATGCCCATGGCTGAGAAGAAAGACCCCACGATTGTCGAGTCGGGTGACCACTGGTCGCCGGACGTGCTCGACGAAGCGCGCCTGCTGGTGCTCCGGCACCCGGTGGTGGACGCGCATGCCGATTTCGCGTGGCGCCACCTCGAGGAGGACGCCGACTTTGTCAGCGGTCGCAACTGCAAGCAGATCTCGCTGAGCCAGTGGCAGGCCGCCAACGTGCGCCTGCAAGGGGCGGCGCTGTTCACCCCGAAGGAGCACACCGGCGAGGCCGCGACCGCGTACCTGCGCCGCATGCTCGACTACGTGGAAGGCAGCGTGGCGGCGCGTCCCGACGATCTGGCGCTGATCCGCAGCAAGGCTGACCTCGCGGCCCACGACCTGACCAGCCTGCACTCGCGCAAGGTCGGCCTGATTCCGTGGATCGAAGGCGTCGCGCCGCTGGCCGGGTCGTTCGAGCGCTTCGACGAGTTTGTCGCCCGCGGCGTGAAGGGCATCGGCCTGACGCACAACGTGGCCAACGAGGCCGGCGACGGCTGCTTCGTCGAGGAGGCTACCGGCCTCACCGACTTCGGCAGCGAGCTGGTGATCCGCATGCAGGAGCAGGGCATCACGCTCGACCTCGCGCACCTCTCGCGCGCCGCGTTCTGGCAGATCGTGCGGATCGTCTGGCGGCCGATGGTCTGCACCCACACCGGCATCGACGCGAAAGTGAAGTCGCCGCGCAATCTCGACGATCAGCAATTGCACGCAATTGCCGATACAGGGGGTGTGATCGGTGTGGACTTCTACCCGGGCCACGTCGGGCGCGTCGGCAAGACCGGCAAGACCCGCGGCACCGTGCGCGACGTCTTCACCGTGATTGACTACATCGTCGAGCTGGTAGGTGATGATCATGTGGCGCTCGGCTCCGACTTCGACGGCTTCAGCGACGACTGCGTCGATCTCGAATCGATCGTGCAGTTGCCGAACCTCGTGGCCGAGATGCTGGGCCGTGGCTACACCGAGGAACGCATCCGCAAGATTCTCGGCGCCAACTGGCTGCGCGTACTGGATGCGACCTGGTAGCGGGCGCATCGCGTCGCAACGAGTGCACGAACAAGAGCCGCGACCGTCAGGGAGCGGATATCGGGCGCGAGCCGTGCTCCCGGCAGTCGCGGGTTCTGCGCATCTCGCGTTCCCTGCGTTCCGGCTGTCCGGTCGTCACGCGACGCACCCGGCCTCACATCCGCTCCCTGACGGTCGCGGCTCCTGCTCCGCCAACCGGCACACACCATGATCCGCTACATCCTCGGCCACGTCCTGCGCGCCGCCACGCGGTACCCCACGCTCAGCCTGCTGGTGCTGTTCGGCATGATCATGCTTGTGCCGGCCGTCACTTCGGCGCTCGAGAACGTGAAGACCGCACTCACCACGCCGCTCGGCCCGCTCGGCTCGCTCGACGCCCCGGCCGCCGACCTGCCGCGGCTGCAACAGCAGCACGAGCTGACTCGCCAGGAACTCGCGGCCGCGCGCCTCGAGATCGCCCGGCTGCAACGCCACCTCGATCAGTCCCAACGGCTGATCCGCACCCGGCGCGATGGCGAACTCGTGCCCGAACGCCTCTCGGCCAACCTGCTGCCGGCCAGCAACGACAGCTCGCCGTACCGCCACACGTTGCTGATCGATCGCGGCTCGCGCGAGGGTCTGCAGATCGGCGACCCGGTGGTCAACGGCCGCGTGCTGATCGGCCGCGTCGTGGCCGTCGGCCCGATGACCTCGCGCGTGCAGCTTGTCACCGACCCCGGCTTCCACGGCGTGAAGATCCTGATCGTGCCGGCCACCGACGACCTGGCCACGGCCGCCGAGGACGACCTCGACGCCTTCCCGCGCGGCCTCGCGCATGGCGACGGCGACCGCGACATGATGATGATGCTCGAGCACGTGCCGCAGGACAGCAAAGTGGCGGTCGGCGATCTGGTGTTCACGTCAGCCCATTCGGTCACCACTCCCGGCGGCCTGATCATCGGCCGGATCTCGCGTGTCAGCCGGTCGGAGCGCGCGCAGTTTGCGTCCATCGAAGTGGAGCCGTGGGCCGACCCGCGGCGCATCGAGCAGGTGCAGGTGATCCGCTGGCCGCGCTCGTTGCAGATCGACGTGCCGACCGACTGAGCGGCGGCCCGCTACCGCTCGGCGCTTGCGGTCGCCAGCGGCAACCAGCAGAATGCAGCCCGCAACCCGCTTTGCAGCCGCGACCACCGCCAATGGCCGAACCCGGCACCGACGATATCCGCTTCCTCTACGTCACCTTCCCGGCCGCGTTCGATGTGCCGGGCCTGGGCGGCAAGGCCATCGGCCAGCAGCTCTGCGCCTGCGTGAACGTCTGGACCGGCCGCAGCGTCTACCACTGGGAGGGCGCGCTGCAGAACGACGAGGAACAGTTCGCGCTGTTCAAGACGACCGCCACACGCGAACCGGCCCTGCGCGAGTTCATCGCGGCCAATCATCCGTATTCGGTGCCGTGCATCGCCGCGCTCGCGCCCGCGCTCAACGCGCCGTTCGCCGCGTACGTGCACGACCAGACCGGAGGCCGCGGATGACCGTCCCGCTGCTGAGCGACAGTGAAAGCTGGCTGGACTCGTGGCGCTCGTTGACCGCCCGCGCCGGGCTGACGGCGGCCACCGCGGCCGTGCGCGAACAGGTCGACCAGGCGCTGGCGACGTCGCCGTTCCAGATGGCGACCGCGCACTCGCGCCTCGCCACGCTGGCCGAGCAGACCGCGGCGGCCGACGTGGCCGGGCATGCCGAGATCACCCTGGCGCGCGGCGAGCTGTATATCGGGCGCGGCGAGTACGACGAGGCGTGGGGCCAGTTGCGCAAGCTGCTCTTGTTGTGGGAGCGCGCGAGCCAGGACCCGCCGGCACCGGCGACGCCCGCGGCGCATCCGACCGGCGCGGGCAACGAGGTGGACGTCGCCAAGGCAGTCAAGCGCACGGTCGATGCCGGGCTGGCGTTCGCGAATCTCACGCTGGCCGAACTGGAACTCGCGCGCGGCGCGTACACGGTGTCGTGGCCGATGGCCAACGAGGCGGTCGACGCGTTGCAGGCGCTGGAAGAGCCGCTGGCCGAATGCCGGGCGATGCGCTGCCGTTCGCGCGTGCACCTCGGCCTGGGCAACACCGATCGCGCCCTGAAGAACGCGAAGCGCGAGCTGGAACTGGCCGAGGCCGGCGGCCAGGCGGGTGGCGGCGAGATCGCGCTCGACAACCAGATGCTCGCGCACCTCACGCTGGCCGAGTGCGAACGCGCGCGCAGCGAGTTCGAGACGGCCGCGCGACACTTCAACGAAGCCGTGAAACTGGCCGACCAGACCGACGGCACGACGCGCGCCCGCGTGGCGACCATCCGCGGCTTCTGCCGGCATCTGCGCAGCACGGGCCAGTCGGCCGACGCCTGCAAGCGGCTGGAGCGCCTGCAGGACGAGTTGCGCAGCGCGCAGGCGCAGCTGATCCTCGCGCTGGTGCAGGTCGACCTGGCCGCGGCGTGGCTTGCGCGCGGCAACGAGCAGACCGCACTCACGCACGCGATCAACGCGCTCGGCGCGACCAGCTTCCTCGGGCATCGCGCCGGCGAGGCGGCCGCGTCGCACATCCTCGGCGAGATCTTCACGCGCCTCGGCCTGACTGACGCCGCGCGGCCGCGCTTCGAGCGCGCGCTCGATCTGCGCGAACTGGTCGACGATCATCTCGGCCGTATCGACTCGCTCGGCGGCCTGTCGCGCCTGGCCTGGCGCGCCGGCACGCTCGAGGAGAGCGAAGGCTGGCTGCTCGACGCGCTGGAAGTGGCCGAGGCCACCGGCGCGCTGCCCATGCGGGCGACGCTGAAGCTCGAGATCGGTCGCATCTCGCGTGCGCGCGGTTCGATCGCCGCGGCGCGCGAACGCTTCGAAGAGGCGCTGGCGCTGCGCGAGCGACTCGGCGACGCGGCCGGCCAGGGTGCCGTGCTCGTGGAAATGGCCGTGCTGGCCGAACGCGAAGGCCTGCCGGACCTGGCCGAGGAACATCTGCGCAACGCGCTGCGCACCCTGACGCGCCTGGCCGACAACCGCGGTCGCGCGGCCGTGCTGATCCGCCTCGGCGAGCTGCGCGAGAAGGCGGCCGATCACGCCGGCGCGATGCAGGTGCTGACCGAAGCGCGCGCGCTGTACGAGGAACTCGGCGACGCGCCCGGCACCGCGCGCGCGCTCAAACGCCTCGGCGACCTGCAGAGCCTGCAACGGCAATGGGACGCGGCGCGCGAGCTGTACGAGTCGGCGCTGCCTCTGGTGGAGTCGCTCGACCCGCCGGACCCCGACGCGCTGCGCGTGCTGCTCGACTGCATGGGGCAGGTGACGTTCTCGAAGGCGCAGGCCGACGCGCAAGCCGCGGCCGGCAACTCCCCGCCGCATCCGCCGCAGAGCCTGCACCCGCCGGTGCCTCCCACGCCGAAGGCGATCGCCGCCGAGACGTTGCAGGTTCCGCGCGACTACTGGACACGCGCGCTCGAGCTGGCGCGCAAGCGGGGCGACAACGCGGTCGTCGCGATCATCGAAGGCCACCTCGGCCTGCTCGAACGCGCGGCCGGCAACCTGGTGCTGGCGCGCGAACTGCTCAGCCGGTCGGCCACGGTCTGCCGGCACCACGGCCGGCGCGAGGAGGCGGCGCGCGCGTGCATCGGCCTCGCCGCGCTGGAGCAGGAGATCGCGCGCGAACGGCGCAAGTCGGGCGACGACCCGCGGATCCACCTGCAGAAGGCGCTCGACCTGTTCCGCGAGGCGTGGAACCTGCAGGGCGGCATGGCCACGTCGTCGGCCGCGTACGGCCACTACCAGTCGGTGCTGCGCGAGGTCGCCGACGATCATCTCGCGCGCAAGGATGTCGCCGGGGCGCTGCGCGTCCTGCGCATCTCGTCCGACATCGCGCTCGAACGCGAGGACGCCGCCACCGCTGCGGGCGCGGCATTGCGAGCCGGCGAGATGCTGCAGGAGTCGGGCGAGGTCAGCCAGGCGGCGGCGTTTTTCGAGCGCGGCCGCGAGCTGCTCGAACGCGCCAACGACGACCTGGCGGCCGGCGAGACATCGCTGCGCCTGGCGCGCATGTACCTCGCGGCCAACCGCCCCGAGCTGGTGCGCATTGCCGCGTGGAAGGCCAAGGCCAGCTTCGATCGCATCGCGCGCCGCGGCAGCGAGTCGGGCATCGACATCCACCGGCTGCGTCGTGCGAGCGAAGGCAACGACGAGGCCGACAACGTGCTCGGCCAGTTGCCGCAGAGCCCCAGCACCGACCTGCTGGAGCGCCTGCGCGGCGCGATCGAGCGCCACCGCAGCGGCCAGATTTCGGACGCGGCGACGATCATGCGCGACGTGCTGCAGCAGGCCGAGGGCCTGACCGACCACAAGGACGGCCAGATGGCGCAGGCCGCGATCATGCTGGTCAATCGTGTGCGCGAGTTCCTGGTGTCGGTGCTGCGCGACCTCGGCCGTCGCTTCCAGGAGATGGGCCACACCGGCGCGGCGCGCAGCACGTTTGATGAAGCGTTGCGCCACTTCGACCGGCTCGGCCCGGACAGCCTGCCCGAGATCCGCCACGACCTGCAGAAGCGGCGCGACGCGCTGGTTGATCAGAACGGCAACGGCTGAGCGGCCGGCGTTGATCGTGGAGATCGCGTCGGGCCAGCACTCAATCCTCGACGCTGCGCGAACGCACGATCATCGCGCCGCTGCACTGCGGGCAACGCGTGGTGAAGGCCGCCATCGTGCCGCCTTCGGGCAAGTCGGGAAACTGCTTCTGCATCAACCACGCCACGTCGGCCGGCAGCAGATCGAACGCGCAGGCCTCGCAGCGGCAATCCCACGCCTCGAGGTTCGCGGCCTCGTGCGGGCCCACGTACACCGGCACATCGCAACCCGGCGTGATCCGCAGACGCACCGTGTCGCCCTGCTTCACATGCGTCAGCACGTGCGGCGCATTCAGCAGCCGGCCGATGTACCAGCCGGTGGAGTCCTCACGGTCGATCAGCCGGACCCACATCTGCTCGGCCGGCACACTGTCGGTGGCGGGGTTGCCCATGAACATCGCGGGCAGGTCGTCTGGGTAGTCGGCGTGCAATTGCCGCTGCAGCGCGGGGTCGTCGGCCCAGCAGCCATGATGCGCGGGCTGCGGCCCGTAGTGCGCAACCCACGCGGGGCGGTCCGGAACGCCCAGCGCAATCCGCTCGGCCTCGTCCAGCGGCGTGGCGTTGGCCAGCATCTGCCCGGCCAGGCGCGCGATCACCGGCATCATGCTGTGCCAGTCCGCGCTGCGGATGTCCGGTTCGATCTCGGGGAAGCCGCCAGCCGAGAGGCCCTGCTCGGCGTCGACGTAGGTGAAGCCGATGAAGCTCGGCCACGGGGCGTTGGCGGGCAACGCCACGCGCACCCAGATCAGCGGGGGAATGCGTGACATCGAGTGCTCCCGTTCACGCCGCGCATGCGAAGTTGAACGGGCCAAAACCGGTCCGGGGTTCACGCGAGTGTGGCGGGTCGCGGCGCAGCGACTCACGGGCAGCGGCCCGTGGGCCTGAACGGGAGCGGCGCGGCGAGCAGCAAGAGACCTACTTCGCCGGGATCGCCGCCTCGATCAGCGGGAGCCAGTCGCTGGCCTTGCCGCGCAGCGAGAAATCGACCTGACCGCTGAGGTCGGTCGCGCGCTCGCTGACTTCCACCGTCAGGCGCTCCTTCGCGGTCGCCGCCTGCAACGGCTGCACAACCCACGGCCAGGCCGTCGGCAGCCCGACCAGCAACAACAGGTCCGGCGGGTCGTGCGTGAAGCCATCACCGATGCGCAGCACCTTGATGGTGGTGAGGTACTCGCCGAACAGCGCGACCTCGGGCCGGAACTTGTCGGCACCACACCCGTCGCACGTGTGCGGGCCCTGCCAGGCATCGGCCGCGCCCTCGTAGCGGAAGGTGCGCCGGCATTGCACGCACTCGAGCGTGAACAGGTCGCCGTAGACGAGGATCGGATTCTGGTCGCCGGCGCGTTCGTGCAGGCCGTCGACGTTCTGCGTCATGAGCGTGAAGCGCGCGAGCTTGCCAGCCAGCGCGTGAATCGCGCGGTGGCCCGCATTCGGCTCGGCCGCCATCGCCGCCTCGGCCAGCGGCCGCAACACCTCGACGACGCGCGCCGGGTCGACGTCCAGCGAATGGCTGCCGAGGGCCGAGAGCGGGTCGCTCGCCGGCGGGTCGTCGTAGACCTCGTGATCGCGGAAGTGTGCGCGCAGGCCCGACTCGGCCGACAGCCCGGGGCCCGTGATCACCCCGGCCGAGCGCACGTTGGCAAGCGCGGCGACGAGATGTTCGGGCAGGTGCAACGACATAGTGGAATGCGGGAGGAGTGATGTCAGGCCGTCTGGCCGGTGCTCTGTTGAATCAGGGAGGTCAACACGGCGAGGGCGTGGTCACTGCCCAGCGCTTTTCGCAGTTGCTCTTCGAACTGCTTCTGCGTGTCGGCGGTGGTCTCGGCTCCGCTGGACAACTGCAGCACCACCGGATACCACGCGATCAGACTGTGCCGGGCGACGAGCAGTGTGTAGCGGTAGTTGTTGAGCAGCGGCGCGATCAACACAAACTGATGGGAGACCCGTGGCACCGGAGTGCCCGACAACGGCGCGCTCCGCCCCACTTCTGGAGGTGGGAGGGCCGCCACGGGGTCCTGCGACGTCTGGACATCCACGACGATGAGCCCGCCGGTGTGCTGCTCCAGGTAGGTCGCCTGCTGGCGCAGGATTGCCACTGGCGTGACCTCGACCTTGACGTCCAGGCGCGGCGTCAAGTCCGGGATCGAGGTGCCATTGCGTGGTCTGCTCTTCGCCATCTCACATCGGTAGTTCGAGTGTCGCCAGGAGGGGCAGGTGGTCAGAAACGGCGGGCCTGCCATCCGGGCCGAGCAGCGACCTCCCGGCGCCATCGGACGTCAGGAGCTGCGCGAAGCCGTGTGGACAATACTCCAATAGATCGGCCCTCACCATCACCTGATCGAAGACATGCCAGAACTGCGCGATCTGCGTGGACCGTCGGTAGTAGTACGAGCCGCCCACGTCGCCGTCGTCACCGAGCCAGCACCAGGACGGGTTGTAGAACATCGGGTACTCGGCCGAGTTGACCGTCCGCGAGCCGGTCCTGGCCACAATCGACCTCGACGATATTCCGTGTAGCCCCTGCGCCGCAACCACTCCATCCTCGAATGGGTCCGAGTTGAGGTCTCCGAGCAGCAAGGTACGCCGGGGAACTACATCCCCTTCCACATCGCGGATGTAGCTGGCCAATTCGACGCAGTTCTGCACGGCATCCTCGCGTGACGTGAACCGCCGGCTCGGCAGGTGCGCAATGGCGAGGCGAATGGGCTCGAGGCCGGGCGGTGAAGCGCGAAGTACTCCGAAATTGCCCTGGCTGCGCGCGCCCACCGGGTTGATCGAATCCACCGGATAGCGATGGAACACATCTACGCGGAAGTCGGTGGTCACGCGCCGCCACAGGCGCGGGAACGGCCCGGCGGGCTGGTTCAGCGCACCGAGCAACGGGCTGACATGCGGATTGCCGAGTTCGGCCAGCACCAGAATGTCGATGTCGAACCGCCGCTGGAGCGTCACCACGACATCAATCGGGTTCGGTGCACGCGCTGCCTGTGGCGCCTGCAGGCGGATGTTCCAGAACAGCAGTCGCACCAGGATCAGCCGCGGGCGGGCTGGGTGCGCGGGCGTTCGATGTCGAGCGGATTCTTCGTGTCGCGCTCGCGGTTCCACCAGCGCGTCCACGCGCCGAGGTCTTCGCCGTGGGTCTGCATCGTGATCGCCTCGAGGCCTTCGAGAATCTTGCGACCCTGCGAGCCGTTCGAGCGCGGGATGTCAGCCAGCAACTGATCGATGGCCGGGCGCGCGTCCATGCGGCGCAGCGCACCCCAGACCTTCGAACGCAGCCACGAGCTCTCGTGGTAGGCGAAGCGGAACACCGCGCGCCAGCCCTCGATCGGCGCCTGCAGGCGGCCCAGCGATTCGATCGCGTAGCCCACGCACTCGATGCTGTAGTCGTCCAGCATGCGCGCCACCTGCGGCCCGGCCGTACGGTCGCCGATCTCGCCGATCGCGAGCGCGGCCTGCGCGCGCAGCGAGTTGAGCACCTGCGGACGCGGCACGTCTTCCTTGTTGCGGTTCATCGTGTCGTAGAACGCACGCACGCCCGCGATGATCTCCTCGCCGGTCGAGACCTGGCGGAACGCGGCCATCAGCGTGTTGATCGACGACAGGCCCTTCAGCTTGTCGGCGTGCATCGTGTACCACTCGATGAGGTCGGCCTCGATGATCGGACGCAGCGGCGCGAGCGACTGGTTGTCCTTCAGCGCGGGCAGCAGCGTGCGGGCGTCGAGTGCCGTCACGAGGTGCTTCACGGCCGGGAGGCCGAGCGCCACGATCTCGCGGCGGTTGCGCAGGTGCGCGAGCGCATCGGAGCCGGCAAGGCCCGGAATCCACTGCTTCCAGACGTGGCGGTGCTCGACGAGCGTGAGGTCGCACCGAATGAGGTAGGTGTCGG
>JBFWQT010000248.1:0-9885 GCA_050249295.1 Planctomycetota bacterium
GAGCGCTCGGCGCCACCAGGTCCGCACCGCGCCACCAACAGAGTCATGTGCTGGTCCCAGAACCAGACTCCGGGGGCTTACACCCCCGGCTCGCCCGGAGGGCTGCGTTGATGGGACGAGGACTTGTGATTCGCTGCACTTACACGCCGGCCTTCATCGCCGCGATCGTCGTCGCGATTCCCGCATCGTACGGCGTCACCCGCAGCTCGTCGCCGAGCGCGGCCCGGAGCTTGCTGCCATCAAGCAACACCGGCGTGCGCAGCAGGTAGTTCATCTCGGCCAGCTCGCGCAGGATCGGCATGAACAGCCCCAGAATGCGCTGCATCATCAGGCCGGCCACGCGCATCTTCGGCTTGCCACCGGCGGCGGCAAACACCTTGAGCGCAAACTCGCGACAGCTGATCACGCCGGCCGTGGGCACGTTGTAGGCCTCGCCCCACACACCATCGCGGCCGACCAGCGCGGCGACGTTGGCACCGAGATCGTTCACGAACTGGAACTCGTGCGGCTTGTCGGCCGGGCCGAGCAGGTTGGCCGTGCCAGTGCCCTTCACCGCCACGTCGAAGACCTCGCCGATCAGGCCGAGCGAGTGTGTCCCGTAGTAGTCGGCCGGGCGCAGCACGATGGTCTCGAACTCGCCGGGCACGTGCGCTTCGCGGACGACCGTCTCCTGGCCGAGGCGGTGCGTACCCTTCACGCTGCACGGCGCCAGCGGATGATCCTCGCGCACCTTGTCGGTCTGCGGCATGCCGTAGACGTAGACGTTGCTGATGTGCAGCAGCCGCTTCACACCGGCCGCGCGCATCGAGGCGACGGCGGTGCGCATCATCGGCGGGTAGTTGGCGAACGAGGTCTTCGAGTACGGCAGGCCGAGCGCGTACACGACCGCGTCGAGCCCGTCCGCGGCCTTCGCGGTGCCGTCGGCGCTGGTCAGGTCGGCCGCCACGATCTCCACCTTGTCGCCGAACGCCTTGCGCAGTGCGTCCTCGCGCCGGCCGACCACGCGCACCGAATGCCCGCGGCGCAGCAGCTCCGGCACTGCATGATGGCCGACCGCGCCTGCCGCTCCCCAGATTCCCACCTTCATGTTGTGATCTCCGCTGATCGGGTTCGTCGCACCATATACCTGACGCCGGGCGACGGTCGGTCGCAATCCGGCGTTTCAACGGTTCCAGCTTTGGATTAGTGTTGTTGCGACCTCGTTGGACGCGCATGCAGCAGCGGTGATGGATGCCGAATCAGCCCCCACAGCCCGGCGACCCGATTCCGCCTACCCAGGGGCCGCGGCGCGACGTCGAGGTGCCGCCTCCGCCACCGACACTCGGCCGGTCGATCCCGCCGTCGCCCGCGCATTCGTTCGACGGCACGACGCCCCGGCCGACCGCACCGCCACCACCACCGCCGCGAGCGAGTGAGTCGGGCGACGACTTCGGCGTGACCATGCCGCGCGGCCGCGGCCGTGGCAGCAATCACAGCAGCAGCAGCGGCGAGATGACTGCTTCGATGGCCGAAAGCGCGGCGCTCGATCAGTCGTTGCAGGCCACGATCGGCCGCAAGGGTCGGCGCGGCGCGAACGCCAGCAGCAGCCAGGTGGCCTCGCACATCGGTGGCGGCGGCGGCCCGGCGTCGTCGAGCAGTTCCGACTTCGCCTCCACGCAGGCCAATCCGCGCACGCGCACCTCGGGCCGCCAGCTCTCGCCGACCGTCGGCCGCGCGAATGCGTCCGACACGCAGGAGATCATCGCAGACGGCAGCGTGTCGGGCGAGGTCGGCTTCAGCAAGTACGTCCTCGGCGACGAGATCGGCCGCGGCGGCCTTGGCGTGGTGCGCCGGGCCGACGACAAGCAGCTCAAGCGGCGGCTCGCGATGAAGGTCCTGCTCGATACGCGCAACGAGGCGTCGCGCCAGGAGTTCATCGAGGAGGCGCAGATCACCGGGCAGCTCGAGCACCCGAACATCATCCCGGTGCACGAGCTCGGCCACGATCCGATGGGCCGGCCCTACATGGCGATGAAGTTCGTCAAGGGGCACAACCTGCAGGAGCTGATTCTCCTCGCGCACAAGAAGGGCCGCACCAGCCGGCTGCACGACCTGCAGCGCGAGCGCATGCTCGAGACCTTCATGAAGGTCTGCGATGCGATCTCGTACGCGCACGCGCGCGGCGTGATCCACCGCGACCTGAAGCCCGAGAACGTGATGGTCGGCGAGTTCGGCGAAGTGCTGCTGATGGACTGGGGGCTCGCCAAGCCGCTCAACCAGCCCGAACGGCTCTCGCTCAACAAGGACGCCGTGCGCACCGACCGCCGCGCGGCGAGCCCGATGCTGACGATGCAGGGCGAGGTGTTCGGCACGCCGGGCTACATGTCGCCGGAGCAGGCCAACGGGCTGATCGACGAGATCGACGAGCGCGTCGACGTGTTCGGCCTCGGCACGATTCTCTACGAGATCCTCACGCACCATCCGCCGTACGAGGGCAAGACGGTCGAGCAGGTGCTCGAACGTGCGGCGGGTCGCCGGCTGCCGTCGCCGCGCCGGCGCGCGCCGAAGATGCAGATCCCGAAGGAGCTCGACGCCATCACGATGAAGGCGCTGGAGAAGGACCCGCGCCGGCGCTACCGCTCGGCCGAGGACCTGCGTCGCGACATCGAGGCGTGGCTCGGCAACGACAAGGTGATCGCCTACACCGACAGCCCGTTCGAGCGGCTCAGCAAGTGGGCGCGGCGCAACCCGACGCGCGCGATGGTCGGCTCGATGGGCGCGTTGTTCATCGTGATCACGCTGGCGAGCATCTTCGTGGCGATCACGGCGGAGCAGGGCCGGCGCGCCGCGCAGGACGAACGCGACAAGGTGGCGCTGGCGAAGACCGAGCTCGAGAAGGTCAACAACGATCTGGTGGCCGCGCAGGCGGCGGTCAAGACGGCCGCGCAGCAGACGATCGACGAGGCGAAGCTGCGCGAGGTGGCCGAGCGCAACCTGCGCGAGAAGATCCAGGAGCAGGCCGAGGTGATGGAACTCGCGCGCAAGGGCGAGATCGACAAGCTGCGCCAGCGGCTCGGCATTTCGGAGCGGAAGGACAAGGTCGTCAAGGAGTTCCGCCAGCGCTTCGACGCGTTCCTCGCGCAGGGCCGCAACTACATCGAGTTCTTCCAGCAGATGTCGAAGGAGCAGGTCGTCGACTACATCAAGGCGTTCGAGGATCTGATCAAGGCGAGCGAGGAAGACAACCAGCGCTACTACGACGACGTCGACATGGCCAACCTCGGCCAGCTCTACACCGGCGCCGCGCTGTTCGGCAACGGCCGCGAGATGAACCGCAAGGCGATCGAGGCCTACCGGAAGGCGATCGACATCAACCCGAATCGCGCCGACTACTGGGTGCGCAAGGCCGGGCCGGAGGTGAACATCGGCATGCAGGCCGAGGCGATCGACAGCTGCAACCACGCGCTGGCGCTCAATCCGCAGCAGCTCGATGCGCTGTTCTCGCGCGGCCTCGCCTACTGGTACACCGGCGAGAAGGACAAGGGCATCGCCGACTTCGAGACCGCGCTGCGCCTGCAGCCCGCGCTCGCCGACTTCCGCATCCGGCTCTACGACATGCTGGTGAAGAGCGGGCGCAAGGCCGACGCCGACCGCATGCTGCGCGAGGGCCTGCAGCATTCGCCCAACCATCACAACCTGCTGGCGTTCCTCGGTCAGGTTGCGCTGCAGGACGGCAAGATCGACGAGGCGGTGCAGGTGCTCGGCCGGCTGCACGAGATTGCGCCCGACGACTTCACGGCGTGCGCGCTGTACGGCAGCGCCCTGATGAACGCGCAGCGCAACGGCGAGGCGATTCCGGTGCTGCAGGCCGCGACGCGCGCGCAGGGTGCGACGTGGGAGGCGTGGCGTCTGCTCGGCATTGCGCAGGCCAACACCAACGACCCCGGCGGCGCCGTGCAGAGCCTGCGCGAGGCGTGGCGACGTGCGCCGAACGAGCAGGCGAAGGCCGAGCTCGCCGGCATGCTGCAGCAACTGGGCGCCTCGCCGCAGTAGCCGCAACTCGGCCGCCTTCGGTATCCAGTGATCCACCCATGGTCGTCGCGGTTCGCGGCGGTGCGCATCAGGTGCAGGCATGCCTGAATCGTTTGACAGTGATCGCCCCGGCCCGCCGCCACCTCCGCGGCGTCGGCCGCCCAGCGACCACTACCCGCCGCCACCTCCGACCTTCAACGACGACACGCCGACGATGCCGCGCGGCGGAACCTTCCAGCGCATCATCACGCCGCAGCCACCGCCGCAACCGCCGCCCGTCACTGCCGCGCACTCCGAGCATTCGCAGGCCGCGTGGCTTGCTGCGGAGTTCAGCGAGTTCAACGGCGGCGACCCGTCCGCGTCGCCGGCCACCATCGCGTCGCCGGGACGGATCGACGACGCGCTCGGCGTCGGGCGCGACGCACTCGTCAATCTCAACCCGACGGAACGCGATGCGCGCGCCGACACTGACAGCCAGACGCGCGCCGGGCTGCCGCCGCCCACGCTGCGCACGCCGCGCTACGTGGTGCGCGACGAGATTGCCCGCGGCGGCATGGGTGCGATTGTCCGCGCGGCCGACCTCGATCTCGGCCGCGACGTGGCGATCAAGGTGATCCTCGGCGCCGCCGACCGCGAGGCCGTGACGCGGTTCCTGCGCGAGGCGCGCGTGGCCGGCCAGCTCGAGCATCCCGCGATCACGCCGGTGCACGAGCTCGGAATCGACGCCGCCGGTCGCGTCTACTTCACGATGAAGCTCGTGCGCGGTCGCTCGCTCGCCGCGTTGCTGGCCGATCTGCGCGCCAGCATCGCCGACGGCAACGGCGACGCGCAGTTCCCGCTGGTCGCGCGGCTCGATGTGTTCCGCAAGGTTTGCGATGCGATCGCGTTTGCCCACGCGCGGCACGTGATCCATCGTGACCTCAAGCCCGACAACATCATGGTCGGCGAGTTCGGCGAAGTGCAGGTGATGGACTGGGGCCTCGCCAAGGTGATGGAGCCGGACGCCGCGCCGGTCGTGGGTCGACGCCGGTCGTCACCGCCGGCCACAGCGCCCGGACGTCGCGGCGGCGGCAGCACGCGCGGCAGTTCGTCGGTGGCGGCAGCGGGCGGCAGCGGCGACGACTTCTCGCCGATCACCGATGCCACCGCGCTGACACTGCAGGGCGACCTGATGGGCACGCCGCACTACATGGCGCCCGAGCAGGCGCACGGCGATCTGTCGCGCATCGACGCCCGCACCGACATCTATGCGCTCGGCGCGATCCTCTACGAGATCCTGGCGCTGTCGCGCGCACACAAGGGCGCGACCGTGTTCCAGGTGCTGGCCAGCGTTTCGGCCGGCAGGATCGAGCCGCCGGGCAAACGTGTCGCGGCCGACGCCGACCTCGCCCGCGGCGGGCTGCGCGTGCCGGATGAGCTCGGCGCGGTGGCGCTGAAGGCGATGGCCACGCGCCGCGGCGCTCGCTACAGCGACGCCACCGAACTCAAGGCCGACATCGATCGCTGGCTGGCCGGCGGGTTCGTCGCCGCGGCCCGCTACTCGGCGCGCGCGCTCGCGGCCCGCTGGGTGAAGTCGCACCGGCGGTCGTTGCTCGTGATGGTGCTGGTGTTGTTGGCCGGCATCGGCGCGACGATCACCGCGCGCGTGCTGGCCGATCAGGCGCGCGAGGCCGACCTGCGGGCACAGCTCGCGCCGTTGCGCGACACGCTGGGTCGCGCCGACTCGGCCCGCGCCGATGTGAGCAAGGCGATCGAGGCGCACGACTGGGAGCGCGCGGCGACACTCGCGGCCGGATTCGGCGAGGCGCTCGACGGCCCGTTGCAGGCCGTGGCCGACAGCCCGCTGGTGGCAACCAGTCGGCCGGAGTGGATCGCGCGTTCGACTGCGTTGCGCGACGAGGTTCGCGCGATGCATCTGCGCGCCGCCACGCAGCAGGCGCAGGCGGCGCTGCAGCGGCTCGGTCTGCCGGACGCACGCGATGCGGCGTCGCGCGCGCGGCTTGCGGCCGACAACTTCCGAGCGTACCTCGCCGTGGCGTCAGGCCCCGGCATGCAATCGGTGCCCGCCGCGGCGTTCGCGCTGTGGCTTGCGCGCTACCACGACGCGGCAAGCGACAGCGACGACGAGCACTCGAAGGAGAGCCGCCGCTGGATCGCCGAGGCGTGGCTCGCGCAGCCGGGCTCGCCCGACGCGATCGCCGCGATCCGCCTGCTGGCCAGTCGCAGCGACGATCGCGAGGCGTGCCTGCAGTTGCATCTCGCGCTCTCCACGCTCGGCGCGCATCCGGATGGCGACGCATCGATGCGGGCGATCCACGCGGGCGTGGCGCTCGACCTCGTGCAGCGGCTCGCGATGTTGCCGCTCGATGCGCCGACGCCGTGGGCACCCGACGTGCCCGCGCGTCAGATGGCGCTGCGCATGACACTGCTGGTGGTGCAACCCGACGGCCGGCTGCACGACGGCCTGGCGACGGCGCTGGGCACCGGACCGGACGCCACAACCGTTGCGCGCACCGCGGCCGACTGGCTGGAACTGCTGCGGCGACAGGTGGCGCTCACGCCTGACCGCGTCGCCGTATTCCGCCGTGGCAACACACTCGCGGACTGCGTCTTCTACCGGCGGGTCAACGACCCCGACCGGCTCGAACTGTTGCAGGCTGTCGCGCCGCCGTCACCCGGCCTTGCGCCGTGCACGTTGCGTGTGATCCGTACCGTGGACCTCGACGCCGTGCGCCGCCAGATTGCGCCGGCGTTGCCCGCCACCGCCACCAGTCCGTCCGTGTTGCCGCCCGCGAATGGTCGCGACGAACTTGCCGTGGTCTGGTGGAACGGCACCGGCTCCAACATCGCGTTGCTGCGCTCGGTCGAGGATCCGACCGTGATCGCGTCGGCCGTGCTGCCGTACGTGCAGGGCCTGCCCGAGCCGCCGCACCAGTACGTCAGTGCGGTGGCCGACGTGGACGGCGATGGTCTGGCCGACCTCGTGGTCTGCGAGGTGATCGGCGGCCGGTGCCTGTCGGTGCTGCGCGTGCTGTTCCAGAACACCGACCACACCTTCACGCATGGCGGCCTGCTGCAGGCGCAGGACAACCTCGGCAGCCTCGTCAACGACCTGATGGTCGACGATCTGGACGGCGACGGCCGCGTCGAGATTCTCGTGTCGCGCGGCCCGTTCAATCATTTCTCGCTCGAGGTGTACCGCGTCGGTCGCGACCGCCGGCTCGAACTGGCGCCGCTGGCACGCGAGTTCGTGTCGCCGTTCCAGATCATGCGCCTCTCGGCCGACGACCCGACGCTGCTGGTGTGCAGCGGCACGCAGGCATCGTTCCGGCCGTTCTTCAATGTGCGGCAGCTGCCCGAGCCGACGTGGGGCCTCTCGGCGTGGCGCTTCGAAGGCGGCAAGCTGGTCGTCACGTCGCCGCCGCTGGTGGCGGTGCAGCCCGGCGACCCCGACGCCGATCCGGACGACGGGTTCCGCTCGGTGGCCGGACCGTTCGATCTGCCGAACGGCGAGCAGGCGCTGATGATCGAGTCGCCGAACCGCTTCGGCCGCTGGGCGATCTTCCCGGGGCCGGTCGGCAAGACGCGGCCGCGCACCGTGATCTTCACGGGCGCGGACGGTGTCTCACCGATCGACTCGCGGCGCGGCTTCGGCGGGCGCGGCGCGGCGATGATGCTCGGCGGTGGCGTCTGCCGTCGGCTGACCGCGGAGGATCTGGCGGTGGTGCGCGATCTGCCGCTCGAACTGAAGCCGCCATCGGCGGGTGCGCCCTCGGTAGCGCGCGCGCGGCTGTTGCTCGCGTACGGTCTGCCGGCCGAGGCGGCACGACTGGCGCGCGAGACGCAGGACACCGGCTCGCCGATGCGCGAGGAGCGCTTCGAGCTGATCCGCATCGAACTCACCGGCCTTGTTGCGAGCGGCGCGGTCGTCAATCTGGTCGAGCGGTTGCACGCGCTGCCGGCCGAGACCGAGCTGGTCTCCGACGTGCTCGACGCGGCCGACGCGCTGGCGATCCGCTTCCGTCGATACGCCGACGCGGCGCGACTGTGCACGCGCTGGAGCATCGGCGGCACGCTGACCGCCGCGCAGCAGCGACGCTTCTCCGACGAGGCCGAGCGCTGGAAGGCGGCACAGTGGCTGCTCGACACGCCGGCGCTCGACATGTCGGGCCTCGGGCTGCGCGTCAACGGCGAGGAGACGCCCCGCAACCTGGCCGACCTGTGGGTCACCACGCGCTTCGATCTCGCCACGCCGGCGAAGGATCCGGACAACGCGGCGCCGATGCTGCTGGCGCATGCCGCGAGCCAGACGCGGCGCGTGCGCATGCGCGAGGCCACCGGCGCGACCGCCACCGAGCCGCTCCGGACCGAGCGCTCCGTGCATCGCGGAGGCGTGCCGGTCTGGTACTCGGGCGGCCCGCTGCGCATTGTCGCCGACCTGCGCGCCGACATGGTGAACACGTGCAGCGCGCTGTTCTTCGGGCTGGTGCCGTTGCAGGTTGCGCCGGGCCAGGGTTCTGGCGCCGACTTCTCGGTGGTGGTGCGCGGCGCGGGCGACAATTCGCTGTACTGCCTGTCGATCCACACGAACTCCGGTCGCTCGGTGCTGCTGCTCGATGCCGTTCGCGACCACCGCCTGCGGATTGACCTCGAGTACCTCGAGAGCGCGCGACAGCTGCGCCTGATTGTCTTCGACCTCGACACCGGCGACGTGATCGGCCACCTTCGCGAGCCGATCCAGCCGCCGCTGGCCGGGCCGGGGCTGTTCGGGGTCTGGACCGAGAGCATCGAAGTGCTCAATGCCGGCCTCGGCGAGACGCGCCTGCACCGGCTCCTGGCGTCGGGTCGCGTGACGTTGATGGACAGCGCCGACCCGGCGTTGCGCGACTGGATGCGCCAGAGCGGTGCCGATCTGCCGACCGCCACGTGGCGCGCGCTGGCAGCCGGTCGGCGTGCCGACGCGGCGGCGGCGTTGCTCCAGGCGTCGCAGCAACTGCGCGCGGCGGCCGGCACGCCGGCTACCGACGACGCGCGCGTGTGGTTGCTCAGGACGGCACTGGACCGGCAGTTTGACGCAGCCGCGGTGGACGGTGCGGATGGCCTGTCCGACCGCCTGCGGCCGTTGCTGACCGACGGCGAGGCGGTGCTCGAGATGTTGCGCTGGCTGTGTCGCCGGCCGCAGCATCTGCCCGACAACGACCGCATCTGGAACGAGACGGCGCGCGCCGCAGCCTGGCTGGGTGCCGGTGGGCCGCCGGAGGCCGCGCTCGAACAGCTGGCCGCGGCCGTGGCGCGAATCATGGATTCCGGCGGGCAACTCGATGCGACTGCCCTGCTCACCGCGCTGTGGGTGTACTCGCGCAAGCGCGGCGACCCGGCCTGGACCGAGCGCGCGTTCAATGTATGCGAGGCGCTCTACCGTGCCGGCGACGCGACCCACCGCGCCGGCGACGCGACCGACTTCGCGATGCACGACACGATAGCCGAGCGCGGGTGCCGCCTGTTTGTCGAGTTGCCGCGCGATCGGCGCACGGCGCACCAGATGGCGGTTGCCGGGTTCTACATGCGCTTGTCGCGACGTCGCGAGGCGCTGGCCGAGCTGGGTTCGCGCGACGACATTGCCGCGACCGGCATGCGTCGGCAGGCAGAGAAGCTGGTGTCCGAACGTCAGCGCCAGCTCGCCGGGTACCGTCGCGGCGCGGCGGCCGAACCGGTGCCGGTTCCGCGTTTGCCGCGCGACGGGTGATTCGCGGCCGCCAGAGCCTGTCCGGGATTCCGGGCGACGCGCCCAGACGGTCGCGGCGCGGACCCGAAATTGATGCGACGCTCAGACCACCCACGCACTCACATCCCGGATAGACCCCTCGAGCGCGC
>JBFWQT010000249.1:0-9880 GCA_050249295.1 Planctomycetota bacterium
GAATGTGCACGGTCGCCAGCGCCACGCGCAGACCGCCGCCCACGAACGACATGATCGGCGCGCGGCCACACACTCCGCCAAGCAACGTGGTGTGATCGAGGAAGCACGACTGCGCGGCCTGCAACGCGGCCTTTGACACCGGTGCGGTGACCAGCGCGGGGCCGCGCGCCGCGGCCATGCCGGTTATCGCGTGCCACAGTGCCGCCAGCGCGTGATGCCCGCTGGCGGCCCCCGGCTCCCCCGGCCTGATCGCCGCCGCGTCCACATTGAGCGCGTGCCGCTCTACATCATTCAGCCGCGCGCGATCGTCCGCGCTCAACATCGCGAGCGCCGCATCGTACGCCGCCAGTGTGCCGTAGACGCGCGCCGGTCGCGCACCACCGTCGCGCCGGTACGCCGCGAGCGCCTTGAGCGCCACCTCCGGCCCGATCCCGGCCGGATCGCCGAGCGTGACGTACAGCGGGCAGGGCGTCATTCGGTGGCCTTGCGCAGATCGCGCAGCAGGTTCTTCGCGGCCGTCACCGAATGGCGCACCATCAGCGGCCACGACCCGCGCGTGCCATCGACCACAATCAGGATCACCCGCAGGTCGGTGATGTCCGTGCCATCGGGATCGACGCCGTCGTAGCGCGGCATGAAACCGATCGACAGCTTCTCGTCGAGTGCGAGCTTGCCGCCCGGTGTCTCGTACGGTCCGAGGTACAGGCTGGCGTCGGTCGAGTCCTTGCCGCGCTCGCCGCGTTCGCGCTCGGCAATCGCATCGGCCAGTTGTGGCACCAGCCCCTTCGCGGACAACACCGGCACCCGGATCGTCGCGGCCACGTGGTTGCGCCGTGCGCCGTCGCGCAGCGCCAGCACCACCGTGCCGCCGTCCTTCGTCACCTGCCAATCCACCTTGCTGCCCAACTCGGCCGCGCGGAACTGGTTGAAGTCGTACGGGCTGGCGTCGACCGCCAGCTCCATGCGTGCCGGCTCGAACAGCATCGCCGCAATCGTGCGCTCGAGCTCGGTCTCCTTCGCGCCGTCGTTCGAGAGGATGATGATCACCGCATCGGTGTCGAGCCAGCGCGAGCACATCGTGCGGAAGCCGCCCACCGTGCCGCCGTGGAACGCGCGCCGGCCGTCCGGCGAGGGCACCACGTACCAGCCGCACGCGTAGTTGACGAGCGCCGGCGAGAACAGCTGCCGTTGCGCGTCGGCATCGAGCACCTTCGTGCCGCGCAGCGCGCGATCCCAGCGGTACATGTCGCGCACGGTGCTGACGACGCCGCCCATGCCGCGGTAGCCCCAACCCCAGCCGAACGTGGCGGCCGTCATGCCGAGGTCCTTGCCCTCCCACAGCCGGACGCTGTCGCGCCCCGAGTCCTTGAGGCGCGCGTCGCCGACGAACCCGGTGCTGGTCATGCCGGCCGGCGCGAACAGCTTCTCGCGCAGGTAGTCTTCAAACGACTGGCCCGACGCAATCTCGACGATCGCGGCGAGCAGCGCATAGGCCGGGTTGTTGTAGGCGAACGCCTCGCCCGGCTTGCTGCGCTGCGGTGCCGCCATCAGGTGCGCGATGTACTCGTCGCGCGATCCGGGCCAGGCGTAGGCCAGCCCGGCTTCATGATCCAGCCCGCTGGTGTGGTTGAGCAGTTGCTGCACCGTGATGTCGCGCTTTTCGCGCGGCACGTCGGCGCCGCGCAGCAGCTTGCCCAGCGTGTCGCTGAGCTTGAGCTTGCGCGTCTGCTGCAGCTTGAGGATCGCCGCGGCCGTGAATTGCTTGCTCAGCGAGGCCAGCTCGAACAGCGTGTCCGGCGTGTTCGGTTTCGTGGCGTAGTCCTGGTTGCCGTACGCCTTGCTGAGCAGGATCTCGCCGTCCTTCGCCACCAGCACGGCGCCCCAGAATCCGCCCGCCGTGGAGAGTTGCACGGCGCGATCGACCTTCTCGCCGAGCGCGGTGCGGATGACTTGCGCGTCACCATCCTCGGCGTGGGCGCGTGTGGGCCAGCCGATGATCAGCAGTACGATGCCGGCGAGCGTTGCCGCTGCGGCGACGGGAAGTGCGTGTGTGGGTCGGTGCATGAAGGCGGTTCTCATAGTGGAATCAAGCGGTCGGGCCGTCAGACGTTGCGTCGACGGCACCGGGATTCGCGGCATCGACAGGCTGCCGCTTGAGCGCGCGGCTCAAGGCTTCGCGGGCCCCGGCCGGGTAGCTCCAGGTGCCGGTGGTGCTTTCGCTGTCGTTGCCCTTGCTGTCCTTTGTGGTCACTTTCAGCCGCAGGTCGATCGTCGCGTCGGGCGACGGGTTCGCCGCCCAGAAGCCGATCACCGTGACGCGATCGCGCCCGTTGAGCGCCGCGGCGACGCCAGCCAGGTCTCCCGCCGCCAGCGACTGTTCCAGCCGTCCGGAATCGGCAACGCCCTTGAGCAACACATGCTCCTCCTTCCACGCGTTGGCGTCCGCGTCGAACGGCTCGCGCGCCGCGCTGCCCATCATGAACACCACGATCAGTCCGACGGCGGCGAACTCGACCGCCCAGTAGATCCAGGTGCCGGTATGGCCGAGGTTGGCCCCTTTGCTGCCGCGCGAGCTGATCGACACGCCGACGGCCTCCGCGTACCAGTCGAGGTATTCGAGCAGACTCATGCTCTCGATGAACTTGAGGCCGAGCTCTGCCGAGTGGCGGTCATCCGGGTCGGTGTCGCCGGTCGCATGCGTGCGCAACTCGTCGATGGCGCGCTGGCGGTCCATCAGGTGCATCGTGCCCATAGCGCCGACCGCGGCGACCACTCCGAGGAGCGTGGCGAGCAGGATGTTGCGCAGCTTGCCCACGCGCACGGCCAGCGTGCCGCCGCCGCCAAGCATCGCTCCGGCCACCAGCGGAAAGATCAGGATCAGGTAGAAGAACTGCGACACCCAGCCGAGCAGCCCGCCCACCGCGATGGCGGCCGCAGCCATCACCGGCAACGAGACGATCAGACCGATCGGTGAGAAGCCATGATCGGGACGATAGGCGTCAACGTGGTAGGTGGTCGATTCCATATTCACCGGGCCGATGGAGTGGATGTACCGGGATACCGCATCCGCCGGTTTGCCGCCACTTGGCCCCGGGCTAGCGTGCTGCCCGACGTCGGCGGCGGGGCGGGTTGCGCCGCTGACCGAGGCGCAGCGCATGTCGGCGCTGATTCTCGTAGAGCCCTGACGGTCGGTCGGCATCGGCGAGCAAGCGTTCGCGCGCCACTGCCCGGCCGCTGCGCAACCTGATCGGGCCATCGGGGTCGGCCGAGCGTTGCAGCGGTTCGCGCCGTTCGTGTCGGCGCGCGTCGCGGCAGAACTCCGGCTCTTCGTCCGTCGGCGCGTGATCCGGCATCGCCAGCGGCGCGGCCCATTCGATGTGCACCAGCGGGCCCTCGCGAAACGGCATCCGCGACGTGACCACGTTCCACCACTGTTGTCGTAGCCGGCGGAACAGCGGGTCCCGCCGGTCGTGACCGTCCACCGGCACCAGCGGCACGCTCTGCAGGCGCACCCACCGTAGCCAGATGCCGGTGCAACGACACACCGGCCGTTTCGTGTACATGCACTCGAGGGCAGCCTGGACTGCCAACTCGATCAGGGCGTGCGCCCGTCGCTGGTCCTCGCCGTCGGGAGACCGTCGGCCCGCCGCTTCGGCGTAGTGCCCGAGCAACCCGGCCAGCACCTGTATGCCGCGAGCTTCCTGGTTCTCGTTGACGGCGCCTGACGTCCACAGCGCGGCATGTCGTCGCGCCAGTTCGCGCCGCGGGTAGCACACGTCGTCCAGACCGGACACGTCGCGTGCGACGCGCTCGTAGATGTGCACCGTCTGCTCGGCCGCGAACAACCGCGCCAGCAGCAGCCAGCGTGGTTCCGCCGCACGTGTCTTCCATCCCCCGGCAGCCGGGAACAGTCGTTCCCATGCGAACGACGGTCGCCATTCGACGTCCGGTGGTTCGGCATGCGGATGCACGAACTCGGCCCAGTCGTCGATCACCGTCGCCGGCGCGTTGTGCAGCCGGTCCTTCAGTGCGCCGTAGTCGAGCATGTCGTCGCGTCCGGGCTCCTTCGGCACATCGCGCAGCACGGTGCAGGATGCCGCCGTTGTGCCATTCTGCCAGTAGCGAATCTCCACGGCCGAGTCGAGGCGGGTGTGACCTCACGCATCCAGGGGACATCCGCGGATTTCCCGAAACCTGTCAGCGCGGGCACCGTCCTACCCCTGCACCCGGATTGCTGACCGCGGAGACTCCATGCGCCCGCTGCCCATGTTCGTTGGCCTGCTGACGCTCGCCGGCCTGTTCGCCCCGTTGTCGACTGCTGCTGCACAGGGCGATCCGCCGCCTCCGCCGCCGAGGTGGGACGAGGGCGAGTTGCCGCCCGAACCGCCGCCTCGCAGCATCGGCAACCTGGTGGAGGATCTGGTTTCGGAGGACGCGGGTGCGCGCGTGCGCGCGGCGCGCGAGCTGGCGGACCGCAAGGACGCGGGAGTCGAGGTGTTGCCCACGGTGCTGCGTGTGATGGCGCACGACACCAACACCGAAGTTCGCTCGTGGTGCACGGTGATCCTCAAGCGGCTGCATCCGGCCGACGCCGAGGTGGTTGACGCGTTGATCGCCCGCCTGGCCGATACCTCGCCGGTGGCGATCGGCGCGGCGCTGGCGATCGCAGCGATCGGTCCGCCGGCGGCGAAGGCCGTTCCGGTGCTCTCGCAGCTGTTGGATGCGGAATCCGTCGAACTGCGTGCGGCAGTCGCCACGGCCCTGGCTGGAATCGGCCCGGCGTCAGCGCCCGCGCTCGAGCGATTGCTCACCATGCTCGACGATCCGCAGCTCGGCCGCTACGCCGCCCCCGCGCTGGGCGCAATTGGCGCGGACGCCATCGCACCGCTGCTCGAGCGCGCGACGGCCAGCGGGGCCGGGCCGAGACGCGACAACGCCCGCCTGGCGCTGCTGAAGACCACGCCCGGGGCGGCAAGCGAGGCGGCGCGCCTGCTGCCGCTGATCACCGACCGGGATCCCGGCGTGCGCGGGCTCTGCCTGAGTGTGTGGAGCCGCATGCACGCCACCGACGACAAGGTGGTGGCCGCGATGATTCACTGCCTGCTGAACGACGGCGACGAGGACGTGCGCACGCAGGTGGTGCAGGTGTTGCGCGGTCTGCACATCTCGTCGCAGCCGGCGCTGGTCACGGCGTTCGCGCAGTGCCTGGATCGCGAGAGCTACTACTTTGTGCGCGAGCAGGCCGTGTTGGCGCTCGGCGATGCGGGCGACGCCGCGCTACCGGCCCTGCCGCAGCTGATCCGCAGCCTGTCGAACCGCGACGTGACCGAGCGGAAGGGCGCCGCGGAGGCACTGGCGCACTTCGGCCCGAAGGCCGCCGAGGCGGCGCCGATCCTGGTGCCGCTGATCGGCGACAACGACTACGGTGATTCGCCGCGCCGTGCGCTGCTGGCGATCGGGGCCGCTGCAGTGGAGCCGCTGGTGCGCCTCGGTCTCGGCTCGAGCGAGAAGTTTGTCCGCATGCAAGCGGCCGAGTTGCTGGGCAAGCTCGGCGCAACCGCGGCCAGCGCCCGCGATGCGCTGCAGCGCGTGGCGGACAAGGACGCCGACGCGTACGTCCGCCGCCGTGCCGCTGCCGCGCTCGCGCAGATCGACGCAGCCGGGAAGTAGACGCCGGCCGTCGCGCCCGAACCAGCGGACCCAACGCGATGCGCTTCGGACTCTTCGCGTTGAGGAATCGCCAGCCTGATCACGTCGGCTTCTGGTCGGCTTCTGGTGGCGGTCGGTCTTGATCGACTCAGCCCTTCGCCATGTCGCGCAGCACGGTGTGCAGGATGCCGCCATTCTGCCAGTAGCGGATCTCCACGGCCGAGTCGAGGCGGGCCGTCGCGTGGAACGTCTTGTCGCCGGCCGTCACCTTCACCGTGCAGCCGGGCGTGACCTCGGCCGGCAACTCGATGTCGAACTTCTCGTCACCCTTGATGCCCAGCGACTGCCATGTCTGGCCGTTCTGGAAGACCAGCGGCAGCACGCCCATGAACACCAGGTTGCTGCGGTGGATGCGCTCGAACGACTCGGCGATCACGGCGCGCACGCCGAGCAGGAACGCGCCCTTCGCAGCCCAGTCGCGGCTGCTGCCCATGCCGTAGTCCTTGCCGGCGCAGATGACGAGCGGCACCTTGTGCTCCTGCCAGTCCATGCTCGCGTCGTAGATGCTGCTGATCATGCCGCGGCGGTCGGTGGTCCAGTTGCCTTCCTTGATCTTGCCGCTGCCGTCGTGGGCGAGGTGATTCTTGAGGCGGATGTTGCCGAACGTGCCGCGCATCATCACTTCGTGGTTGCCGCGGCGGCTGCCGAACGAGTTGAAATCCTCACGCGCGACGCCCCTGGCCAGCAGGTAGCTCTCGGCCGGGCTGTTCTTCGGGATCGCGCCGGCCGGCGAGATGTGGTCGGTGGTGACGCTGTCGCCGAGCAGCGCGAGCAGGCGCGCGCCGCGGATCGGCTGGATCGGCGGCACATCCACGGTCAGGCCCTGGAAGAACGGCGGCTCCTGGATGTACGTGCTGTCGGCGTTCCACTTGTAGAGGTCGCCGTCCGAGCCGGTGATCGCATTCCACTGCTCGTTGCTGGTGAAGATGCCGCCGTACTCCTTCTGGAAGAGCTCGGGGCTGACGCAGGCCGCGACGGCGTCGGAGATTTCCTGCTGGCTGGGCCAGATGTCGCGCAGGAACACCGGCTCGCCATCCGGGCTGAACCCCAGCGGCTCGTTGTTGAAGTCGATGTCCACCGTGCCGGCGATCGCAGCGGCGACGACGAGCGGCGGGCTGGCGAGGTAGTTGGCGCGGGTGTGCGGATTGACGCGGCCCTCGAAGTTGCGGTTGCCCGAGAGCACCGACGCGGCGACGAGGTTGCCCTCGGTGATCGCATTCGCGACGGCGTCGGGCAGCGGGCCGCTGTTGCCGATGCAGGTGGTGCAACCGTAGCCGACTGTGTGGAAGTGCAACGCCTCGAGGTACGGCATCACGCCGGCGCGTTCGAGGTAGCTGGTGACGACACGGCTGCCGGGGGCGAGGCTGGTCTTGACCCACGGCTTGGTGTTCAGGCCGCGCTCGATCGCCTTCTTCGCGAGCAGGCCGGCGCCGATCAGCACGCCGGGGTTGCTGGTGTTGGTGCAGCTGGTGATCGCGGCGATCACGACGGCGCCGTGCGTGATGAAGGTGTCCATGCCGTTGATGCTGATCGGCACGCGCTGCGAGTGGTAGGTGTCGGTGCGCGTGGCCAGCGTGGCGACGGCACTCGACGCGCCGCCCTCGCTGACCAGCCGCGCCACGTCGCCGTTGGAGTTGCCGCCGCCCGTCGCGGGGCGCGTCGCCGCGACCTCGACGGCAAAGTCCTTCTTCAGGCAGTCGAAGAACGCGGTCTTCAGGTTCTTCACGGCCACGCGATCCTGCGGCCGCTTCGGCCCGGCCATCGCCGGTTCGATTGTGCCGAGGTCGAGCGAGAGGTGCTCGCTGTAGGTGGCCTTGCCCGAGCCGCGCCAGAGCATGTTGGCCTTGCAGTAGGTCTCGACCACCGGCACCAGCTGCTCGCGGCCGGTGCGGCGCAGGTAGTTGAGCGTCTCGTCGTCCACCGGGAAGAAGCCGGTGGTCGCGCCGTACTCGGGCGCCATGTTCGCGATCGTCGCCCGGTCGGCCAGGCTCAGGCTGTCGAGACCGCTGCCGTGGAACTCGACGAGCTTCTCGACCACGCCGTGCTTGCGCAGCATCTCGGTGACGCGAAGCACGAGGTCGGTCGCGGTCGCGCCCTCGGGCATCCGGCCGGTGATCTCCACGCCCACGACCTCGGGCAGGATCATGAAGATCGGCTGGCCGAGCATCACGGCCTCGGCCTCGATGCCGCCCACGCCCCACGCGACCACGCCGATGCCGTTGATCATCGTGGTGTGGCTGTCCGTGCCGACGAGGCTGTCGGGGAAGGCGCACATCGTGCCGTTGACGTCGCGGGTGGTGACGACGCTGGCGAGGTACTCGAGGTTCACCTGGTGCACGATGCCGCTGGCCGGCGGCACGACGCGGAAGTCCTTGAACGCCTTCTGCCCCCAGTGCAGGAACTCGTAGCGCTCGCGGTTGCGTTCGAACTCGCGCGCATTGTTCTTCTCGAGCGAGGCGCGGGTGCCGAAGAAGTCCACCTGGATGCTGTGGTCGATCACGAGGTCGGCCGGGACCTGCGGGTTGATGCGCTGCGGATCCTTGCCGAGCCGCTGCATCGCGCTGCGCAGCGCGGCCAGGTCCACGAGGCTCGGCACGCCGGTGAAGTCCTGGAGAATCACGCGCGCGGGCATGAACGGCACCTCCACCTGGCCGGCCGAGTCGGGGCTCCAGTTGGCGATGATCTTCACGTGCTCGTCGGTGATCGCGAAGCCGTCGTTGTTGCGCAGCGCGGATTCGAGCAGCACGCGGATGCAGATCGGCAGCCGCTCGATGTTGCCGACGCCGGCCTTCTGCAGCGCGTCGAGGCGGAAGATGCCGACCTTGCCGGCGGGCGTGTCGATCGTGTCGAAGGTCTTGAAGGTGTCGCGCATGGGACGGGGTGGGCAGGCGGTGGCGAAGTGACGACGGCCGTGCAGAGGCAATGAGCCATTGCACACCGTCAAACGCAATGGCGTGCAGCGGGGGCGTCGAATTGGTACAGGAGACGGGATCGCCCGCGTTGACGGCAGCGCCGGCGTGACCCTGGCGGTCGGCGCAGGACAAGAACCGCGCACGCAGTTGCCTCGAGAACGCTCCGATAGGAGCCGCGACCGACAGGGAGCCGGGGGCAACCGGCCAACGGCGGACGACCACTGATTCGCGGGCTACGGCGCGAGATCGACCGGCTCCGAAATCAGCCAGCGTCCGTCGACGCGCTCGAAAGCGACTCCGATGGTCGACGCCGGCAGCGTGACTTTCTCATTCCACTTGTACTCCGGGTACTCGAGCGTCAGCTTCGCTGTCTCGCCGCTGATCACCGCCGGGCCACTGGCCTTGCCGTCCGCGGCGCGATTCGGATGACACCACGGCAGGGACGTGCCGACCATCACTTCGAGCCCCCGCTGGTGCTTGCCGCGGAACGAATCGAACAGCGCCACGCCCAGCGCGCGGCAATCCGCGACGCCGGCGACAAATTGCTCCGGGTTGCCCCGCATGCTCGCCGTGGCGACTTCCTGCACGCTCCCGAGCTTCACGCCGAACGGGGCCACCAGCGCGGTGAACGCGGCAGCGTCCTTCGCGGCTTTGTCAGCGTCCAGCGCCAGGCCCGTCGCCATGTACATCGACGCGACCATGCTGCCGACGGCGTGTTTGCGGTTCGCGGCCGTGAGGTTGTCGAGCAGTCCTCCGATGTCGTTGGTCACCACCGCGACCCGCGAGTGCTCGAAGGCTTCCTCGGGGGTTGCCCCGCCCATGGCACTGGTGCCGGCGCCGGCATTGCCACCGCAGGCGTTCGCAAATGGGGCCACGATGATGACTGCAATGACGAGAGCCAATGGGCTGCGCATGGTGTCGTGTGTGGGAGAGTGAGACGGGTGACGAATGCGCAACTCTACCTGCTGGCGCCGAGCCAGCGCTGACATTCTATTCGCACAAGAGCGCCGCGTTCACGTCCTCGTCGGCGCGGGGGTGAGTGGTTGCGCGGGATGCAGCTTCAAGCCCACGGGCTGCCGCCCGTGGGTAACCATGAAGCATCAACGAGGCATCAACCACGCGAGCGAGCACACGACAACACCGCGCAACCCACGCACAACGCGACACCACCACAAGGCGCGATCGGAAGGATTGCAGAACCGCACGGCTACCCACGGGCGGCCGCCCGTGGGCGTGTATGGAACACCCAACAACCAACG
>JBFWQT010000250.1:0-9874 GCA_050249295.1 Planctomycetota bacterium
ACTGGCAGCATGGCGTGCCGAGTCGCTTCTCACCCGAGGTGCGAGAATTCGCCGCGGCGAGCGAGGACAGGGCCTTCGTCCGTGAAATGGAAATAGCTGACGTGACCGCCGGCCACTTGGAGCCCATCGGCGCGCATGATTCAAGCAAGCCGCCCGCCGTTGTGGTCTGGGGTGACAGTCACGCAATGGCAGCGATGTCGGCATTCGATTCATGGCTTCGCGAGAACGGGAGAAGCGGGTGGCAGGCGACACGATCGGCGACGCCTCCGCTACTCGACTACTGGTATTCGAGTGTTGTACTTGGGCCACGATCGCATGAGTTTGCTGAGGGTGTCATCGCGTTCGTTACGAAGCACCGCGTTCCCAACACGGTATTGGTCGCGCGCTGGAGCGCCTACGCCCATGTCGGTCATGGGGACCCGCGTGCGGCGCTGCTCAAGACGATTGCAGCTCTTGCACCGTCCGGCACCCGCGTCTGGATTGTCGCAGAGATGCCAGGACACACCTTCTTGGTTCCGCACGTTCTGGCAACTGCAAGCTATCGCAACATTGACTACACTCACTTGCAGTCGCGCCCCGATGGCAGCGCTGGTTTGCTAGATGACTCTCCGGAGTGGCTCAGCCAGTTGCACGCATCAGGCGTCCGCATACTGGATGCGCGGCCATTGTTCATTGACCGTGCCGGCTGCTACGCAATCGAACAGGACGGAATCGCACTGTACCGCGACGAGCACCACCTCAGCAGTGCGGGTGCGATTCAGATCCTCAAGCCTTTGTTGCGCCGCACCGTCGATCTCAACGACGAGTCCGGTGCACACACAAAGTAAGGTTCTTCCGGGTGCGCCGGCGAAAACCGAGGTGTAGAGGATGAAAGTTCCTTACGAGAAAGGAGTAGCTGACCATCTCGGCCCCGAGTCATGCGTAGGTAGTTGCGAGGCTGCCGGCGAAGCGTTGACAGGGGAGAATGCAGGCCTGGCTATTGAGCCGCGAAAGAACCTTCTCCGGGGTGTTGACGTCGTCCGGCAAGACGGAAAACCACACCGCTGGCCGCGTTCTGGCAAGCTGCCAGTGGACCCCGCGTGGTCCGAGAACCAAGGCATGCATCGAAGCACCTCACACGGGAACCGGGAGATCCCGTGGTCACCCCCAGCAGTGATGGCTGTTGGGGGACGTGTCGGGAAGTCAGGAGACGCAAGCCGATGATGCACGACCGCGGGAAGTCGGACGGGTCCGTAGTACCCGAGAAGCCCTCGAACAATGCCGGGCAACCGGCGGCGGAGAGGGTGGAGGGAAGGGACCCAGCCAAAGGCAATTCGGAAGGGCAAAACAGGTGCCGGACTCAGAACCGGACAACGGCCGGCCACGGCGATCCCTACGTGGGCACGAAGCCGGAAACGGCGGACACAGACAAGGGAAAGCCTACCGCCAGCTGTGACCTGAACAGTGCGCTCGACCGGATACGCAGTGTGGCTGAGCGAGACAGGAAGAAGCGGTTCACGTCGCTCTTCACCACGTCTGCCGACTCGACAATCTGGAGGCTGCCTACCGCAACCTGAAGCGGGCAGCAGCGGCCGGCATAGATGGCCTGACGTGGGAGCAGTACGGGCAGAACCTGCCGGGCAACTTGCGGGATCTGGCCGATCGACTGCGACGAGGAGCGTTCCGGGCAAAGCCGGTTCGTCGCGTGTTCATTCCCAAGCCCGATGGCCAGGAACGGCCGCTGGGAGTCACCGCGCTGGAGGACAAGATTGTCCAACGGGCTGCGGTGGCGGTGTTGAACACGATCTACGAAACGGACTTTCTCGACTTCTCACATGGGTATCGACCGGGGCGCAGCCCGCATCATGCGCTGGATGCACTCCACCTCGGACTCACGGGACGCAAGGTGAACTTCGTGCTCGATGCGGACATTCGGGGGTTCTTCGATTCCATCTCCCACGAGTGGCTGGTCAGGTTCATCGAGCACCGCATCGCGGATCCACGCATCGTTCGCCTGATCCAGAAATGGCTGAAAGCGGGGTGCTGGAGGAAGGCAAGTGGAGGCAGAGTGAAGAGGGCACGCCGCAGGGCGGTAGTATCAGTCCGCTGCTGGCGAACATCTTTCTTCACTACGTCTTTGACCTCTGGGCCGCCCGGTGGGCTCGGACGCAGGCCAATGGCGAGATGATCGCAGTTCGGTTTGCGGACGACCTGGTGGTGGGTTTCCAGTACGAGTCAGATGCCGAACGCTTCCGGAAAGAGTTGTCAGAACGGTTCCAGCAATTCAATCTGGAGTTGCACTCCGGTAAGACCCGTCTGATCGAATTCGGTCGCCATGCGGCCGGGAATCGGCTTCGGAGGGGACTCAGTAAACCGGAGACGTTCGACTTCCTCGGGTTCACGCACATCTGTGCAACGACCAGAGGCGGTCGGTTTACCGTGGCACGGCATACGATCCGTAAGCGGTTACGGGCGAAGCTGGCGGAACTGAAAGCAGAACTCCGGCGTCGCCTGCATTGGCCTGTCGCGGAAGTGGGTCAGTGGTTGAAGCGCGTTCTGAAGGGTCACTTTGCCTACTACGGCGTTCCACTGAACTCCCGGGCGTTGAGCACGTTCCGGTGGCAGGTGGGCCGCCTCTGGCTGGCGGCAATCCGTCGTCGAAGTCAGAAGGCACGGTTGCGTTGGACCCGGATGCAGCGTCTCATCGACACCTGGCTGCCTCCGGTCCGGTTGTGTCATCCTTGGCCGTCGCAGCGACAACGCGTGACGACCTGAGGCAGGAGCCCAGTGCGGTAGTTCCGCACGCTGGGATCTGTGCGGGGGGCCCGGGGAAACCCGGGTCCCTACCGCGACGAGTTGAGTGTGCGGACGGGGCTGGGGCTGCGGCTCGGGAGAATCGGCGTGAGATGCGCCTGAGGGCTTGAAACGAGGTGTGGCCATGCGACTCGCAGAGGGCACTTCCTGGCCGGGAAGAGCAGCCCCCAAAGACACCTCATGACCACGCGTTTGCTTTATCACGCCTTCGGCATTCGAGGCTATCGCTACCGCACCGCTCGCCAAGAGAAGGGCATCACCACGCTCGTCATCGAGGCGCCGCGACTCGCCTGTGCGGCTTGCGGCAGCGCAAACGTCATCCGCAGCGGCGGCCACACGCGCCGGTGGCACCACGTACCGATCGGCTTCCGGCCGACCTTCATCGAGATGCACGTGCCGCGCCTGGAATGCCACGAGTGCGGCGTCACGCGCCAGCTCGCCGTCACCTTCGCCGAGCCGCGCAAGCAGCACACGAAGACCTTCGCGCGGCTCGCCATCGACCTTGCGCAGCACATGACGATCCACGACACCGCGCGATTCCTGCGCGTCGGCTGGGACATGATCAAGGAGATCCTCAAGGTGCATCTGCAACGGCGCTTCGCCGACCCCCTTCGCAAGCGGGTTCCGCGCCGCATCGCGATCGACGAGATCGCCGTGCACAAGGGCCATCGCTACCTCACCATCGTGCTCGACCTCGAAACCGGCGCGGTCGTCTTCGTCGGCACGGGCAAAGCGGCCGATGCGCTGCAGCCGTTCTTCGATCGCCTCGGCCAGAAGCGGCGTCGCATACGCGCGGTGGCGATGGACCTCTCGCAGGCCTACCAGAACGCGGTTCGCGCGAATCTGCCGCAAGCGATCATCGTGTTCGATCGCTTCCACATCGTGAAGTTGCTCAACGAGAAGCTCTCCGACCTGCGGCGTGACCTGCAACGCGAGGCCGTCGGGCAGGCGAAGAAGGCGCTCAAGGGCGTCCGTTGGCTGTTGCTCAAGCGGCCCGGCAATCTCGATGCGCGGCGCAACGAACGGCATCGACTGCAAGCTGCGCTGCGATTGAACGCGCCGTTGTCGATCGCCTACTACCTGAAGGAGGATCTCGATCGCTTCTGGCGACAGTCCGGCAAGGCCGCTGCCGAGCTGTTCCTGGACGAGTGGGTGCGCGACGCGACCGCCACCGGCATCCGCGTTCTGCAAGTTTTCGCGCGCACGCTGCAGATTCACCGTCGCGGCCTTCTGGACTGGTACGACGAGCCGATTTCGACCGGACCACTCGAAGGCATCAACCACAAGATCAAGAACCTGAAGCGGCAGGCCTACGGCTACCGCGATCTCGCCTTCTTCCGCCTCCGCATCTTCGCCCTGCACGAAGCCCGCTACGCGCTCGTTGGATAGTCACCGATGCAGTTTCCGGAAGAACCAGTAATCAGCGGTACCACTTCGGTACGTCGAGCAACGAAGCGGTCGCTGAGTCACGGCTGTGGATCCCTACGCGCGGGGCAGTTTTCACCACTTTGTCCCCGGTATTGCTTCTGCGCTCGACCCTCCCGCAGCAGCCGGTGACGCGCTTCGAAGCTTCGAGTTTGGCGCAAGTCGGGGTCGCGGATCAGCGGCGTCAACACGGCACACCACGACTCGACAACATTCAATCCGAACCCCGGGTCACGCCCAGGCACTCTTCGCACATGGATGGAATCCGCCAGTTGCGGACGCAATCACACCAACGGCCGCTGGAGATCACCTCGAGCAAGACGCTGGGATGTTTCTCCCACCAACGTTCGGTACGGCGCCGAAACCGGCATGCTTGCAGATCCGTCGCGGACACGCGACGCCCAGAAGGACGCCGGGGAGCAGACCGAGGTCGCCCGGAGACCGGACCATCACGGCATCGCACCTTCCACACATCCGACTCCCGCGCATACGGTCAGTACGCGAACACCCGCCCATCGAACCGATAGTGCGCGACGTGATTGACCACCAACAACGTTCCAGTCGGCACAGAATTCGTTCATTCTGTGTAGCCGAGCCGTAGCATCGTCCGGCGCCGGTTGCCGAAGCGGTTGGTGGATAGCCAGCGGAACCACAATTCCCTCACACGCATCGGGGTCCAGCGAGATGGGACTCCGCGGCGCAGGGGTGGGAGCGGTGAGGCGCCGATGTTTGGGTCCGGCGGGGTGCGTTCCATCGCATCCAGCTCGAGTTGCATCCACTGCTCTGGCGTGTTGCCCATATGCGCAGCCAATGCCTGCGCAGTGGACAAGCGCCAGTATCCGGCCTCGTCGCCCGGTCGATCCAGCCACTGCCGCTCGGCAATCCGGATGGCCTTACTGCAGGGCGTGGCCGGCACTTGCGCTGCAACTTCCCGGCGCATCGTCATCACGAAGTGACCGGCACCGACTAGCGCCACTGTGTCACCACGCTTGACGGTCAGTTGCTGTTTGCGCCACTGTGCGCTCGCCTCAGGGCTGCCTACGCTGCGATCGAAAGCGGCCAGACTGTCCGGGTTTGCCGCACTGCGAAAGCGCAGGTCGCCATTCCATCGTGCGTCGATCCAGGTGGTGGTGGTCTCGTAGAACGCCATGGTAGGCATCGGCACAGGCGCGACCACCCCGGCCTCCGGGAAAGCCCGGAATACCTCTTCCTCTCCGTCCATCCAGCCCGGCCGGAACAGTACGTCCGCGTCCGTGATGGTCACCAGTTCCGAAAAACTGGTGCGGCATTCCGGTATCAAAGCGTCGATCTTGCCACGATTGTGGCGGTCCACGATCAGGCGATCGAACCAACCGTCCGTGTGCCAGGCTCGCAACAACGACTGGACGTTCGCGCTGCACCCGTTTGCGATCACCGTGATCGACGCGCGTCCCTGCGTGGTAAGCCACAGGCTGCGCAGACAGATCCTCAGAACGTCAGACGAAGCGGCATGGTAGCCGTCCGCGTCCGGGATATAGACAGGGACAATCACCGAGCGGGGCTTGATGTAGGCCGTGTCGAACGACTCGTTTGCCGGATTCAGTCCGACTCGCATCGCACCACCGTGGAATGCTGCTGGCTGCCCGATGGCAGCGCCACGTTACGTCGCATCGCGACGCGCTGGCCACACTGTAGCAATTCGGCCGTTGCGCGGGCCATCCTGGTAGCTAGAGTACGGCTCTGTCAGCGACCGCGGCAACACCGCCATGAATGATCGCCAAAGGCGTTGGGAAAGGGTGCTCGTAACCGGCGCCGCCGGTTTCATCGGATCGCACCTGGTCGAGCACCTGGTTTCACAGGGGCAACACGTCACCGGCATGGACGACCTCTCGACGGGCTGCATGCAGAACATCCAGCACCTGTTGGATCACCCGCGATTCGCGTTTGTCCGTGCCGACGTGTGCGATCGCACTGTGATGAACGGGCTCGCACGGGACGTACAGGGGATCGTTCACCTCGCGGCGGCGGTCGGTGTCAAGTTGATCGTGGAACGGCCGGTTCAGACCATCGAAACCAACGTTACGGGCACCATTGTGGTGCTTGAGGCAGGTCTCCGTTACGGGTGCCAGACGTTGATCGCCAGCACCTCGGAAGTGTACGGCAAGGGAACGGCCATCCCGTTCAGCGAGGACGACGACATCCAGCTCGGGCCGACATCGCGATCGCGCTGGGCCTACGCCGCCAGCAAGATGGTGGACGAATTTCTCGGTCTGGCCTACCACCGCGAGTACGGACTGCCGGTGACGTTGTTCCGGCTGTTCAACACGGTAGGGCCGCGTCAGACGGGCCGATATGGAATGGTCCTGCCGACGTTCGTTCGTCAGGCGCTTGCCGGAGAACCAATCACGGTGTTCGGCAACGGCGAGCAGCGGCGCTGCTTCTGCCATGTTGCCGACGTGGTGAATGCGATCGACGCGCTTGCCACCACGCCAGGTGCCGTCGGCCGCGTCTTCAACATCGGCGGCAGCGAAGAAGTCACGATTCTCGAGTTGGCAAACCGCGTACGCGAACGCTCCGGCGCCTCGTCGGCGACCGTTATGGTACCCTACGACCAGGCCTACGGCCCCGGCTTCGAGGACATGCATCGCCGCGTACCCTCCTGTAACCGGATCGAGCAACTCACCGGCTGGTCAACCACCCGCAGTCTGAACGACATGATCGACGACGTCATCGCATTCGAACGGGCGCGTCAGTGAGCTTCCTGTCCATTCTCAGCCCGGATCCGGCTCACCACGAACAGCGCGGGAACCACGTCGCATGTTGAGCGGATACGATGACATCGTGCTACATGTCGGGGTCCCGCGAGCGGCCAGCACCTTCCTGCAACGCGAGGTCTTCCCGAAGTTGGGCGCGGTCACCACCCTGCTCGGCCGCTCCACCGGTGATGAGCGGTTTTGTCGAAAGCACCTGCTGATCCAGCGCAACTTTTCAGGGGCCGACTTCGAGAAGACGGTGGATGGCACCACCCACCAGGCCTCGCCCTTCAATCGGCGCCTGATCATCAGCCAAGAAGGCCTGTGCGCGATGTTCCGCACGCGCGTCGCGTGTAACACAATCTGGGGGGAGTATCTGCCTGCCAACGTTTACGTGGACGAACTGCGCGCGGTCACGATCGAGCGTCTTCAACACCTGTTGCCGCGTGCAAGGGTGATCGTCGTGGTCCGCGATCCGGTCGCCCGACTGACGTCGCACTACGCGTCATCCGCCGGGAGCGAGCGGTCCCGGGACGCGCTTCTGGCGGCCAGCCCGACCGATTACTTCGACGGGGTGGGGCGCCTGCGGACCGGCTACGACCAGTCCGCGATCGTCGCGTCGCTGGTGGATGCCTTCGGCAAGGATCGAGTTCTGGTAGTGCCGTTCGACTGGCTGACGTGCCGCTTTGACGAGTTCATGCGCACGGTGACTGCCTTCATCGGAGTGGATGCCCGGGGCCTGACGTTCAACCGCGCGCCCGTCAACACGTCGGCGGATTCCATGCGCCACGTCGTCGAGAAGCGACTGTCCCGGTGGCTGCTGCGTCGGCTTCCCTCACGGATCCGCCCCCTAGCCAATGGGCTGATGGTGCGTCCGTGGGTGCGCCTGACCGTGCCGGACAAGCCTTGCCACCCGGCACCCGATTCGCCAATCTGGTCGCTCGCGGCCGCCGACTCCGGGTTTCTCGCATCGATGGTTTCGTTCCGCACGGACTGGATCCCGGCGGATTGAGCGCTCACGCGCGTTGCACTGCACACATCTCCGATCCACATCATGCGCATTCTGGTACTGGCGAACAGGCTGGATGTTGACGGCACGTCTGGCGGACTGTGCTCGGCCAAGCTGGTGCAGGTGTTGCACAATCGGGGCCACCAACTGGAGGTCTGGTGCGCGGAAGCCAGCGAGAGCGTCCGTCGGCCCGGCTATCTCGCACCGGGTCTGCAGATCCGCTTCCTCGACACGAATCAGCCGGCGTTGCGGCGTCGTATCTTTGATGGTCTGGATCGTTGGCTGGGCGGCGCGCTGCGCAGAGTCGTTGTTCAGATGCGCGGGTATCCTCCGCCGATGTGGAGAGCCGTGGCCGCGTGGAGGGGCCTGCTTCGGTCGAGAACCGATGAGGCCAGGCCGGACGTTGCCGTCGCGCTGAGCTCCGGTCTGATCTTCGCGCCGCACATGGCGCTTGCGGCCGAGTCGCGACGGCACACCAACCGGTTGCCGTGGTTGGGCTACATCCACGATCCGTTCCCGGTGTCGCGAATGCCCGGCTTGCGACGCGCAACCTCCGCATGGTGGCGTGGTCGGTACGCCGACCGGCGCCAAGCCATATTGCAGCGCCAGATCTTTCGTACCGCTGATGCATTGGCCTTTCCCTCGCAACGGCTTCTTGAATGGGCCGCAGCGGAAGTCCCGAACGAATCGCCCGCTATTCGAAGCAAGTCCAGCGTGGTGCCACACGTGGCTGCGGTGCCCGAACCGGGTGCGGCCGACGTCGCGGAAGCCGGTCGGTTGGTGGATGGTTCCCGCTTCCAGGTCTTGCACGCGGGCTCGTTGCTGGCGGCGCAAACTGTCGAGGCCCTCCTCGCCGCATTCCGTGACTTTCGTCAGGCCAGCAACGATCGGGCATCTGCATCCATCGTTCAGCTGGGTGCAACCAACCCCGTTCACGAGGCGAGACCAACGTGGCAATCAGCCATCGCGGACGGCATCCTGACTGTGCACCAGCGGCGCGTGCCTCACACCGTGGCGGTGGCCGCCACAAAGCGAGCACCGCTGTGTCTTGTGGTCGACTTTCCGGACGCGATGAGCCCGATTCTGCCTGGCAAGGTCGCCGACCTGGTGGCAATCGACGCCCCGATCCTCTATCTGGGTCCTGAGCAGTCGGCGACACTAGATGTGCTTGGCGCCGATTGGCCATTTGCCGCCTGCCCCGACGACACGGAAGGCATCCGCGCGGCGCTGGAGGCGGCCTGGAGCCGTTGGATTGCTGGTGGACGCGGCGCACTTCAGGTTCCGGCACGCAATCGCTCGGACCTCGTCGAACCCGGCATTGGCGACGCTTTCGTTCGTGCCGTTGAGGCTGCGGCTGGGGCTGCGCGGCGCAACGCGTCCGACCGGTGGGGAGGTCGAGTGTGACCCGCACCATCCTAATGGTCGCTGACGCGAACGAGTTCGGGGGTCTGGAGACGCTGCTCTTTCACATTGCGGAGGTGTACTCTGACGGTGACGTTCTCGTGTGTGTGCAGCGTGCCACCCAGAATCCTCACTTACAGTTCCAAATCGGAACCAACATCCCTGCATGCTAGCATCTCTCGAACCTTCGACCACCCAGTTGCCCTCAGGTGTCCTGCTGTGAAGCGAATTGCCAAGTTCATATTGCGGGCTGTGCGGCTACCGCCTGGCAGGCGCATGTATTGGTCCAACTGCAATGGAGTGAACAATGCCGGTGACTTGATTGGCCCATTCCTTTTCGGCAAAATGTGTGGAAAAGTACCGGCTTGGACCAAGCCATCGAATCGCGCCTTGCGGCAGGTGTACGTCTCAGCAGGTAGTGTCATGGGGGGGGTCAAGGATAACTGCATAGTATTGGGCAGCGGCATCATGACGCGCGACGCACGCTTTTCCCGGCCGGCCGAAGTGACAGCCG
>JBFWQT010000251.1:0-9861 GCA_050249295.1 Planctomycetota bacterium
CTTGCCCCTCTCACCCCTTGCCCTTGCCCTTGCCCTTGCCCTTGCCCCTCATGGAAAGCAGGGATTGACCGCGGAGGACACGGAGGACACGGAGAAGATCCGAAATACGACTCCGTGTCCTCCGTGTCCTCCGTGGTCAATCCTGCATGTCTCGAATGCGGGCAAGGGCAAGGGCAAGGGCAAGGGCAAGGGCAAGGGCAAGGGCAAGGGCACGCCGGAAGCCGCTGCGTCACCGCGGAGCCGGCACGAACGTCGGCGTACCGTCCTGCTCGTAGAGCACCGACTGCTCGCCGTCGGCATGCAACTGCGCCACCACACGGTCGCGCGCGGCCACCACGGCGGCCTGCTGGTCGGTGCGGAAGAACGTCTCAACCACCATGATCGGCTCGGCCACCGGCTTGCCGGCATCATCCAGCCACACGCCGTCGGCGCGCCAGGTCGTCACACCACCCGCCGCGGCGGAGAGTTGCTCGCGGGCCAGCGCCAGGCCGGCCGGTCGCGACTCCGGCACCCAGATGCGCAAGCGGTGCCAGTCGGACACGGCGGGCGCAGCGGGCGTGGCGGGGCGCGGCGCCGGCGGGCTCGTGTAGTGCGCCGCGGTCAGGCCGCACAACACCAGCGCGAGCACCAGCGCCGCGACGCCGGGCAGCATTGCCAGCCTCTGTTGTCGCTGCTGCGTGGCTGCATCCATCATGGCGTCGACTCCGTTCGGGTCAACCGGGTCAACCGCCGACCAGCGAGCTGATCACCTCGATCAGCTCGTCCATCGACACCGGCTTCACATGGAACGCACTGCAGCCGGCATCCATGCAGCGCTGGCGGTCTTCGGGCGTGGCGTGGGCGGTCAGCGCGATGATCGGCAGCGTCTGGAACTTCGCGTTCTGGCGGATGCGACGCGTGGCTTCCCAGCCGTCCATGCCCGGCATGTTCATGTCCATCAGGACCACGTCCGGCATCATCAATTCGAGCGCGCCCAGCGCCCATTGCCCGTCCACGGCCGTCTCCACGTCGAACCCGCGGCGCTTGAGCCGGCGCGCGAGCATGTCGCGGTTCAGTTCGTTGTCTTCCACCAGCAGGATCTTGAGCGGGTCAGTCATGGTGTTCCTCCCGGCGTCTGGTGCTGGAGCATGGCGGTCTCCAGCAACCGGCGCAGTTCGTCCGGTTGCGCGTTGCCCTTGGCCACTACCGCAATCAGGTTGCCGTGCAGTCGTTCCCTGTCGGCGCGATCGAGGTCTCGCGCCGTGCAGACAATCACCGGAATCGAGCGCCAGTCGGGATGCGCGTTGAGCCGCATCATGAGCTCGAATCCGTCCATCTCCGGCATCATCAGGTCGAGCAGGATCGCCGACGGCAGCGTCGCGTCGTCCATCATCGAGATCAGCCGCAGCGCCTCGGCGCCGTTGCCTGCGGTGGTCACGGTCCAGCTGGCGTCCCGCAGCGTGCGCTCCATCAGTTCGCGGAAGCTCTCATCGTCCTCGACGATCATCACGCGGCCGGCATCCGACTTGCCGGTGGCGGTCTGCAGCAGGCCGATCAGCACGGCGCGATCCACCGGCTTGCGCAGGTGCGCGGTGGCGCCGAGCGCCATGGCAATGCTCTGGCCGTCAATCATGCTGACCATGATCACCGGCACGTTGCGCGTGAGCGGACGCTCGCGCAGCTGGCGCAGCGTCTCCCAGCCGTCCATGCCGGGCATCAGCACGTCGAGCGTGATTGCGTCGGGCGGGTTGGCCTCGGCCGAGCTGATGCCGGCGGCGCCCGACGCCGCGTGGCGCACCGCAAAGCCGGCACGCATCACGTGGCGCGAGAGCAGGTCGCGCGCTTCGGCGTCGTCGTCGACGATCAGCACGGTGCCGCGAGCGGGCTCGGCCGCCCCGCTGCTGCCGTTGCGGGCCGGGGTCATCAGGCCATCCGGTCGCGGCGGGACCACCGGCGGCGGAACCGGTGCCGCCGACGCGGTGATCGGCATCCGGAAGGCGAACGTCGTGCCCTTGCCGGCCTCGCTCTCCACCGTCATGTGGCCGCCGAACAGCTCGACCAGCCGGCGCGTGATCGCGAGGCCGAGACCGGTGCCGCCGAAGCGCCGCGTGGTGGAGGCGTCGGCCTGCACGAACGGCTCGAAGATCGCGGCGAGTTGCGGCGCGGTCATGCCGATGCCGGTGTCGCGCACGCGGAACTCGATCATCTCGACGCGGGTGCCGTCCGGCGCGTCGACGTCGATCCGGTTGACGAACAGGCTGACGTCGCCCTGCTTCGTGAACTTGCAGGCATTGTTGAGCAGGTTGAGCAGGCACTGCCGCAGGCGCGTGACGTCGGCGGTGATGATCGCGGGCGTCCGCGGATCAACCTCGATGTGCGTGCGGTTCTCGTTCTGCTCGGCCAGCGGCCGGACGATCTGCATCACCGACGTGACCATCTCCGGGAGATCGACCGGCTCGAGGAACAGCTCCACGCGCCCGGCCTCGATCTTCGAGATGTCGAGCACGTCGTTGATCAGGCCGAGCAGGTGCCGGCCCGAGCCGAGGATGCGCTGCACGTCCTCGACGTAACGCTCGTCGCCCTCGTCGGCCATCTCCTCGGAGATCAGTTCGCTGTAGCCGATGATCGCGTTGAGCGGGGTGCGCAACTCGTGGCTCATCGTGGCGAGGAACTGGCTCTTCACGCGGTTGGCGTTCTCGGCGCTGACGCGCGCCTCGTCGAGCCGCTGATTGAGCGCCGTGAGGTCGCGCGTCATGGTCTGCGCGAGCTTGAGGGCGCGGGCGCGCGTGCGCATCAGCGTCCAGACCACGCCGGTAAACAGGAAGCTGATCGTCAGGCCGCTGACCAGCAGGATCGCCGGGATCGATGTGCGCTGGCTCTCGATGAACTGCGCGGTGGGCGCGACATCCACGCGCCACGTGCGCCCGGCATACTCCAGTGGCAGCGAGACCATCATTGACGAGGCGTACGGATCGCCGCCCGGGTCGGCACTGGCCAGCGTCGTCGCCACCGGGGTCGTCGCGTGGGCCGTATCGAAGATCCGCACGTGCAGGCCGGCTTCGGTCGGCAGCAGGTTGGCCGGCGTCAGCGCCAGCACAACCCAGCCGACAATCGCGGCGCGACGATCGACCACGGTCGACGTCCCGACACCCTGGCGATAGACCGGCGCGATCATCGGCAGGTCGGAGCGGTGACGCGGCAGCAGGAAGTCCGACAGCCCGGCAACCGACGGCCGGCTCACGTCGGTCGCGCGATCCATCGCCGCCACGAGGTCGGGCAGCGTCGCCACGTCGCGCCCCGGGCTGAACGGGAAGGCCGCGGCCGGCTCGACAAACAGCACCACGCGACGCGCCCCGCCATCGGCCGCGCCGCCGGTCACGTGGAAGTCCGGCGCGTCGTCGGCGCGGGTGTCGGCCACGAAGCGCGCAACCCGGTCGGCCTCGACGTGCTGCACGAAGCAGATCGCCGCGAGGCCGGGGTAGTGCTCCGCCACCTTCAACGATTCGGCCCACGCGCGGAACTGATGCCGGCTGACCGTCGGGTTGGCCGCGAACACGCCGACGGCGCCTTCCACCAGCGCGCTGAAGCGGTCGAGCCGCCCGCGGATGTCGAGCACGACCTTCTCCGACTCGCGGCGCACCTGGCGGGCCGCGTTCTCGTTCATGTCCACATCGCTGACGTGCCAGACAGCAACCGTGGCGCCGCACAGCGCCACCAGCATGGCGACCGCGACCAGACGCTGAACGGTGGAGATCGATGCAGGAGTCAACGGACCGCTTCCGGGGTCGCTGGTCGAGGCACAGAGGTGGACGCTGCACCGAACGAACAGAATGCCTTTGCTATTCCGACTGAATACCACAGCAAAGGTACGGGCAACCGAATGTCGGTTGCCCGGAGGTGCGCATCATGTGCGCGCTTGAAGCTATGTGATCCTGCTCAAATCAGCGGGCCGGTCAGCGCGTCGGCAGGCGCAGCACCTGCCCGACGAAGATCGCGTCCGACGACAGGCCGTTGAGCGCCTTGATCGCCGGCACGTGACGCTCGTCGCCGAACTGCTCCCGCGAGATCTTCGACAGCGTGTCGCCCGGCTTGACGGTGTAGTCACCGCCGATCGTGGGCCGCGGCGCGGTGAAGCCGCTGAAGCCGGTCACGCCGCCGCTGCCGCTCACCGGCTCGTCGACTTCGCGCGTCAGTGCCGGGATGCGGATCGTCTGGCCCGGCGTGATGTGCATCCAGTCGACGTTCTCGTTGGCGGCGCGGATCCGGCCGTGCTCGGAGACGTCGTTGTAGTAGCGGGTCGCGAGCCGGTACGGGTTGTCGCCGGCCTGCAGCTGGTGCGTGGTCTCGGGCACCACGAGCTTCGACACGCGCTCGGTCTCGACCGCCGCGGCCGGATCGACCGGGGCCGTGCTGCCGCCGCCGAGGTTGCCGATCAACGGCTGGGCCGGTGTGGGCACCGGGCTGCCGGCGCTGCTGCCGGCGGGAGACGGGGACGACGGGTTGGCGGCCACCGGGGTCACGCCATCAACCTGCGGGATGATCAGCTCCTGGCCGACCTGCAGGCGCGACGGATCGGTGATGCCGTTGGCCTTCGCGATGTCCTTCCACTTCAGCGAGTGCTCCTTGCCGTACACCTTGCGGGCGATCACCTCGAGGCGGTCGCCGGTCTGCACGGTGTAGGTGGTGCGACCGTTCGGCACAGCCGACGGCGTGGCGGCGTTGGATGTCGACGACGACGACGCGGCGCTGCCGGTGCCGGTGTCGGTGGAGGCCGGCACGTTGAGCGTGCTGGCGTTGCCGGCGCCGGCGTCCACCATCGGCGTGGGCGTGGCCGGGGCGGCGTCGTCGAACGTCATTTGCGCGGCGACCGGCGTGGCCTCGTTGGCGGTCGGCGTCGACGAGCCTAGCAGTGCGGGCAGCGCGAGTGCCGCCAGCATCACGGCGGGTACCGCGAAGATCAGCGCGAGGCGCGCCGCCGGGTTGAGCGCCGGGAAGCCGCCCTTGCCGTTGCGGTTGGCGACCACGGTGTCCGGCACCTTGCCGCCGGGCTTGCGGCCGAAGCCACCCTTGTTGTCGCCCGTGGCGGCGCGGGAGGTGAGCTTGAGGAGATTGGTAGCCATGCGTTGCTGCGTCCTTCTTCCAGTGGTGCCAGACCGGTGTCCATGCGACGTGCGACGGCGCCGGTCGTGGCTACCTGCCGCATCCTTCACCGCTGTATCGGCGGAAGGTGGCGGCAGGTTTAGCGCTGCCCGCCGGAGTGGCCCGGATCGGGCGTCGCAGGGTCCCGGCCGCTGAACAGCGCAGACGAGCCTGACGCCGCGATCCGGTCGCGCAGCAGGAAACCGTCGCTCGACATCTGACTTGAGACACTAGAACCGCTGCGGACTGTCGTGGTCGGTCGCCGACATCAGGCGCTGCAGCACCTCGGGCATCACCTCGTCGAGCGGACGATCCACGGTCGCGCCGGACGCCCGCACGTGACCGCCGCCGCCCCAGTAGTGCGCGATCATGTTGAGGTCGTGGTAGCCCTTGCCGCGGAAGCTGATCCGCGTGCCGACCTGCGGCGGGCTCATCTCGGTAAACAACACCGCCACGCGCGCGGTCGCCAGTTGCGTGACGAGGTTCACCAGGTCGCTGGTGTTCTCGGGGCCGATGCCGAGCTCGGCGAAGTCCGACTGGCGGACCCACGACCACGCCAGCCAGCCGTTGTCGCTGACCGACAGCCGGTCGAGAATCCGCGCGTGCAGCTTGAGCTCGCCGGCCGGCTTGGTGCGGTAGTGCTCGCTCGAGATCACATCCGGGTCGGCGCCGGCCTCGATCAGATCGGCCGCAATGCGCATCGCGCGCGGCGTGGTGTTGGAGTAGCTGAAGCTGCCGGTGTCCGACATGATCGCGGCGTAGAGATTCCAGGCGACCTCGCGCGTGATCGGCAGTTCCGCGGCGCGCAGCAGGTCGACCATCATCTCGCCGCACGAGCAGGCCGCGGGCCGCACCCACGCGGCATCGCCGAAGCTCTCGTTGCTGGGGTGATGATCGATATTGATCACGCGGAACGGCAGCTCGCCGAGCTTGCCGCCGCCGGGCGGTGTGTAGTGCGCGCCGTCCCACAGGCGCGCGAGGCTGCCGAGGAACGGCTCGACACGGCCGATGGAGCCGATGTCGAGCACGACCACCACGTCGGGCTTCCACGCGTGCGGCCAGTGTTCGCGGCCCGACCACTCGTGCAGCGTGTCGGCCGCGGGCAGGAACTGCAGGTAGTCCGGGTAGCGGCCCTGCGTGAACGGCTGCGTGATGAACCCGGCCGCGCGCAGGCTCTCCGAGAGGCCCAGCACGCTGCCCATCGCGTCGGCGTCCATCCGCGGATGCGCGACGAGGCCGACCCGCCGGTGGTTCATCAGCAGCTGGATGATCGGCGCGAGCGAGGTCTGGATGTCGTCGGCGTCAGGCATCGGCTGGTGGCATTGTGGCGCAGTGGCGCGGTGGCGCGGCCGGGCACGGCGCCCGCGAGTCTACAACGCGAGCCGCGATTGTCAGGTGCGAGACCGTGCGAGACCGTGCGGCGTGTGCTCGCCGATTCTCCAGAATCCATGAAGCCAATCCCCGCGCCGCTCCTTATTTGATACCGACAGTTGTTCGTCCGCATCGCCCACCGGGCCGACCCATGACCGACACGCCGACGCCGCAATCGGGACCCGACAACCCGCTGATCATCGCGCTCGACGGGCTCGATGTGAGCCGGGCCGAGGCGCTGATCCGGCTGCTCACGCCGCACGTCTGGGGGTTCAAGTTCAACGATGCGCTGCACGACCGCGAGCTCGACACGCTCTACGCGGCCGCCGGCGACGAGGCGCGCCTGTTCATCGACTGCAAGCTGCACGACATCCCGAACACCGTGGCCAACACGATCCGCCGGATCTGCGCGCGCCGCATTCCACAGCTGATCACCGTCCACGCCAGCGGCGGCCCGGCAATGATGTCGGCTGCTGTGCGCGCGGCCGATGAGGCCTCCAACGGGCGTACCGCGGTGCTGGCCGTGACGGTGCTGACGTCGCTCGACGACGAGACCTGCCGGGCCGTGTATGGCGCGCTCCCGCCGGGGCAGGTCAGCACACTGGCGCAGATCGCCGCGCTCTCGGGCTGCCACGGCATGGTCTGCTCGCCGCACGAACTCAACATTGCGCGCCGTGTCGGTCTCCGCGCGGTCGTGCCCGGCATCCGCCCGGCGTGGTATCAGGATCACGACGGCAACGGCCACCGTGGCGACGACCAGTCGCGCGTGGCAACCGCGCGCAGCGCCATGGCCGACGGCGCGACCTCGCTGGTGATCGGCCGGCCGATCGTGCACGCGCCCGATCCGCTGCACGCGGTCCAGCGCACGCTCGACGAGATCCGCCACGCGGTCCAGTCCGAGCCGCGCAACTGAGGTCACGGCACCACGCCGCGCCGTCTCACGCGTTCAATCCTGTATCGCACTGCACCGACCTGCACCGCCGACCGACGCCTGCCATGCCGCTTCGACCTGTGATCCTCGCGCGCTTGCTGACCGTGTCCGCCCTGGCGGCGCTGCTGTTGCTGCCCGTGGGCTGCCCCGGCAATTCGTGGCCGACTCCGGTGGGCGGGCCCGGCAAGGGCGGCACCAACAAGGGCGCGGCCGCGGGCAACGAGTCGGGCGGCGCGGCCAACAAGGATGGCGGCAGTCGCGGTGGTGGCGAGCGCGCTGGCAAGGAGGGTGGCAGCTTCGGCGGCATGCGCGGTGGCCCGCGGCAGAGCAACGAACGGCCCACGCCGGTGGAAATCGCGACCGTCCACCTCGGCCGCATCGCGCGCCAGCTGCGGTCGTCGGGCCGTTTGCAGCCGCGCTCGCAGGTGACCATCACCGCCGGTATCGCGGGGCAACTGCTGCAGATCGGCGTCGATGTCGGTCACCGCGTGTCGCGCCAGATGACCGACGAGACCGGTGCGCACCTCGTGCTCACGCGCCTCGATCCGGCCGACGCACTGCGCACGCTGGCCGCGATGAGCATGCCCGGTGGTGCACCCGCTCCCGCGCCGGGCCCGATGCCCGACACGCCCGCGCCCGCGCTGCCGCCCGGCCTGTCGGGTTTCGCCGGGTCGCTGAAGGGCAAGGTCGTCGAGCAGTGGGGCACCGGCTTGCTGCTCACCGTGTCGGCGGTGGGCGCGGTGTGGCCCGACAACCGCGCGTGGTCGCCGAAGTCGGTCGTCGGCAAGACCGTTCGCGTCGAGGTCCGGCAGGAGCCGCACGGTGGCGACTTCGAACCGTCGCCGCTGCTCTCGCGCTGGGTGGCCGGGCTGAAGGCCGGGCAGGCCGTGACCGTGAATGTGCGCAACGACCTGATGGCGCGCTTTGACGACGAGACGTTTGTGTACGCCGTGCGCGAGGCCGAGACGACCGTGCGCCTGCGCGAGCAGGACCTGCAGCAGCGCACGCTGTCGCACACCAAGGCACAGGCCGACCTCGACCGCGCGTTCCGTTCGATGAGCGGCAACGCCGAGCTCAACGAGGAGATCTTCACGCGCGAACAGCTCGACGCGTTGCGGCTTGCGCTCGACACCGCGCAGATCGAACTCGACACCGCACAACTGAACCTGCGCCAGGCCGGCGTGGTGCTCGAACGCGCGCGGCGCGACCTGCGCGCCTGCCGTGTGGCCTCGCCGATCGACGGCGTGGTGGTGGCGCGCCACGTGAAAGCCTACGACCGCGTGGCGGCCGGCGCGCCGCTGTTCGACGTGGCCGACCCGTACGACCTGCTGCTGTTCGTGTACCTCACCGAAGGCGAGGCCTCGAACGTGCGCGAGGGTCAGGGCGCGACGATCGCGAGCCGTGGCCAGGCGACGTTCGCGTACCCGGCCGTGATCGAACAGGTCGCCCCGGCCGTCGACCAGGAGCGCGGACTCGTGGAAGTGCGCATGCGCGTGGCGCCGTGGCGCGACCTGCAGGCGCTCGGCATGTGGGGCCGCACCCAACAGTTGATGCGCCTGATCGGTGGCCCGGCAGGCATGATGCCCACGCCGCGCTTCGTCGGCCCCGGCACCACGCCGCCGCTCAAGCCGGGCATGTTTGTGGCGGTGCAGATTGCCACGGCCGTGCACGAGCGCGCCGTGCTCTGCCCCAAGGAGGCGCTGCTCTACGAGCGCGACCGGCCGTACGTGTTCCGCGTGACGCGCGACAACCGGGCCGAGCAGGTCTGGGTTACGCTGCGGCCCGACTTCGCGTCGTGGGACGACATCGAGGTCGAGAGCGGCCTGCGTCCGGACGACAGTGTCGTGGTGCGCCAGAGCGACCTGAAGGACGGCAACCCGGTGACCGTGATCGCGCGTCGCTGACCGGCACTCCATCTACCCCGCTACTCCATGGGCGCACAGGTCTGCATTATGCCCGTGGAACTCGGCCCGCCGCCGGTGGTGCGGCCGGAGCCGTCGCACCCGTTGTGGCGCGCCGTCGCGCTCGACCTGCGATCGCTCGCGCTGTTCCGCATCGTGCTCGGTACGGCTCTCGTCGTGGCATTCCCGAGGACGGTGGTGGAGGCGATCGCGCTCGCGCCGGCACTTGCGCCGTTGCTCGCGCTGACGGTGGTGGCCGGCGCGTGGCTGATCACCGGCTGGCGGTCACGACTCGCGGCGTGGGTTGCCACGATCTCGCTGGGCGCACTGGCCAGCGACACACCGTCGACATTGCTGTGGCTGGCCGTGCCGGTCGTGGCGACGTTCCTGCCGTTGGGCGCGCGCGCCAGCATCGATCACGCGCTCGACTCATCGCGCGACCGCGCACCAGCGCGCTACGCCTCGCTCGCGACACTCGCCTGGTGTGCGCTCGCGGCCGGCATCGGCGTGCAACTCGCCGCAACCGCTGGCAGCACGGCG
>JBFWQT010000252.1:0-9812 GCA_050249295.1 Planctomycetota bacterium
GGAAGCCGACCAGCTGTGCTCGCAGAGGTGCGGACTCCCGTCCACCAGGTCCTTTGTCGAGGTCGCGACGCGCAGCGGTACCTCGCTCTGTGTCGTCGCGCGACCCGTGGTCACGGCGACGAACGCGAGCGCATACGACGTACCACCGCTGGTGCCCCAATAGACGCGGTTGGCGTCCTTCGCATCCGCCTGCAGGGTGACGTACACCGCGCCGGGTTGAGTCGGCAGCTCGGTCGTGCGGAACAGCCGGTGCGAGCCGCCGTAGTCACCACCGCCGGCCGCAAAGCCGGGCTGCGCGGCCGCAGTCGGCTGCGTGAAGTTGGCTGCGCCGACCTGGTTGTACATCGTGACCAGGAAGGCGCTCGCGCCACCGAGCCACGCGGTGATGGCAGCTTCGTTCAGATCGCCGTTGGCGTTCGTGCCGAAGTCGCTCTCGGCGTCGTCGCCGCTGCGGCGCAAACGGATCACCGGCCCATCGTAGGCCGTGAACAGCCGGCGAAACGAGTAGGCGGCGGTCGGGCTCGTGTTCAGGGCGTCCAGCGCGAACGGCGCGGAGGCGCGGCGTTTGCCCCATAGCGTCAGCATGGCTTACACCTCCCGTCGTGCTGCCGCTCAATGCAACCGGCGGCCCCAGCCCTCGATGGTGAAATCGCCCGCCGCGTTGACCGGTGCGGCCGCGGTGCCACACCGCACCTTCAACCCGACGACGCCGAAGAACACATCCGGGTCGAGGTTCACAACGCACTCGCCCTCGTCGTCGCCGTGCGTGGTGTCCGTCGGGTCCGGAATCGAGTACTCGCCGTCGCGCGTCGTCAGCGGCTTGTACGTCGTGCCGTCGAGAGTGACATCGAACGTCATCACGTTGCCCGCCTCCCAACCGTCGAGTACGAGCTTCGACGGCGAGCGATGGCCGAAGGTGATCGCGCTCGACAGGCTGCTGCCGTTGGCGAGGTTGGCCGTGCCCACCTTGCGCGGCTTCACGCTGTGAATCGACTTGCCCCACATGCTGCGGCTCCTTCAGCGGTAAACGACAGTGCGCCCGGCGTACGGATTCTGATTCTCTGGCTGCTGCGATCGAGCGGCCGGCAGCGCGGCCGACGCACCCGCGGTGCCCTGCTGCAACGCGGCCAACCGCTCCTGCCAGCCCGGCCCCCAGAACGACGCGCGATCGTGCGGTACCGGTATCTCGTGCGACGCCGGCGACGGCGGCCGGCACGGGTCCTGCAACACAATCGCGATCGCCGCCTCGCGCGACGGCGCCTCCGGCCAGTCCGACGTGAGCCAGCCCGGCTCCTGTGCGCGCAGCGCCGCCACGTGGCGCGAGTCGGCGAGCGTCCACCAGCCGCGGACGCGCATCGAGCCGGGCCACTCCACGCCGTGCGGGTGTACCCAATCCTCGACCAGATCGTGGTTGCCCGGCCCGTACAAGCGGGACTCGCCGGCGAAGTCGCGGCCGGCGTACAGCATCACCGACCAGCCCTCGGGGATCGTCAGCTGGTTGACCTTGCGTTGCTCCATCGTCAGCCGCGGCACCAGCTCGCCATACCCGGCACCTGATCCGGTGAGGTCATAGTCGCCGGCGGCCGCTTCGTCCCAATCCGCCGGCCAGTAGTGGGGCGTTTCGTACTGCACCACCGGCACGATGGAATACCGGCCGGTGCGCAAATGGTCGCGGTAGGTGCGCCAGCGCCACACCTTGTAACCGGGCTTCGGCGACACGCCGCGGTACTCGCGATCGAACGCCAGCGACATCGCCTGCTGGATCGTGATGCCGAGCTGTCGGCCGTTGCGCAGCGGCCACGGCCGGTCCGCTGCCAGGTCCCACGGCACGGCGACCCACGTGTCATCCGTCAACGGCGGCACCGCGAAGCCGGTCCAGCCCTGCACCTTCTGATCGTTCATCACCGTTGCCGCCGGCGACGACAGGATCTGCAGCGGGACGTTGAGTCCCGGATTCTCGACCGTGCGCCGATCAACGGCAGCGCCGTCGGTGCGCGTCAGGTCGCCACGCGAGACGGGCACCAACAGGCTGGTGCCCGGTGACCGGCGCGCCTGCCCGCGGCCCATCACGTTCGCCATCACGACCACACCAAGCCCGCTGAAGCGCGGCATGCAACACGCCGCGGCTCGGCCGGCCGCGCGCCCATCCGCCCGCGTGTTCTCTTCGCCGCACGCATCCGACGGGTTGACGCACGCGGGCTTGCCGCCGAACAGCTCCAGAATGCCGCTGATGATCGTGCTGGCGATGCCCGTCAGCAGGCCGCCGACAGCGGGGATGAACCCCGTTGCAGCCGACAGTACGCCGACCACGGTCTGCTGCGTTTCCTTTCCGGACGCGGCGCGTTTCGCCGCGTCGGTGCCCAGCAACCGCGCGAGCAGTTCTTGCCGCGTGGCCTCGGAGTGAACGTCCAGCGCGGCTTGCGGCATCGGTGCCACTTCCCACGGCCACCCGGAGGGAGTCGGGCACAGCTGCCCGACAACACTTGCCACCTGCGCCGGCGACGGCGGCGCGGGCCGCACCGGCGCAAGCGGCGACGGCGCGAGCGCCGCTGCAGGTTGCGCAGTCTGTGGCGGCGCGGCCGGCGGCGCCGGCGACGGCGACGGTGCGACATCGAGCGGCGCCCCGGTGTGCATGTTGAACCGCTGCCCGGTCTGCATGTTCACCGCGATGCCGAGTGCCGGATCCACCGCCCACCCGATTGCCGGGTTGAACGCGAAGCGTCTCTCGAGGTCGTACACCCAGCCGGACGGGTGCAGTTGATACACGGGGCGGCCCGTCTGCACGTCGTGCAGCTGGTTGGTGGCCGGGTTGAGGTACAGCCCCGTCGTATCGAATGGCACAGCCGGCATCGCGTGTCGCCTTGCTTCAGGGCTTCAGGATGCCGGCGAGCCGGCCGAGAGCGCCTAGCGCCGACGGGTAGGTGCCCGACTTCGCGGCCTGCGCGACTGCGCCACCAGGCGCGCGCTGCGCTGCCGCGGCGGCGCAGCCGAGAGCCTTGGCGGCTGCGCGCTCGGCCGGCGCCTGCGCGCCGCTCTTCATGGCGCGCAGCGCATCGCGCGCGGCATCGAGCGCTTCAGTCTGCAGTTGCGACGCTGCCGCGCGATCGTTCATCGAACGAACGCGGTGCAGCGCGGCGTCTCGCTCCACGCCGGCCTGCTCGCCGAGCAGCGACAGTCGCAGTGACGGCACGGCGCGCTTCGCCGGCGCCTCGCCGAGCAGGATCACCGGACGGCCGCCGACACACTCCACGGGGCCCTTGACGTTCACGTCGCGACCGCGCGTGTTCGGCGCGCGGCGCCCCACGACCTTCTTCTTGGCGGCCTTCTTCTTCGGCGCCTTCTTCGGTGCCTTCTTCGGCGTGGCCTTCCTGGCTGTCTTCTTCGTCGCCTTCTTCTTCGCCGCGGCCTTCTTCTTCTCGGGCCGCTTCTTCGACGGCTTCCGCGCGGCGGCCTTCTTCTTCTTCTTGCTCGTCTTCTTCGCCATCGTGGTGCCCTCCGTTGCCTTGTCCGGTGTACCGGTGTGCCGTGGTTGCTTCGTCCCGATCGCCTTCGCCACCTCGCGAACCGCTGCCGACGCGCCCGGCGGGATCACGGCGCCGCGGTTGTCGCCGGCCTGCAGCAACCACCGAACCATCAGGCCGTCCACTTCGGCCGACGTGGGTTGCTGGCCGAGCAGCTGCACCGCGTGGCGCACGTTCGCCGGCGTGACCACTCCCGCCGCGATCAACGCGCGCGTGGTCTCGAACTGTGTGTCTGTGAAGGGTCCGTTCGTGCCGGCGAGCTCGGCCGCGGCGGCGATCACCTCGGGCTCGATCCCATCGCCAACGGCCTTGCGCCAGAACGTCGCCGAGTAGCGCGCGCGCGCCGCCTTGCCGAGTACCGGCCAGCGGCGGATTGCCAGTCGCCACGCCGCAGCCGGGTCAGGCCGCTTCAGATGGCGCGCCACGATCCACGCCGCCGCCGACAACTCGGGCAACTCGCGTTCGCGGACCACGCCATCGGCGATCGCCTCGTCGAGCTGATCGCGCACCGCGTCGGGCACTTCCTGCATCACCATGTGCAGGACCGCGGCGGCCTCCGGGTTGTCATCCACGCGACCGGCTGCCGCGCCGTGACTGACGCCCAGATCGGCGGCCAGCTCGCGCAACGCGACCGAGCGCCGGGCGGGGTCACCGTCGGCCATGCGTTCGGCCGCGGCCCACACCATGCGCAACAACTCGCGCCGCGGCGTCGATGCGGACAGCACCTTGCGGCGGATGCGCGCGCGGTGGGCCTTCGGATAGTCCGCGCGCTCCATCCAATCAACCACGGTCACGGTGTTGAGGTCGATCGAACTGTCGTCGCCCATCGCATCCTCGACCGCCGACACCCAGCCATCGCGCGACAGCTGGTCATCGCGCGACAGCCGGCCCAGCTCTGACAGGGCCGGCAGGTCAGCGACGGCGAGCAGGCACCATTCCACGCTCGCCGGCGAACGGCCGAACCGCGACGGAACTGGTGCAAGCTTGCGTGTCATGCGTCGGGGCTCTGTTCCTCCTCACCGACCACGGCATCCACCACGTTGCCCAGGCCGAGCAGCCGGGAGAGGATGCGCAACACGGCCTTGCCGTCCTTCGCGCGCTTGTGGTCGAGACGGTTCTCGGCCTCGCTGAACAGCATCCGCAGCACCGTCACGTTGCCCTTGCGTCGAGCCGCGGCGACCCGCTTCCACCAATCGGGCGCCACGTCGGGCAGTTGCTTGACCAGCACGGCCTGCATGTCGGCGAACTCCGCGCGGGTCGGCGCGTCGCCGCGGAGGGCGGGATCCGCCGACGCCGGGGTAGTCTTCTTCTTGGCCATCAGTGTTCGCCGCCTCCATCTTCGGGGTTTTTCTCGAGCCGGCCGACGCGCGCGGTCAGCGCGTCAACCTGTTCGACCAGCCGGCCGACCTGAACAACCAGATCGGCCATGACCTTTGTCCGCTCCTGATCCTCCCGCACGATCGCGACCTGCAGCAGCTGCACCGACTGTTCCAGCCGGCCCACCTGTTCGCCCATCTCGCGGGTGTTGGTCGCGAGCCGTTCGGCGATCGCGCCGGCGACCTGCGGTTGCTGCAACGCCGACACGGCCACCACGCCGGCGAGGATCATGGCGCCCATCGTGCAGCTGATCAGCACGGCCGCGGCGGCCGCCGGCGAGCGGTCCCACCAGTTGGCCAGCACGTTGATCACCCGTGAGAAGTACGAGCGTGTGTCGCTGGCGGTCGTCGTGCGGGCGGGCGTGGAAGCGGCGGGCATCGCGGTTGTCCTCGTGTGGTGTGGGTCGCGTCCGTGTCGTCGGTCGGATCAGTTCTCGCCGTCGTCGTCGTCGTCGTCAGGGTCGGGGAACATGGCGGGGTCGGGCCGCGGCTTGTCGAGCGCCGACGCGAGTTCGGCTTCCCACGCGTTCCACTCGTCGGGGCCCCACGTCGGCATGTCGCGGCGCACCGACCATTCCAGCTCGGCGTGCCGCTTCGCCGGGCCGCTGGTGCAACCGACGCACAGCGCCAGCGCGATCACCACGGCCGACATGGTTGCGAGCCGGTGCAGTTGCTTCGTTGTCGTCATCGTTCGTTCTCCCGATTGGTTGCTGTGTTGGAAGCGCGCGATGCCGCGCGAGCGTCAGGCCGCGATGCCGGCCGCGGAGCGGTCCCACCACAGGGTGTAGACGATGCCGCCCGACAGGTTCTCGCTGCCTGCGTAGGTGACGCCACCGCCACCGGCCTTGACCGTCCAGGCGCCGTCCAGCGGGTCGGTCGCCGCCGCCGAGTAGAAGACGCCAAGAATGTTGTCGTCTTCGGCGATGGTCGCGTAACTGCCGGCGGTGATGTTGCCGGCCATGTTCGGCCCGGCCGCGCTGCTGATGCGGAGCCCGCGGATCAGCGCGTTGAAGCCTTCCGCGTTGTGCAGACCGATCGCGGTGTTCTGGTCATGCCCGTTGCCGCCGGTCGATGCGGAGTGATCGATCCACAGCACCACGACACTCTTGCCGCTGGTGTTGATCGTCGGGGTGGGCGTCAGCGTGTTGGTGGTCACGGCCCACGCCGAACTGCTCAAGTCGGCCGTGCCGTCCGTCAGCCACAGGCCGAGAACCGTGTCAGTCGTCGCCAGCCCGGTGAGCGTCAGCGCGCCGTTTGCGCCGGCCACCACGCTCGCGCGCAGGCGAATGCCGATGAGGTCATCGAGCGTGCCGAACACCGGGTCGTACTCGGTGCCGCGGCTCGGCGCGTCGCTCGATTCGTCAATCCAGATCACCGTGAGCTTCTTGCTCGATGTGCTGACGGTGCAGAGGATCGTGTTCGCGGCGCTGATGGAGATGTCGGCGGCGCCGAGGTCGGTGCCGTCGCCGGCGATCACCGCCAGAATCGTGTCGTTCACCGAAATGCCGGTCACCGTGATGGGTGACCCGCCCGCGGCGCCGGTGACGTTCGACTTGCACTTGATGCGCTGCGTGAGCGCATCGAGCCCCGCGCGCCCGCCCGGCAGGCCGGTGCCGACAACGGACTGCGCCATGCCCAGCAGCGCATACAGCAGCGAGGCGGCGAGGAAGAGCAGGGGGATAACGGTCGCGCCGGCGCCGGCGATCATCGCGAAAGTGGCCATCGGTTCACTCCTGATAGTCAGCACGGGAACACGACGCCGATCAGGCGCGCGTGAACAGTGCGGGTGTCAACGTTCTGGTGGTACGCCTCGACAGTGATCTGATCGCCGGGCGCCACCTCGATGTGTGCGCGCCGCATCGTGTCCGTGCTCATGCCGCCGGGCGGCCACGCGAAGTCAATCCACGGCGACCGCGGCGTACCGTTGACGCGCACGCGGAACGCCATGTTTGTGTAATCGTCGTCTTCGTCCTCGACGCCGAACCCTTCGATCAGGCCGCGGTGCGCGTCGGGAACGGTGTAGGTCGCAAGTGTCGTCCACGACTTGCCCGACACGTTGCCGACCACCGCGGCCGAGCTGACCACGTCCACGTCGATCGGTGCGGTCGGGTACTCCCACGCGTACGGCTTTGATCCGCCGCACGGCACGCGCCGGCGCTGCAACGCTTCCATCAACAGCGGGAGCGTGGCCTGCAGTTGCCGCAACACCGGCGCCACCTGGCCGGGTGTGATCACGCTGGGCGGCGTGTCCGGTCGGGCAGGCTGGCCCTCGCCGGGCTGCGCAGGCGGGAACTTGAACTGCACATTGCCCGCGGCGTTGTTCGCCGCGTTGCCCTGCGGCCGCGGTTGGGGCTGCGGTTGCTGGCCGGGCTGCTGTTGTTGCTGCTGCTGCTGCAGTTGAATCCAGATGTTCAGCTGCGGCTGCAGGTGCGGCCAGAACTGCTGTTGCACCCACGGCAGCAGGATCTGTGCAGGGCCGTGGCCTTTGCCCGGCTTCTGACCGGGCGCCGGCTGCTGCCATGGCTGCAGACCGCGCTGCATCCAGGCACGAATCAGCCGCATGAGGTCCAGCGGCATGCGCTCGGCGTCGCGACGTCGCGAATCCGGATCGTCGCTGCCGATCACGCGACCATCGGGCAGCATGAACACGACCGGATGCGTGCCCGGCTCGTTGCCGGGATAGTCGCCCGGCCACGCGTCGGCCGGCGCCGCGCAGGCGAGGTACGGGTCAACCCCGGAGCCCGGCAGGTCGCTGCGGCCGAGCTCGAACGGATACGCCGGCGCCGTGCGCTGATTCATGGGCGCGCCCCCGCTTCGTCGGGCACCATGTCGGACTCGGGTCGCGCCGACACCGGCACGTACTTGTCGCCGAAGTCGTCCGGCGTCCCGAACGGCATGCCCTCGTGGCCGAGATAGATCAGCCGCGGCTGCACGTTCGATCCGCTGTCGTTGAAGAACTGGACTTCCTGCACTTCGGCGTTCTGCATCAGCTGCGGCCAACCGCCGAGCAGGCGCCGCAGGTCGAGGCCTTCATCCTCGCCGGCGAGAGAACGGAGCGAGCAGCGGCGATCCGCCGCGGCGGCCGAGCTGGCGTGCAGCGTCTGCACCGCGCCCTGGCTCAATTCGATCACCGCGTCGATGTCGAGGCGGTGCCCGGTCGAGGTGACACCATCACCCCACGTCAGGCGCGACATCGACATGCACAGGTTGATGCGCTGGCGAACGCTGTTGTTGTTGGCCGTCGCGAGCGCCGCGTCGGCCCCGTCACGGATCACCAGCATGTACGGCCGGCCATCGCCGCCGGCGCGGATGCCGCGGCGAGCATAGTCCACCGGCCAGCCGCGGTGGCCGAAGAGGTGAAGCCGCGGCGTGATGGCCGTGGCCGCCACGTTGCGGAACACCACGTCGATGGTGTCGCCCTTGTCGAGCAGCAGCACGCGACCTTCCAACAGGTCGCCCATCGGCCGACCCTTGCCGTTGCCGGACAGCGCGCGCGCCGACACCGGCAGGTTGGACCAGTCGTAGCCGGCCGCCTTGATCGACATCTCGAACTCGTGGAACCCGTCGGTGTTGCCGGTGCCGAGCTCGCTGCAGTTGAGTGCGACGATCGTGTACGGACCGTCGGCGATCCACGATGACTGTGCCTCCGCGCCGATCGACGCGGCCAGCGCGCCCGGGTTGAGCGTCAGTGCCAGCCAGTGGTTGCCGGGCTTGAATTGCGGGTCGCGCTTCACGTCATCGTGTGGGTTGTGGCCTGCCTCATCAGCACCGGGGAGCCATTCCCGGTGGACGCACGACACGTAAACGTGCCGCGCGTTTCGGCGCGCCTTACCGCGGAGGCGCAACCTTCGTCGTGTGTGTGTGGGGCGTTGCAGCCGCGGCCGCCGCCCGCTGCATCACTTGCGCTGGCCGAGGATGCCGTCGAGCTCGATCTCCAGCCACGGCGTGCCGGCGATCGCGTTGTTCAGGCGGTGCACCAGCAGCTCGATGTTCTGCTGCGCGGGAACGCGCACGAACCCCGGCAGCTCGAACTTGGCGCGCGCGTCGGCGACACCGTTGTTCAGCTCGCCGTCGAGGCCTTCGCCCGACTGCAGGCCGCGCAGCTTGCGCTGCACGATCGGCTTCGTGTGGAGTTTGAACTCCAGCACGTAGTCGTTGATGATGATCCGCTTGTCGGCCTGCGTGGCCGTCGGATCGAGCACCGCGCTCAAGCGCTTGGCGAAGAAGATCTGGTCGCGCGGGAGCTGGCCAGCCGCCTCCATGTTGCGCGCGTGCAGCGTCGCCGCCGTCTGCGCCGCGGTGAAGAACTGCTGGTCACCGGTCGCGGCCGTCAGCGTCTGGCGATCCCAGAACGCGTGCCAGCGCGGCCGGTAGTTCATCAGGATGATTTCCGCGAGCACGCGGGCTTCATCGACGATGAAGATGTCCGTCTCGTTCTGCGCGATCAGCTCGTCGCCCTGGTCGACGTAGTGCTTGAGTCGCTGTGCGAAGCCCTTCGACTTCGTCAAGGCGCTGATCGCGCCGGCCGTGCTGCTGTCCATTGGGTGAACCCTCCGGGGTCTCGCTTGCCCGTACTCCGGCGCGCCGGCAAGCCGTCGAGCCGTCCTCACCTGTGCAGCCGGTCACGCCCCGGCCTGCTCTGTTCAGCTGAAGCTGGTTGCGTCGTCGTCGTCGTCGTCGGTGCCGGCGGTCTCGTGGAACGGCTTGAAGCCGCTCTGCTTGCCACGGGCCGGCAGCGCCTGCGGGGCCCGCACCAGCGGCGGCGACGGCTGGCCGTTGTTGGACGGTTCGCCGTAGAGCGCCGGCGGCCGCGTCGGGCCCGGATCGGCGCTCGGGTTGATGCGCGCGTTGAAGCCGGCGCCGAGGTCGTAGCCGGGGCCGCCCAGGTTGCGGAACGCGTCGGCCGTGAGGAACA
>JBFWQT010000253.1:0-9798 GCA_050249295.1 Planctomycetota bacterium
AAGAGGCTGGAATGTGGTGCAGGCTTCCAGCCTGCATCGGAGCCGCGAGAATGCTGTGCAGGCTGGAAGCCCGCACCACAGCGCAAGAGGCTGGAATGTGGTGCAGGCTTCCAGCCTGCATCGGAGCCGCGAGAGTACTGTGCAGGCTGGAAGCCCGCACCACAGCGCAAATAGGCTGGAATGTGGTGCAGGCTTCCAGCCTGCATCGGAGCCGCGAGAATGCTGTGCAGGCTGGAAGCCCGCACCACAGCGCTCGCGCGCTTGGCGATGGCGCCGGACGCCGCGCATCGTAGAATCCGCGCGCAGCGGTTGCCGGCGGCGGGAAAAACGAACCCACAGCGGAGCCAACACGTGGTGCTGGATGCCTGGATCGAGTGTGTGCCGAACTTCGCCGAGGGGCGCGATCCGTCGATCGTGGACGCGATTGCCCACACGCTCCGCGACGTCGAGGATGCGCATCTGCTCGCCCAGGAGCGCGACCCCGACCACAACCGCAGCGTGATCACGTTCATCGCGCGACCGCACGCCGTCGTCCCGGCCGCGATGGCGATGCTCGGCGAGGCGATCCGCCGGATCGACCTCACGCGCCAGACCGGCGAGCACCCGCGGATGGGCGCCTGCGACGTGTTCCCGCTGATCCCGCTGGTCGGCGTGACGGTCGAGGAGTGCAACGCGGTGGCCAACAAGGTGGCCGCGGCGCTGGCGCATCACTACGAGTTGCCGGTGTTCCTCTATGAGGAATCGGCTCGGACGCCGGCGCGGCGCGCGCTGGAGAAGCTGCGCCACAAGGGCCCGCTCGAACCCGATGGCCCGGTCGTCGGCGCATTCGAGTGGCTGGCCGCGAAGATGCCGAGCGACCCGCGCTGGCGACCCGACTACGGCCCGCCGCGTGTGCATCCCACGGCCGGCGTCACGGCGGTCGGCACGCGCTTCATCCTGCTCGCGTTCAACGTCAACCTCGACACGGGCGACCGCCGGCTTGCCGTGCGCATCGCCAACAACATCCGCGAGTCGCGCGGCGGCATGGCCGGTGTGAAGGCCCTGCCGATGACACTGGCCGCGCGCAACTGCGTGCAGGTCTCGATGAACCTCGTCGACTACCGCAAGACCGGCCTGGCCGAGGTCTTCCGCGCCGTCGAGTCGCAGGCGGCCGCGGCGGGCGTGGCGGTGCGCCAGTCGGAGTTCGTCGGCCTCGTGCCGCAGGATGCGATCGATCGCGCGTTCGCGCACTTCTGCCGGCTCGGCACCTCGGTGCCGCGCGGCTCGATCACGCGCGGGCAGACGCCGCTGGTGCTGCGCTACCCGCTGACCTACAGCGGCCGGCCGACCGGGCCGACGGCGCTCGAGTTGCACGTTGACGCCGGCGAGCAGAGCGCCGAGCGGATCGCGCGCGAGTTCCGCAAGATGGAAGGGCTCGGCGCGCGCGTGATGCAGGGCGAACTCGTCGGCCGCGTCGGCGAGCGCACGCTGCGCGACACGGTGCGGCAGTTCCTCAAGCTGCCGACGCTCGGTGCCGACCGCGTGCTCGAGGACGTCGCGAATCGCGCGACCGGCGGGCAACTGCCGGGCACGCTGCTGCCGCCCGACCCGGTGGCGATGCTGCGGCCGTTCCTGCGCGAGCTGGCGAGCGACCGTGCGACGCCCGGCGGTGGCGGTGTCGCGGCGCTCGCGGCGGCGCTGGCCGCGGCGTGCGGCAGCATGGTCGCCAACTTCACCGTCGGCAAGCCGAAGTACGCCGCCGTCGAGGCCGAGGTCGGCGCGATTCTCGACCGGCTGACCGCGCTGCGCGAGCACGCGATGACGCTGATCGCCGACGACTCGGCCGCGTTTGACCAGGTGACCGCCGCGTGGAAGTTGCCGGCGCTCACCGACGAGCAGAAGGCCCGCAAGGAAAACGCGAAGCAGGCCGCCACGCGTGGCGCGGCCGAGGTGCCGTTGCGTTGTGCCACGCTGGCCGTCGAGGTGTTGCACCTGCTCGAGTCGCTCGCGCCGATCGGCAACCGGAACGTGATCACCGACACCGGCGCGGCCGCGCTGATGGCGCGCGCGGCCGTGGAGACGGCGCTACTGAATGTGCGCATCAACCTTGGCGCGTTGCTCGATCGCGGCCTGGCCGACTCGATGAGCACGCACTGCACCGAGCTGTCGTTGCGCGCGCACGAGCTGTGCGAGGCCGTGATGAGCGTGGTGCTGCGGGCGCTCTGATCCCGATTTTGGAGCCGTGCGGAGAACATCGTGAAGCAGCGGGTCATCGCCAACCTCGACGCCGAGTATCACCTCGCGCAGTTGCTGCGCGGCGACGCAACGCCGGCCACGTTGTCGGCCGCGGCACGACACCGCATGGCCGTCGTCGGCAGTCTGCTGCGGGTGCTCGCGTACGACGACGAGTCGCACCTCTGGCTGCCCGGCGAACTCGCACCCTGCCGCATGGTGGATGTGCCGCGTCTGCCGCTGCCGCGCGTCGAATGCGGCGGCGAACTGGCGGCGCGTCCGCCGGCCGATCGCGAGACGTGGTGGGCGGCGATCAACCCGATCGCGGCGCGTGCCAACCACCGCGGCACGTGCCTTGCCCTCTCGCGCGAACTCGGCGTCGCGTTGCCGGGCTCGGCGCTCGCCACCACCGACGACGAGTTGCGCGACGCGCTCGCCGCGTTCGCGCCGGACACGCCGGTGGTGGTCAAGGCCGTGTTCTCGGCGGCGGGCCGCGACCGTGCGATCGGCCCCGCGTCGACCGTGGCCGACGACGCCGGTCGGCTGCTCGCCGCGCATCGCGAGGTGATCGTCGAGCCGTGGATGGCCACACGCACGCACGACGTCGGCGCGCTCATGGACATCGGCGATCGCGGCAGCGTGCTGCTCGGCACGCACCAGATCGAGGTCGACCCGCGCGGCCGCTTCGTGGGCATCACGCTGGCCGACGTGCGCAACCCCGACGACCCCGCCGGACTCACGCCCGACCACCACACGCAGCTGCTCGACACGGTTCGTGCTGTCGCCGCGCACCTCCGCGCGCTCGGCTACCGCGGCGTGGCCGGCGTCGATGCGTGGGTCTACACCACCGCTGACGACGCGACGCCGCGCCTGCACCCGCTCGGCGAGATCAACGCGCGCATGACCTTCGGCCACGTGGCCCGCAAGCTGGCCGAGCGCCTGCAACTGAAGGGCCGCGTGACGCTGCATCTTTCCGGCTCGGCCAGCGCGGCCCCCGCTGCCGGCGCCACCACGATTCCGCTGGTGGTTGACGCCGACAACAAACCCGTCGTCTGGCTGACCCACTCACCCGACACGCGGTAGACTGCTCGCAGTCGCGAGCCGCCTTCCGCACCGCCTGCCCGCCAACGCATGACGCTCCTGGCTCCCAACCTGCTCGCGCTCGCGGCCGTTGCCGTGCCGCTGGTGTTGCTCTACTTCCTCAAGCTGCGCCGGCGGAAGGTTGCGGTGTCGTCCACGTTGCTCTGGCAGAAGACGCTGGAAGACCTGCGCGTCAACGCGCCGTTCCAGCGGATGAAGAGCTCGATCCTGCTCTGGCTGCAGCTGCTGATCCTGCTCCTGATTGTGTTCGCCGTCGCGCGCCTGGTGTTCAAGGGCGAGGCCTCGCCGTCGCAGTACCGCGTGCTGATGATCGACACCTCGGCGAGCATGGGCACGGTGGAACATGCGGACGGCCGCACCCGCCTGCAGCTGGCCGTGGAGGCGGTGCGCAACGTCATCACCGAGGCGCCCGGCGACGAGTTCTTCTGCCTGATGGTGTTCGACAAGTACGCGCACAACCCGCTGGTCAACTTCACCAACGAGCGCGCCGTGCTGCTGCGCGCGCTCAACGACATCACGCTGGCCGAGACCGGCACCGACCCGCAGGAATCGCTGGTCCTCGCCGAGAGCCTCGCCGAGCTGCGCCGCGCGAGCATCATGGTGTTCACCGACGGGCATTTTCCGGAGCCGCCGCGTGTCCGCCTGATGCCCACGTTCGTGCCGATCGGCAAGACCGCGCAGAACGTCGGCATCGTCAACTTCTCCGCGCGCCGCCGCGTGACGGATCCGACGCGCTTCGACCTGGCCGTGCGCATCGCCAACTTCGGCGACCTGCCGGCCCGCTGGGAGTTGCAGATCACGCGCGACGGCACCGTCATCGACGTGCTGGGCAGCGAGACCAAAGGCCTGCTGGCCGCGCCCGGCCCCGACCCCGAGAACCCCGACGTGGGCTCGATGCGCACATTCCTGATTGATGACGAGCGCCTCACCACCGGCCTCGTGCAGGCCTCGCTGACGGTTAACGATGCGCTGGAGTGCGACAACTCGGCGTGGCTCGTGCTCCCCGCGCTGACCCGCCGCAACGTGCTGCTGCTCACCGATCCGGCCGACGGCCACTTCTACCTCGAGCGCATTCTCGGCACGCAGGGCGGCACCGAGATCGCCCCCGAGGTGTCGGCCGTGAAGCGACCGCGCAGCGATGCGATGGCGGTGCTCGTGCCCGACCACGGCTACGACGTGATCGTGCTCGACTCCGTGCCGCCCGAACAGCTGCCTGCCGAGCTTCCGCCGGGGCACTACGTGTTCGTCAACTGCGCGCCGCGCGACGAGGGCTGGGGCCTCGGCGATCCGATCCAGGAGTTCCCGACGCCGCGCATGCCGCCCGATACGCATCCGATCATGACGTTCGTGAAGGACGACCTCGGCTCGATCCAGCTGCTCAAGGCGCCCACGCTGACCGTGCCCGACTGGTGCGAGCCGGTGCTGCTGGCCAAGGGCGACGTGCCGCTGATTGCGATCGGCGAGCGCAACGACCGGACGACGCTCGTCATCGGCTTCGACATCTTCATGAGCAACTGGGCGCTGCAGCTGTCGTTCCCGGTGTTCTGGGCCAACGTGCTGCGCTACATGTTCCGCGGCACCGTCGAGAACGAGGTCTTCGCGCAGCCCACCGACCGCGCGCTGGCGTTCCCGCGGCAGCCCACCAGCGACGCGCAGCACGCCTCCCTGCGCGGCACCGGTCGCGCCGCGTCGTACCGCCTCGACAACGTCGCGCTCGGCGGCGACCAGCGCTTCAACTTCGGCTGGCCCGCGATCTGCGGCGTGTACACGCTGCGCACCGATGGCGAGCACCCGACCGAACAACTCGTCGCGCTCAACCTCGTCAACCCCGACGAGTCCGACATCCGCCCGCGCGACTCGATCGCGGTGCAGGACACCAGCACCGGCGCGCAGAAGCTGGTCGAGACCGACGACTCGGTGATCCACCAGAACATCGAACTCTGGCCGTGGCTGCTCGGCCTGGCCATGGCCGTGCTGCTGGTTGAATGGTGGATCTTCCATCGACGCCCGTTCGGATGATGCCGCTACGCTCCACAACTGCTGCCGCTCTGCTGCGGGTCGCCTGCGCGCTCGCGCTCGCGTGTGCGTCCGGTTGCGGCGACGACTCGAAGCCGCCGACGCCGCCGGTCAACATGTGGCCCGTGCCGCCGGTTGCCAACTTCGATGACCCGTCGGCGTTGCCTGACCTCGGCCCGATGCCGCCGCTTCCCGGCGCCGAGCGCACACCCGCGCCGACCACGGCCGACGCGACGAAGCTCGGCGCGCAACTGATGACGCACGTCGAGGCGGCCCGTAAGTGGCTCGACAGCGCGCTGTTCGTCGAGCACGACCATCTGCTGTTCCCGCCGCGCGCCCTGCCGGCGATGCAGCACGCGCTGACCGCGCTGGCGATGCTGGCCGACCTCGAGCGCCTGGCGTGGGCGCACACCGGCAAGCCGCTCGCCGACGAGTCGCTGCAGTTTGTCGGCCGCGAGATGCGCCGGCTGCTCGACACGCTGCGCCACGTGCCCGGCTGCCCCGACGTGGCCACGGCCGGTCCGCGGCTCGCCACCATGCTGGCCGCGCGCGCCGCCAGCGTCGATCTGCTGCGCGCCGCACGCCAGCGCGCGATCCTGCGCAGCACCGACCCGGCCGTCGCGTTGCAGACCTTCGACCGGCTGACTGCCGACGCCGAGGTGTTGATGCAGGGTCTGACGATGGACCTCGACACCGGCGTGCGCGTGCCCGGCGCGGCCAGCATTGCGGCCGAGGTGTTCGCCACGGCGCGCGACGCGTTCCTGCTCTGGCGGCACGCGCAGGCGCTCAGCGCCGACACGATCAGCCCGGCCATCTCGCAGCTCGCCGACGAGTTCCGCTCGTCGTTGCTCGCGCTCGCCAAGCGCCCGGGCATGCCGACATTCAGCCTCGATGCGCTCGATGCCGACTACGAGGCCGCGCTCGCCGCGGCGCGCCAGGACTGACCGCCGACCAGGAGACTGCCATGAAGTCGATCGCCTGTCCGTTCGCCGTGGTCACGTGGCTGGCGTGCGCGGCGTTCCTCTCCGACACGCCGGCGCGCGGGCAAGACCCGGCGCCGAAGCACACCGGCGCGCTCATCCTGGAGAACATGCCGGTTGCCGACGCGCTGCTGACCGTGGCCGAGCGGACCGACACGTCGGTGGTGATCGGCCGCGGCATTGATGCCTCGACCCTGGTGAGCATCGGCCTCACGGATACCGACGGCCCCACCGCGGTCGGCGCGATCGTGGCGGCGGCCGGCCTGGCGGTGGACGCGATCGAATGTGGCGACGTGACCGTGCTGGTGGTGCGCAAGACCGACGAACCGGCGATGCCTGCCTGCCCCGCCGAGTGCGCCGGCGACGAACTCCGCGTGCAGCTGCACGTCCACGACTACCCGACGGCAGAGCTGCTGCGGTCGCTTGCCGAACGCTACGACCTCAGCGTGGTGTTGCACGTACGCGTGGCCGGCGATGCGAGCCTCCACCTCAACAAGGTGCCCGCGATGGCCGCGCTGTGGTTGAGCGCGGTCAGTCAGGGCTACCAGATCGACCGGCTGGAGAGCGAGCCGTACACCTACTGGTTCGTGCGACCGCCCGATGTGCCGCGGCCGTCGTTGCCGAAGGTAGTTCGCGATCCGTTGCCGCCGGCACAACTCGCGATGGCGAAGCGGTACGCCTTCGATTGCGTATTCACCGGCACCGCGGTGGCCGACGCGCCGGGCCTCACGCTGCAGTTCACCGGTCTGCCGGTCGGCCTCGCGGTACACGCGATCTGCGCGTCGCGCGGAATCGCCGTGCGTGTGGTGCGCGAAGACGGCTCGCCGGACCGGCTGGAGTTCGGCGCGGGCAAGAAATGAGGAATGAAAGAACGCTGGCCGTGGCTCTTGCCGGCGCGTCACCACTTGTGTTGTGGTCTGCGAGGCCGCGCTCGCCACGGCGCGCCAGGATTGACCGCCCGCACCGCAGAGCCATCACCGGACCCGACCCGACTCGCATCATGACGACACCCCTGCGCATCATCATCGGAGCGGCCGGCAGTGCGGGGGACGTGCTGCCGTTCGTGAAGATCGGCAAGACACTCCAGGCGCGCGGCCACGAAATCATCTTCCTCACCAACGGCCACTTCCGGCCGGACTGCGAGCGCGCCGGCTTCAGCGAGTTCGTCGAGATCGGCACCGACGCGGAGTACCAGAAGGTCATCCTCAACCCGGACCTGTGGCATCCGCGCAAGGCGTTCCCGATCGTCGCGGCGTTCGGCATCACGCCGCACCTGCGCGGCAGCGTCGCCGCCATCGAGTCGCGCGTGATCCCCGGCCGCACGGTGGTCGTCGCGTCGAGCCTCGCGATGGGCGCGCGCGTGCTGCAGGATCGCACCGGCGTGCCCACCGTCAGCGTGCATCTGCAGCCCGGCATCATCCGCTCGCGCGAGCGCTTCATGCGCATCCCCGGCGGCGGGTTCCAGCCGGCATGGTTGCCGCGCTTCGTCTGGCCCGCGGTGTGGTGGATCGTCGATCGCATCATCGATCCGCACGTCGCGCCGGCGATCAACCAGCTGCGCGCCGAGCACGGCCAGCCGCCGATCAGCCGCGTGCTGAAGTCGTGGTTCAGCTCGCCGCTCTGCACGATCGGCCTGTTCCCCGAGTGGTACTACCCGCGGCCGTCCGACTGGCCGCCGCATGTGATTGCCACCGGCTTCCCGGTCAGCGACGGCGACGCGGGCGATCCGCTCGACCCGGCGCTCGAGCAGTTCCTGCAGGCCGGTGATCCGCCGATCGTCTTCACGCCCGGCTCGGCGATGGCGCTCGGTCGCAAGTTCTTCCGCGTGGCCACCGAAGCCAGCGTGAAGCTCGGCCGTCGCGCGCTGCTGCTCACCCGCGCGGCCGACCAGCTGCCCGACCCGCTGCCCGACGGCGTGATGCATGTGCCGTGGGTGCCGTTCTCGCGCGTGCTCTCGCGGGCCGCGGCGTTCGTGCATCATGGCGGTATCGGATCGCTCTCGCAGGGCATGCAGGCCGGCGTGCCGCAGCTGCTGATGCCGATGGCGCACGACCAGTACGACAACGCGCACATCGCCGGGCAGCTTGGCGTGGCCGAGGCAATTCCCGAACCGCGCTGGCGCACCGACCGCGTGGTGGTTGCCTTGCAGCGCCTGCTGCAGCCGGCCGCCAAGGCGCGCTGCGCCGCGGTGGCGCAGAACTTCGTCGGCCACGATCCGATCGGCGACACGTGCGATCTGATCGAGCGCGCGGCCGCGAGCCCGGCGGGTGCGAGCTGATGCGCCGCCTGCTTCGCACCGCACTCGCCCGGTTGCGTACCGCGCTCGCGCTGCTGGCCTGGCCGCTGCTGATCGTCGTCGCGCTGTGGCTCTCGGGGCCGGCGATCCGGCTGTTCATGCGCGACGTGATGGACCTGGAGGCGCGAAGCTTCTGGAATGGCTCGACGCCGCACGCGACCACGATCGTCGTCGTTGCAGCGGTGCAGGGCACGCTCGCGCTGGCCACGCTTGTCGCGTGCGGGTGCATGCTCGTGGCCTCGGCGGCCGGGCTGCTGGCGCCGACGTCCAGCCACCGGCGGCGCATGCAGGTTGCGCTCACCGCGTGGCCCGGCGTGCTGACGATGCTGCTGTTCCATGTGGCGATGTTCGCGCCGGCCGTGCTGCTCGTGGCGCTCGGCGATGGCTCGTTGCCGGGGTACCTCCGGTATCCGCTGACGCTGATCCTGGCGCTGGGTCCGTTCTTTGTCGGCGTGGCGTGGGCCGGGTGGCCGTTGCGCCTGGCCGAGCGGCCGACGCTGTGGGGCTGGCGCTTGCTGCACGAATCGCGGATGGTCACGAAGTGGCGCGACCTCGGCGTGCCTGCGCTGATCGTCCTGCCGGTGCTCGTCGGCGCGGTCATCGCGTGCGTGCCGCTGTTCGGCGGCCCCTTCCCGTCGATGCAGCCAATCGCTCCGGTCACCACCGGCTGGCCGCTGCTCGCCTCGATCGGCGCACTGATGATCGCCCTGCGCATCGCGCTCGCGATGCTGGTCCACAACTACCTTCGCACACGCGGACGGGCCGGCGGCGCGGCCGAGGCGCAGATCGGCATGCCGCAGCTCGACGACGCAACGGCCCCGCAAACGACGCTCGTGCTGGCCGCACGCCGGCCGTGGCTCGGGCTCTTCGGGCTCGTCGGGCTCGTCGTCGTGCCCGGCCTGGTGCTGCTGGCCAGCACCACGTTCCTCGCCATCTGGCTCACGCCGGCGCAGTTCGATCGCGCCTGGTTCGAGCAGCGGATCGCGCAGCGCAAGCATGTAGACGATTCCTACGAGCGCTTCCTCAACGACGCGGGCGCGTTGTTCGACGAGGAGACCAACCCGGTCGAGCGCTACCACATGCCGGCCTCCTTCGAGCTGCTGCGCGAACACGCCCTGCGGATGCGGCCCGCCGTCGCAGCGCTGCTGGAGCGCTGGCGCGCGCTGCCGAAAGACCGGCTCGGCTACCCACCGT
>JBFWQT010000254.1:0-9765 GCA_050249295.1 Planctomycetota bacterium
TTGTTGGCAGATTCGCCACAAACGCCAAAGTGCGCCATGCAGGCCCGTGCAACCTTTGGTAGAATCAGCAAATGCGCCGAACTGGCCGCGTCGGCCCGCGTTCAGTACTGCGGGCGCCCTCCCTCCCTCCCTCGCGCTGCCCGCCGCCCGCCCGTCTCCACCGCCCTCTGTCAGCTGTCCAGTCCGGGAAAAAAGCGTTCGATCCCGAACCTTTCCTGGCGACCCCCGTTCGAGTGTGCCAGAACCGGCATCCGCCGGACGCAGACCTGCAGTGCTTCCCACACCAGCAAGCCTTTTCCGCTTCGTTTGAAGGCCCCCCGATCAGGAGAGTGCCACATGGCGCGTGACGACTACTACGATGACTATCAGGATGACGGCTACGACGAAGAAGAAGCTCCACCACCGGCAGGTGATGAAGACTCCGTATTGAAGCAGACCCCGTGGTTCGCCATCTCCCTGGCCTTCCACGCGGTGCTGCTGCTCATCATCTGGTCGATCGTGATCTCGGTGGTCGAGATCGAGAAGCCCAAGGTGCAGCCGACGGCCGTCGAGCCGCCGGAGCTGCCCGAACCGCCGAAGATCCTGCCGCAGACGATCCTGCCCGAGGACCGTCCCGACGTGGAGCAGCAGGACCCGACGGAAGATCCGCGCATCGTGAAGGACGCCGCGGACGACCACAACGAAGACCCGACCAACGACCCGACGAACCAGGACCTGCGTCCGAACCCGAACCCGGACCAGTCGAACGTCGAGTCGCCGTACCCGAACGCGGGCTTCAACAGCTCGATCGGCCTCGGCGGTAACATCGGTGGTGGCGGTGGCCCGGGTGGCGCGGGTGGCTTCGTGTACCGCCGGGCCCGTGGTGGTGGCGGTCACCGTGGCGACCAGAACGTGCTGCTGGCCCTCAAGTGGCTGCGCGATCACCAGGACGAAGACGGCAGCTGGGACCCGGTGAACTTCGCCGCCGCCGGCGCCAAGCACGGCCGCACCAGTGGCTCGTACGGCAACAAGGACGGCTCGGGCGACACGGGTTGGGAACATGCCCGCGCTGGCCTGACCGGCATGGCGCTCCTCGCCTTCCTCGGTGCTGGCTACACCCACACCGAAGGTGAGTTCGCCGACACCGTCAAGAAGTCGCTGCGCTACCTGAAGGCTGTGCAGGACAACGACGGCTGCTTCGACACGACCAACCGCGAGGACCCGCACTTCGTGTACGGCCACTCGATCTGCACGATGGCGCTGTCGGAAGCCTACGGTATGACCGGCGCCAACATGCTGAAGGGCCCGGCGCAGAAGGGCGTGGACTTCATCGCGATGGCGCAGAACCACGACCCGGACCGCGGCTACCTCGGCTGGCGCTATGGCGTCAAGCCGGGCGACTCGGACACCTCGGTGACGGGTTGGATGTCGCTGGCCCTCAAGTCCGCTCGCGTGGCCGACCTTGACGTTCCGCAGCACTGCTGGGACGGCGCGATCACCCACATGAAGGACATGACCGGCAAGTTCAACAACTACCCGAAGACGGGCTACATCCAGAAGGCTGGTACGAACGCCCGCCTCCAGAGCCAGAGCAGCTTCGTCCCCAACGGCTCGATGGACGCGATCAACATCATGACGCGCCTCTTCGTGAGCCAGGACGGCAGCCTGCGCAACGATCCCGAGCTCCGCGGTCAGGCCGACCAGCTGATCGAGGAAGGCAGCCTGCCGACGCTCAGCGACGCGACCAAGCTCGACTACTACTACTGGTACTACGCCTCGCTGGCGCTGTTCCAGATGGGCGACCGCTGGTGGAAGCGCTGGGAAGGCCCGATGGGCGACTCGCTGATCAAGAGCCAGCGCCTGACCCCGGCCGACGAGAGCGACAAGTGCTACGGCTCGTGGGACAGCAACAGTGCGTGGGGTATCGCGGGTGGCCGCGTGTACGCCACCGCGATCAACTGCCTGACCCTCGAGGTGTACTACCGCTACGAGAAGATCGGCAACAAGGGCGGTCACTGATCCGGAAGCCGCCGATCATGAGGCACTTCTGATCAACTGATGGGAAGCAACGCGACAGGCGACCTCCGGGTCGCCTGTCGTCTTTGCTGTGCCCTGCGCGCCCTTGCCCGAGGGAGATGGACCACGGAGCACACGGAGCACACGAGGAAGGCACGAGAGAGTGTGTCGAGACCATGGATGATGAAGTCTCCGCGTCCCGGGCAAGGGCAAGTGCAAGGAGCACAGGATGCAGACTGCAGCTTCAAGCCCACGGGCTGCCCGTGGGTAGCCGTGAAGCATCAACGACGCGTCGACCACGCGAGCGAGCACACAACAAAACACCGCAACGCACGCAACGCGACACACCCCAAGGCGCATCGGAAGGACTGCGGAACCGCACGGTTACCCACGGGCAGCAGCCCGTGGGCTTGAAAAAATGGAGCACCAACCACCAACGGATGCCGACCCCGCGCGGTGTATAATTGCAGCGACGCTCCCGGAGGACACCACACTATGCGTACCGTTGTGTCGCTGTTCAGCGCCGCGCTTGCCGTGGCGGCCGCTTTCGTTGCGTACCTGCCCCCGGCCGCGGCCCAGCCCGCCGACCCGCCCGCACTCACCGGCACCGAACTGACCGCCACCGGCAGCTACCGCGCCGGTAGCGCGGTCAAGTCGACCCGGCTCGGCATCGCCTTCAAGGTGCCGGCCGGTACACAGCTCAAGTACGAGCCGCAGATCAACTCGTTCACGCTCACGCCGGACGGCGTGGCGCGAGTCGGCCTGCTTGTGCTGCGCACCGGCATGTCGACTGCCGAGGGGAAGACCACGCTGGGCGACGCGATCGACCTGACGTTCCTGCATCAGGCGGCGTGGGGCCGGCGCACGTCGGGGCCGGCCGTGGGCGGCACCAACAACGACACCGTCGAGAGCAGGTACCAGGGCGACGCCTTCGGCCGTGGTCGTGTGCTCTGCAAGGGCGACGCGGCGGGCGTGGTGCTGGTGATCTTCGACGGCAGCGACGCCGCGGCCGCTGCGGTGTGTGACGAGTTCCAGAAGAGCATCGTGTGGGCCGCGCCCGCACCCGCGAACGGCGACGACCGCCAGTCGTGGACGAAGCTCGTGCGCCACCAGACGCTGGCCAATGCCGACTACGGGCTGACAATCAACTGTCGCGCCGACGGCAGCTACGACATGACCGGCGGCGGCGCGCGCACCGCCGGCAAGTGGAGCGTGCAGCTCACGCCGTTCGGCGCCGTGCTGCACATGGCGACCGACAGCGGTGAGTTCGGCGCGGCCGCGATGGCCCGCAATGGTGATCAACTGACGCTCGATGGTGTGGCGGTGAGTCGCACGGCGCTGCCCGGCGACGCCACGCCCGAGCCTGTTCCGCCGACCGGAGACCAGCCCGTGAAACCCGAGACGCCGTCCGCCGCCGACACCGCCGATCGTGGCCAGACCCGCAAGATCGAGCATGACCCGGCGTGGAAGACCGACCAGAAGGAAGTCGCGAAGCTCGACGGCGAGGAGCTGCGCCTCGGCCAGGCGATCCAGGCTGGCGACAGCGGCAAGCAACTCAAGACCGACTACCTCGGCATGTCGTTCCGCATGCCGGCCGGGTTTGCCGGTATCTGCGACGGCAAGACGCCGGTGTTCGCGATGCGGCCCGCCGACCAGCGCGGCCTCGGGCTGATCATCATGCAGACCGGCGTGAACGACGCCGCCACGATGGCCTCCGAGATGACCGGCAACCTTGACCTGTCGTCGGTCGAGCCGGGCGTGATGCTCGCTCCCGTCGGCGCGCCGCGGATCGCGGGCGGCGTGGTGACGCAGGACTTCCGCAACGCCACGTACGTCGCGCGCACGGTCGGTGTCGTCGGGCCGTCGGGCAACGCCATCGGCATCACGTTCATCGGGCCGGTCGTCGACGAGGCGAAGGTCAACGGTTACGTGAAGGCGATGGTCGACAGTGTGCAGTTCATCAAGCCCGGCGCCGAGGCGCGCCGCGAGACGATCCGCCAGCAGCTGTCCGGCAAGTGCCTGCAGGTCTACCGCTACCGTCAGGCCGGGTCGGGCGCGAACAGCAGTTCGTGGGAGACGAAGATCCGCTACCACTTCGGCTCCGACGGCACGTACGCCTACACGTACCACCACGAGGGCTCGCACAGCTATCAGGGCCGGGACAGCGGCGGCAACGAGACCGGCCGCGGCGGCGCGGGCGGCCAGGACGATCGCAAGGACGCCGGCCGCTATCGCATCGAGTTCAATCTCACCGCGATCGTGTTGATCCTCACCAATGACGCCGGCGCCGAGACCGTGCACCAGTTGCGCGAGGTGCCGGGCAAGCTGCTGCTCAACGGCGAGGAAGTCAGCCTGATGGCGAGCGACCTGAAGAAGTGAGCGACGCTCCCTGAGGAGTCGACAGCGCGCGTGTCCGGTTTCGGTCAAGAGCCGCGACCGCGGGGGAGCGGGCCGCGGGGGCCGCTCGCCTGCGAATCAACCTGTTTGAACCGTGCAGTTCGCAATCCAGCCGATCGCGCTTGTGGTGGTGTCGCGCGATGGGCGGTGTTTGCGCGGTGTTGGTCGTGTGGTCGCTCGCGTGGTCGATGCGTCTGTTGATGCTTCACGGTTACCCACGGGCAGCAGCCCGTGGGCTTGAATGAACGGAACACCAACCACCAACTCAACACAGCACTTGCCCTTGCCCGGGACGCGGAGACGTCATCCATGGTCTCGACACACTCTCGCGTGCATTCCTCCGTGTTCTCCGTGTCCTCCGTGGTCAATCTCTTCCCTCGGGCAAGGGCAAGGGGTGAAAGGGCAAGGGCAAGGATGAACCCGTACCGTGCAGCGCGTGTACAGCAGTGCTGCGGGCGCGGCGTTGTGCCGTACCAGGCCATTTGCGAGAATCCCGCCCCCTCGGGAACGGCTCCCCGGCCGATCTTCATTCAAGACGACGACGACCGACCGACGGCCGGGCCGCGCCCGGCGATTGATTGAACGCGATACATGAGTGACTCCCGTCCCGCCGACAACGCGAGCCGCCAGGCGACGTTCGCGATCATGATCCTGCTCGTGGCGTGGTTCTTCTACATGCAGGCGACCTGCATCCCGAAGCCACCTACCAGCCGCGACAACCGCCCCGCCGGCGACAACAGCGCGCTTGCGAATGGCCCGGGCGCGAGCGCCACCACCAACAACAACACCGCCGCGGCTGGCAACGGTACGTCGTCGCCATCGACGGCCGGCAACACGCACACACCCGCACCCGTGATGCAGCCGCGCATCTCGCCGCGCGCCGACGGCAAGTGGATGCGCGACCCCGAGACCGGCGAGTACTTCAACGGCGACGTCCTCTACAACGGCAAGGTCGATCCGCCGCGCAAGCTGATCGCCGTGGACGAGCCGCCGAGCGGCGTGCAGTCGCAGCCCGGCATCCAGCCCGACCCCACGCCGGCGCAAACGCAGCCGCGCGACGGCAGCAGCATCTCGGCCGACGCGCCGCCGTACAGCAGCTCGCGCCGCCTCGGCCTGCAGCTGGTCGAAGACGAAGCGTTCAACACGCCGAAGCTGCAGCTGCAGTTCGCCCGTCGCGGCGGCTCGCTGGCCGGCGTCACGCTGGTCGGCTTCCCCGGCATGAGCGACCGCGACCATCGCACGAGCATGACGCCGGACAACTACGCGGTGCGGCCGTTCGCGCCGGATCGCCTTGCGTTCTCGGCCGAGATGACGCTGCCCGGCAGCTCTGACCCCGGCCTGCTCGCGCGCGTGCTGTGGGATTACCTCGGCCACGAGGTGACCACCGACGGCGGCGTCACCACGCACGTCGTGCGCTTCCGCTACCAGCCGCAGGTGCGCACCACCAGCGGCGACGTCGTGACGACCGGCCCCGCGCTGTATGCGTTCACGCGCACGTACACCTGGAACGACCAGTCGTACGAGATCCGCACCAGCCTCGGGATCGAGAACCTCGGCGACGCGCCGATCACGTTCGACGGCCTGCGCGTCTACGGCCCGTCGCTGTTCACCGGCTTCTTCCATCCCGACGAATCCGACCTGCTGTGGTTCCACGCCGACCCGACCGGCGCGCGCGTGTGGGGCACGCAACTCAGCACCGGCGCATCGAAGGACACACCGCTGCCGGCCGAGGGCGTGGTGAAGTACCAGATGCTGCAGTTCCTGCATCAGGGCTTCGAATCGTCCACCGCGCCCGACCTGCGCTACTCGCTGCGTGCCGATCCGGGCCGTGGGTCGCGCGACATCCACTGGATCGCGCAGTCGGTGGACTTCATGGTGGCGGCGATGTTCGCCCCCGAAGTGACCGACGCGGACCAGTCGCCGCCGCGCGTGCTCGAAGCGCGGATGACGGCGATCGATGCACGCATGACCAACGATGAGGCGGTGCCCAACTCGACACCGTCGCGCTGGCAGTTCCTGCCGTCGATGCAGTTCGGATCGATCACTGTGGAGCCGCACCAGACGCGCTCCGTCGAGATCCGCTCGTACATCGGCCCCAAACTGGAACAGCCCCTGACCACGGCCGGGCTGACCGAGACCGCGTTCATCTCCTACCAGTCGCTCGAGTGGCTGGCCCGGCCGATGCTCGCCGCGATGAACTTCTTCCACAGCATCGTCGGCAACTGGGGCATCTCGATCATCCTGCTCACGCTGCTCGTGCGTGGCCTGTTGCTGCCCGTCTCGTACTGGAGCCAGTACAAGATGCAGATGAGCATGGCCGGCATGAAGCGCGTGCAGCCGAAGATGGAGAAGCTGCGCAAGAAGTACAAGGACGACAAGCAGAAGCTGCAGGCCGAGATGTTCAAGCTCTACCGCGAGGAGAATGTCTCCTTCGGCGGGTTGTTCCAGGGCTGCATCCTGATGCTGCTGCAGATGCCGATCTGGATCGCGCTGTTCGGCATGTTCCGCTACTGCACCGACTTTGTCGGCGCGGAGTTCCTGTGGATAGCCGACCTGAGCAAGACCGACGCGCTGGTGACGATCGCGCAGATCCACCTGCCGGGCCTGCCGATCATCGGCACCTGGTTCGACAACATGCTCACGCCGGCGGGCGTGCTGCACCTGAACATCCTGCCGATGCTGGTGATGACGCTGATGTACTACCAGACGCAGATGCAGCAGAAGATGCAGACGGCGATGCAGACGCCGGAGCAGCAGCAGCAGCAGAAGATCATGATGGGCTGCATGTTCTTCATGTTCTTCTTCCTCTTCTACAACATGCCCGCGGGCTTCAATCTGTACTTCCTCGCGACGTCGCTCTACGCGCTGATCGAGATGCGGTACATCAAGAAGATCGTGGCAGCGAAGGTGGAAGCAGCGCAGCCGGGTGGCGCCGCCGCGAAGCCCGCGAACTGAACTGCGAAGGCCGGCCCCGATGACCAGCGAAGACCTGACCGCCAGTTCGCTTGCCGAGGATCGCATGATCGACTCGCTCGTCGGCCTCTCGGTCGGCGATGCGTTCGGCTCGCGGTTCTTCGGGCCGGTTGATCTTGCCGACGCGGCGGACGCACGCCGGGTGCCAACGGAGGCACTCTGGCGCGTGACCGACGACACCTGGATGGCGTTGTCGGTGGTCGAGATCCTGCGGCGGCACGGCCGCATTGATCAGGACGACCTGGCTCGCAGCTTCGGCGAGCACTACCAGATGGGTCGTGGCTACGGTGCGGCGATGCACGGGCTTCTCGCGCGATTCCGCTCCGAGAAGCAGTGGCGCGAGCCGGCCCGGCAGGTCTTCTACGGCCAGGGCTCGTTCGGCAATGGCAGCGCGATGCGCATTGCGCCGCTCGGCGCGTTTCACGCCGATCGGGAGCTGGACTTCATCGTAGAGGAAGCGGAGCGCTCGGCGGTGGTCACGCACACCCACGCGGAGGCCGCAGCCGGCGCGATTGCCACGACGGTGGCGGCGGCCCTGGCGTGGCGCGCAAGAGAGACGCCCGTCGAGCCGGCGGACTTCATCCGCCAGGTGCTGGCGCATGTGCCGTCGAGCGAGGTCGCGAAGGGCATCCGTCGGGCAATCGACTTCGACGCGACCACCGCAGTCGAGCACGTCGCGGCAATGCTCGGCAACGGCAGCCACATCACCTGTCAGGACACGGTGCCGTACTGCATCTGGCTGGCTGCGCACAACCTGGCCGACTACGAGACCGCGATGTGGAACACGATTCGCGGTGCCGGCGACATCGACACCACCTGCGCGATCGTCGGCGGCATTGTCGCCACGCACACCGGCCGCAGCGGCGTGCCGGCGCAGTGGATCGAGCGACGCGAACGTCTGCCCGAGTGGCCGTTCAGGGATTGACCCGAGTCTTATTCGAGGCGGGGCCGCCAGGTCAGAGCCGCGCGCAGCAGCGGCCATTGTGAGCTGACCACCCTTCGGCGAGTTCAGGTCGCGGCGAGTTCGAATCGCAACATGCTTGCTGCGCGCGCGGCTCTGATCTCAGCGCTTCTCGAACACCTGGCGGAACGACCCGAGGAAATACTTGATGCCGCTGTCGCACCACTTCTCGGCCTTGTCGAACGCTTCCTTCGCCAGCGCCTGCTGGCCGGCCTGCGCATACACCACGCCGAGCACCACCCACGCGGCCCAGCGCTTCTCGTCCTCGGCCACCGCTGCGTTGCAGCGCGCAATCGTGGTGAACACCTGGTTGTCCTCGAGCGGCTCGATGTACGTCACGAAGTCGGGCGGCAACTCCTGCGGGTTCAGCTCCGTGCCCTTCCGCAGGTCGGCAATCGCGCGCTTGCGATCGTCGAGCAGGAACCGCGCGAGGCCGCGGCCGAGGTACGCACTCGCCTCTTCATGCCGGAACGGCGTGCCGATGCGCAGCAACGCGTCGAAGTCGTCCACCGCATCCTGCCACTTGCGGTCCTGCATCTGCAGCCACCCGCGCACGAGGTAGGCCTGCGCGTACTTCGGGTTGAGCTCGATCGCGTTGGTGTACAGGCCGATCGCGCGCTTCGCGTCGCCGTTGCCCACGTGATAGAGCAGGCCGAGAAAGTGGTAGTCCTCGGGCTTGACCGGAATCGCTTCGGGCTTCTCGGTGTGCGCCGCCAGCATGCGCTCGAAAGCCGAGGTGTAGGTGCCGACGTCGGCCTGCGCGAGGCCGTGCACGAACGTCTCGTCGCTGGTGCCAGCCTTCTGCGCGGCCATGCGCCGCTTGTAGAAGTCGTTGCGCGCGTCTTCCCACTCGTGCTTCAGCTTGCCGCCGAGCTCGAGCAGCAACTGCGAGGTCTTGCCTTCGCGCGCCATTGCGCGCAGCGATTCCTCGCGCGCCACGGCCGCCGCCTGGCCTTCGGCTGCCGCCAGCGCGCGCGCCTCGCTCGCCTGGCCGGCCAGCACGCTGATGACGAGCAACGACACCGAGGCCAGCACCGTGCCGACCGAACCGGCGATCGCGGTTGTCGGATGCCGGCGCGCCCACTTCATGGCGCGGCCGAGCACGTTGTCGCGGTACGCGCTGACCGTCGCGTTGGCTTGCCACGCGCGCAGGTCGGCCTGCAACGCGGCCACGTCGTGGTAGCGATCGCGCGGGTCCTGCGCCATCGCCTTCATCACGATCGCGTCGACTTCCTTCGGGATCTGACGACGCGGCGCGCGCCTGCGCGGCGCAACCAGCTCCCACATCGCGGCCTTGCGCAGCGTGCCTTCCACGTTCTGCGCAGCGTAAGGCGCCTCCAGTGTCAGCATCTGATAGAGGATCGCGCCGAGCGAGAAGATGTCGGAGCGTTCGTCCACCTCGCTCATCTTGCCGTTGGCCTGTTCGGGCGGCATGTACG
>JBFWQT010000255.1:0-9765 GCA_050249295.1 Planctomycetota bacterium
CAACGGTGCCGCCGCCGGTCCGCCTCCACAGTTCGCGCCTGAGCGCTACGCCGCGCACCGCGGCATTCAGCACGCAACCGGGCGGATTTGAGGGTGTGGCACCCTTTCCTACGAGAGCTGCTGTAGTGGTATCAAGATTAGATCGGCAAAGATCTGCGGAGGTGTCTACGTTGAAGCTGGCTGGAGACTCGGGAAGGACAAACCAAAGCTGCCCGGATAGCAGATCGGACGCCACGGGGTTCGGGATCGAGGTGTCCCCCCACCCGCTGATTGTCCGGATCGTGTTTTGGGCCATGGCGCTCGCGTTTGTTGCACGCGTTGTGTTTGTTGTGTGCGCGCGGCCTGTTGATCCAGGCGGCGTGACTATGGGGCTCGCTGTTGCGTTTGCCCTTGCTTCCGTGGCTACCTACCGAGGAAAGGACGTCACTGCCTACGCGCCGTCACAAGGGTGCCCGAACATGACAAAGGTGTGCTGGCGTTGGCCCCTTGGCATCCGGTGGACGAAGACCTACCGGAGTGTCACGAACGTCTGGACTGCAGATGAGGGCGGGATGCCGCGCTCGCGATACGGGGTACGCATTGCAACTGAACACACCGAGACCATGTTGCTGCTGTTTGTGTCCTTGGGTGACGCAAGGGGAGCCGCCAACCGAATGGCCTCGACATTGCAATGCTCGACGGATGCCAAAGTGTGGCCGCTTCCGGACGCGTAGCTGGTTGGTGTCGTCCTTCCCGAAATGGTGGCGAGGAATGGGGTGTGATCGGGTGGGTAACCCGGACGCGTTGGACGAGAGTGCGGCCGAAGTCGCGTCGGGCGACGTGCCGCGGCAGGCGCAATGCGGCACCAACGAAAGCGATGAAGCGAACCCATCGCCTTTCCGACGCCGTTCTGGCCGGGCCAGGAAGGGCAGGGCACTAGCAACATCGGCCCGATGCGCAGGGATGCACAGTGCGCACTTGATTGTGAGCGCCGCCGATGCGAAATCGCTGGCCTTTGCTGCCTGAAGTCCTGAGCCTCCACTTCCAGATAGAGATATATGAGCGACGCTACCGCTACCGCCGCTACGACCACCGAATCCGCCCCGCGCAAGCGTGGCAGCTGGTTGCGCCGGATCCTGATCACCCTGCTCGTGATCATCCTGCTGCTGGTTGGCGCGTACGTCGCCATCGGCGCGATGGCCGACGCCAGGCTCGCCGCACGCTTCGATGTGGCGGTGCAGCCGATCACCATTCCCGAGGGCGATGCCGCGGCAATCGAGCGCGGCCAGTACCTCGCCAACGCGGTGTGGCTCTGCGTGGAGTGCCACGGCAAGAACATGGCCGGCATGGTGGTGATTGACGACAGCATGCTCGGCCGCGTGACCGCGCCGAATCTCACGGCCGGCAAGGGTTCCGTCACGGCGGACTTCGCGTCGGAAGACTGGGTCCGCGCGATCCGCTTCGGCGTGGGCCACGACAAGCGGCCGCTGGTGATGATGCCGTCGGACGACTACTGGCCGTGGGGCGACGAGGACATCGCGTCGGTGGTGGCGTGGGTGAAGTCGCTGCCCGCCGTGGACACCGACATCCCGCCGATCGCGATCGGCCCGATCGCGAAGCTGCTGCTGGTGCAGGGGCAGTTGCCGTTGTCGGCCGAGCGCCTGACGTTGCTCGGCGAGCGTCCCGCGATCGCGCCGAAGGGGCCGACGGCCGAGTACGGCAAGCACCTCGCGACGGTTTGCTCGGGTTGCCACCGGCCGGACTTCAGCGGCGGGCCGATCCCCGGCGGCGACCCCGCCTGGCCGCCGGCGCGCAACATTACGCCGCACGAGGGGTCGGGCATCGGCAAGTGGGTGCAGGACGACTTCGTGAAGGCCATTCGCAAGGGCCAGCGTCCCAACGGCACAATGCTCAACGACAAGGCGATGCCGTGGCCCGGCTTCTCGAACATGACGGACGACGACCTCACGGCGCTGTGGCTGTTCTTGCGGTCGCGCACGCCGGTGGAGACCACACCGACGAACTGACCGGCCTGCTGCGCCAGCCCCTGCAGGAGAGTGAAATGAAGGCGACATGGAATGGCGCGGTGATCGCCGAGAGCGACCAGACCGTGGTGATCGAGGGCAACCACTACTTCCCGCCGGACAGCGTGAACCGCGACCTGTTGAAGGACAGCGCGACGACCACGTTCTGCGGCTGGAAGGGCACGGCCAACTACTACACCGTGGTGGTCAACGGCGAGGAGAACGCCGACGCGGTGTGGGTCTACCGCGATCCGCTGCCCGAGGCGGCGCAGATCAAGGACTACGTCGCGTTCTGGAAGGGCGTCGAGGTCAGCAACTGATGTCCGACCCGCTCGCTCAGTAGCCGGTCTGTACGCGGAACGGTGACGGCACGATCTCGCCCGGTCGCAGGTGCACGACCAGTTCGCCGTTCACATCCATCGTGCGGCCGGAGAGGCCCTGGCCGTCGGGGCGCACGGTCAGCGGCAGTTCGACGGTCAGCGAGATGCTGGCCAGCACGGCGCGCGCGATCGCGGCGAACAACTGCTTGAGGCCGCCGCCCGAGCTGCGCGCAAACGTGCCGCGTGTGAGGCCGCAGAGCTTGTTGAGTTCGGGGCTGTCGAACTTGCGACCGAGGCCGACGGTGAAGACGCGCGCCTTCACGCGTTGCGCGACGTCGATCGCCGCGGCCGGCGTGGTCTCGTCGGTCGTGTCGTTGCGGCCGTCGGTGAAGATCACGATCACGCGGCGCGCATCCGACGGCGTGGCCGAGAGGTCGGCGCAGACCTCGTTGACGGCCATCCACAGCGGCGTCTTGCTGCGCGCCTTCTCGCGCATCGCCTCCAGCGCGCTGTGCAGCGCCAGCGTGTCGCGGCCGAACGGCGTCTCCTTCGTGCACTTGCGGCCGGAGAACGAGTAGAGGCCGACCTGCACGCGCTGCTGCTTGAGCAGCGTGCTGATCAGATCTTTCGCGGCATCGATGCGGCTGCCGTCGGGGTCCGTGCGGTTGAGGCTGCCCGAGCAGTCCATCATCAGCGCGCAGACAATCGGGCCGCCGTGCAGCGCTTCGGAGTTGTCCACGTCGAGCACGCGCGCGTGGCCGGGATCAATCGTGATCGCGGGTTCGCCGTCGGCGCCGATTTCGAGACAACGCAGCGAGATGTTCTCCGGTCGCATCCGGCCGCGGTACGGCTGCGCCTGCTTGTCGAGCAGCACGACCGTCATGCTCGCGAGGCCGCCCTTGCGGCTGAACCCGGCCTGCAGCGTCAGGCCGGTGACCTCGGCGGTGGCGGGCGCGGGCACGTCGTCGGGCAACGGCGGCGCGGCCCAGTTCTCGGCCAGGCGCCAGATGCTGTTGGCGTACACGGGCCGGCGTTCGATCGAGTCGATCAGCTTCTGGCGCGCGGCCAGCAGCTTGCCGGCGTCGGTGCGGCCATGCAGGCCGACGGCCGAGTTGCGCTTGAGCGCGACGCTGAGCGCCGAGTCGAGCGCCGACTTCGCGCGCGCGTCGAGCACCTTGAGCGCGGCCGACGCATCGGACGCCGCGGCGTGCGCCTTCATGCCTTCGCGGGCGAGCGCCTCCAGCGGGTCGCGCAGGTCGCGCAGCTTGTCGCGGAACTGCTCGTCGCCGAGCGCCGGCAGCGGTGCGGCCGCCAGGTAGTCGAGGTGCCCGGCCACCGAGTTGCTGGCCGACTCGAGCGCCTGGCGCAGCGTGTCGCGATCGGTCGCAATCGTGTTGATCTCGCGCTCGGCCGGCGCGATGTCCTTCGACGGAATCGGCCCGAGGTAGGCATCCTTCAGCGCGCCGACGAGATCCTCGTGCGCGATCAGCGCCTGGCTCTCCTGCCCCGGACGCGCGGCTTCGGGCAGCACCGCCTGCAACGCAATGCGCGCCTCTTCGCCCGCCTTGAGCACCGGCCCGGCCTTCTCCACTACCTTCATCGCGGTGTGCGCGCGCTCGTGCGGCGGCGACAACACCTCGCGGATCGGCGACGTCTGCGGCAGCCGTTCCATCACATTGTCGAGCCGCGACTGCAGATCGCCGAGCTCGCGCATCGCCCGGCCGAGCGGCGGCAGTGGCTGCTTCATCACCTTGTCCACGCGCGCCTGCAGGCCGCCTTCCACGGCGTGCTGCAGGCCCAGCGCTTCGCGGGCGAACGGCGTGCCCGCACCCTGACGCGCGAGATGGCCGACGTCGGCGTGCAACTCGGCGAGCGAGACGACGCCGTCGAGATCGGCCGGCACCTCGTCGATCGCGTGCTTCACATCGCCGAGCCGCTGCGTGATGCCCTGCTCCGAAAGTTGCTGCACGTTGCCGAGCGCAGCCTGGTGCGGCGACGCGCAACCCGCGGCGGCCTCGAGCGCCGGGCCGGCATCGCGCCAGACGCGGATCAGCCCGCCAAAGCCTTTCACGCCGGGGTCGGCCGCATCAATCGCGGCACGCGCGCTGTCCACGCGCTGGCGGATCGCGGCGTCGGCGCCGGCATCCAGCTCGTTGAGCGAGCGCTCGCGCATCGTGCCGGCCACCGCCTGGTGGATCTGCCGCAACTCGTTCTGTTGTGGCAGCAGGTTGGGCATGTCGGCGAGGCCCGGCGCTGCGTTGCGCAGCCTGGCCTGGTGCCGCGCAATCCAGCCATCCAGCGTGCGGCGCGAATGCTTGAAGCCTTCGTCACGCAGCGCCTCGGGCTCCGCGAGGCCGGCGGTCAGCGGCGCGAGGCGTTCGAACTCGGCCTCGACACCGGCCAGCACACCGTAGCCCGGCGCGGTCTCCTGCGCGCGCTGCGCCTCGCCGACACGCTCGCGCAGCCGCATCGTGAGCGCCACGGTCAGCGGATCGACGTACTCGCCAAGCGGCTGGCACGGCACCGGCGCAGCCTCCAGCGCATCGCGCACATCGCGCAGGCACTCGCCCAGCGCGATCGGCGCGGACGACGGATCGCCGGCCAGGCGGAAGCTGCGCGTCGCGAGCCGATGCACGAGCCGCTGGAACCAGTTCTCGAGGATCGCGTGGTGTGCCTTCTGCACGCGCACGCGGTCGGCCAGGCGCTCGCGGAACGCCGAGTTCTCGATGCGCTTGACGATGTCGGCAATGTCGTGCAGCAGCCCGGCACTCTCGCGGATCGGCGCGGCATCGCCCTTCGGCTCCCACTCGGCATAGCGCGCGTCGAGTTCATTCAGCCGGCGGATCAGATCGTCCAGCCCGGTCATGTCCATCTCGGGCCGGTTGCGGATCGAGGTGCCGCCGACCAGCGCGAGGTCGTGTTCGGTGTCGAGCACGTGGCGTTCGACGTGCCACTCGTAGAGCTCGACGAGCGTGACGAACAGCGAGCCGAGTTCGTCCGGCGTCGCCCCGTCCGGCGGGTTGGCCACGCGGCGCAACATCACGGCAAAGCGATGCTCGAGCATCTGCGCCTGAGCCAGCAGCCGCGCGAGTTCGAGCACGCCGGCGCCGCGTGGCACGGCCATCTGGCGCACCGTGGCCATCTGCAGGGTGATCGCCGTGGCGGCCCGTTCGAGCAACTGCCACGCGGGCGCGACCGCGGCGGGCGCATTCTCGTCGCAGGCCTTCATCGCGTCGGCCAGCGGGCCGGACAGCGGCTCCACCAACTGTTGTTGGAGGGTGGCAACGCGGCGTTGCAGTTCGCGGCGGATTCTCGGGTCCAGCGTCATGGGCGCAGCGGAGACCGTCGGGGCGCGCGAGTGTAGCAGACCACGGCGCGAGCGCGCAGTCGCGGCCCCGCGCCAGGTCGCCCGGAAAAACGAAACGGGCAAATGAAGAACGCCGCCGGTGGCATCCAGTCCTACGATGTCAGCTGGACACCGACCCGGTCGAGCTCCCGATGGACGCGGACAAGGCCCGCTTCAATCAGTTGGTCGACGACCTGCTGCCCGCGTTCGTGCGGCATGCCGCGGCGATGGTCGGCGATCGGTCGGCCGCGGACGATGTGGCGCAGAAGGCGCTGCTGTCGCTGTGGGCTGGTCGTCGCCGGTTGCCGGAGGGGCGAGCCGAGTTGCGGCGCTACGCGTTGCGTACGCTGGCCAACTCGGCGCGCGAGTGGCACCGCCGCGAGTCGCGACTGCGTCGTCGCCAGGCCGTGGTCGCGCGTCCGCACGATGCCGCTGCCCGCGACGAGCTGCAGCAGAGCGTGTCGCGCGAGATGTGGGCGCTGGTGGACGAGTTGCCGGCGGCGCAGCGCGACGTGCTCGTGCTGCGCTTCGGCCTCGGCTACACGCTCCACGAAGCGGCCGCCGAGCTGGGCCTGCCCGACGGCACGGTCGCGACGCGGCAGCGCGCGGCGATTGCGGCGTTGCGCGAGCGCTACGCGGTGACCGCCCGGGCGAGTGGCGCCGTGGCGGTGCTCGCCATGCTCGACGCGGCTCTGGCCGCCGGGGCGCGCCAGCTGACACCCGATGTGTCCATCCGTGTCAGCACGCTCAAAGGAGTCATCATGGCGTCGCTCGCTGCAAAAACCACGAACGGTCTGACGGCCGCTGCCGTCGTTGTGTTGCTGTTGTTGCTGGTGGTGATGATCGGCGGAGGGCCGTTCGCATCGCCGACCAGCGGGTCGCCGGGGCCGCCGGAAAACGTGACGCTGCCTGGCGCGAGCAGCGAACCTGCCGTTGCGCCACCGGGTGACACGGTGGCACGGAACACCGGCGCGACGACGACGACGACGCAGAGCAGCACTCCACCGCCGGCTGACGTGCCGGAGGCGACCGCTGCCGACGCAACCACCGGCAGCGTGCCGCCAACGCCCGACGATGGTCTGGTGCGCCTGCAGGTGCTCGACGCCGATGGCGAACCCGTGGCGGCGCGCGTGTGGTTCTGGCCGTTGTGTTACCGGCTCGACGACGCGGAGTATCGCGCGGCGTTCGGCTGCGAGAAGGTGCTCGACGTGCCGGCCGCAGGTGTGCGCGTGGCGCGTGAGTTGCCCGGCCAGGCTGAGGCCTGCATCGGCCGAACCAACAATTCCGGGGCGATCGTTGCCGTGCGGCGCGACCACTTCGGCCGCGACGAGGCGGGCCATGATGTGACGGCCCGGGCGGAGCCGGCCGGCGTCGGCTACCTCGACCCGGCGCTGGGCAGCCCGACGTTGTGGAACGCCTGGCACGACATCGACGACTACGAACCAGATGCGACGATTGTGCACGTCAATGCCACGCAGGGCGACACACGCGTCGCAGCCGACCTGCGGTTGATGCTGGCCTGGTCGGAAGATGAACCCGCGCGCCTGCTGGTCGAGCGTGCGCGCAATGCCGAACCGACATGCCGCCTCTCCGCCACGGCCGACAATCCGGTGGTGGTGGTCGAGGGCCTCGTGACGCCGCAGGTCCAGGCGGTGTCGCTCGACGGCACGCTGGCGTCGTGCTGGCGCGATCTGCGCGACGGCCTCGAGCTGGAGTTGCACCCGGCCACCACTCTGGACTTCGTACTGATTGACGACGCGACCGGCGGCCCGCTGCGCGATCAGACCTGCATGCTGGACTGGACCCTGACCATCGCCGCACCCGACCCCGAAAGCGACGGCGAGAACTACGAAACCGACGGAGCGTTCACCCTGGTCACCGACAGCGCGGGGCGCTTCATTCCGGGGCGCATTCCGGCGGGCCACTACCGGTTCGAGCTGGACTTCGACATGGAGTCGCCGTTCGGCGCGCCGCCGATCATCGAGCGCGACCTCGCGCCGGGGCAACGCACGAGCATCACCATCCGGGTCGCCCGACATCCGTCGCTGCTCGTGCGTCTGACCAGCCGGGGGCAGCCGGTGGTGGGGTGGGAGGTGCTGCTCAAACTGCGCGAGAGCGCCGACGAGTCGATGGAGATTGCCGCGGCCTGGGCGCCGGAGCGCGACGGCTGGTCACGCGTGTACGTGCCGCGCGCCGGGACCTGGCAGCTGACGGCGTCGTCGGCGCTGTACGGCCAGCACGACCTCGGCTCGATCGAACTCGTCGCCGGCGCCGAGACGCGCCTGGAGTTCGACCTGGTGCCGGATGCGCCGCAGATGCAGGTGATGGTGCGACCGGTCGCGCTGCTCGCCGCGTGCTGGATGCGCGTGGTCGACGTGGACGATGACCGCGCGACGCCGCGCTGGTTCCGTGTGCCGCAGTCGGGACTGGTGGAGGTCAGCGGTTTGCCCGCCGGCCACTATCGCGTCGAGTTGCGCAATCGCGGCGGCATGGCACCGGCGATGGCCGCGTTCACGATTGACGACAGCGGCGCGAGCGATCGCAGCCTGGCGGAGATCATGCTGCAGCCGGCGGCCACGCTCGTGCTGACCGGCCCGTCCCGCGCAGAAGTAGTGGTCGTCGATTCCGCCGGCTGCGTGCAGGCCGCGCACAAGGACGCCCGGCTGGAGCTGTCGGTCACGCCGGGCGAGGTGACCGTGTGGTATCGCGTTGCGTCGGTGGGCCGTCCGTACGACCTGTCGCGCTGGGTGCAGGTAGCCAGCGGCACGACGGCGGCCGGCGTGACCACGACGTTGGAGCTGCCGGAGCTCCATCCCGTGATGCCGTTGAAGTACTCCGGCGACGTGCGCGTGGCGCGCGCCGAGCAGCCGGAGATCGCGGTCGCCGCGTTCCGTGGCGCATTGCGATTCCTGCCGGCGGGTATGTGGCGCATCGACTGGACCACGCCGGATGGCGAGCGGAAGTCGAACACGATCCGGGCCGCGACTGAAGGCGACTGACCCGCCACTTGCGCGGCGCGACGCGGCCCGGTGAGATGCGCGCATCTCCACCGCAACTCTCACTGCCGCCCACGCCGCCAGACATGAGCACCGACGCCATCCAGGCCTGGCTCGACCAACACCAGGCCCAGCTCATCGACGAGACACGCCGCATGCTGCAGGTGCCGTCGCTCAAGGCGGCACCTGTGGCCAGCGGGGCTGCGAAGCCGGCGCCGTTCGGTCAGCCGGTGCGCGACGCGCTCGACCTTGCGCTGCAACTCGGCCACGAAGCCGGCATGCGGACCAAGGACATCGAGGGCTACGCGGGCTACGCCGAGTTTGGCAGCGGCGATCGGCTCGTGGTCATTCTCGGCCACCTCGATGTCGTGCCGGTCGGCAAGGGCTGGAATCATGCGCCGTTCGGTGCCGAGATCGACGGCGAGTACATCTATTCGCGCGGCGCCGTGGACGACAAGGGCCCGACGATGGCCGCGTTCCATGCGGCGCGCGCGGTGCAGGCCTGCGTGCCCGACCTGCCGGCGCGCGTGCGCATCGTCTTCGGCTGCGACGAGGAGTCGGGCATGGAGTGCGTGCAGCGCTACCTGAAGACCGAGGAGGTGCCGACGTTCGGGTTCGCGCCGGACGCCGGCTGGCCGGTGATCCACGGCGAGAAAGGCATCGTCAACTACACCGTGCGCGTCGAGGTGCCGGCGTCGCCGTTCCGGCTGCTGGAGCTGACCGGCGGGCAGGCGGCCAACATCGTCATCGACGCGTGCCGCGCGCGCGTGCAGGTGGATGCGAGCGTGCGCGCCGAGGTGGAAAAGGCGATCGCCGACGGCTGGGATCGCAACGTGACCGCCACGTGGGCCGGCGACGAGTTGCAGCTCGAGGCCATCGGCAAGGCGGCGCACGGCTCCGAGCCGTGGTACGGCGACTCGGCCGCGACGCGCCTGCTGCGCCGGTTGTTCGAGATCGCGCCGCTGCCCGCGAAGAAGCTGCACAAGGAGTTGCTCAAGCTCGCGCACGTCAGCGGCGTCGGCCTCGGCATTCATGGTCGCGACGAGGCCAGCGGCGACCTGACCTGCAACCTCGGCCTGTGCAGCACGCAAACGGATGGC
>JBFWQT010000256.1:0-9756 GCA_050249295.1 Planctomycetota bacterium
CAAGGGCAAGGGCAAGGGCAAGGGCAAGGGCAAGGGCAAGGGCAAGGGCAAGGGCCATCGACCGCACCGTGCACATCGCCGCCTGATGGCACGGGTCACTTCGCGGGTCACGTCGCGGATGCAGATGGTATCCTCGCACCTGCATCCAACCCCACTCGCTGTCGCAGACCACCGCGCCCGATGACCGCTGCCGAAACGCCTTCGAGCGATCCGAAGTACCCGATGCCGACCAACGAGCAGCTGGCCGCCGCAGCCGCCAGCAGCGCCGCGGGCAGCAGCCCGATCCCGACATCGCCCTCCACCGGTGGCGGCCCGGCCGATCGCCCGGCGAAGACCAACTACATCATCCTGTTCATGTTCTTCGGCGTGATCATCCTCGTCATCATGGCGATGATGCAGGGCGGCGCCGGCAAGCCGCCGGAAGGTGACAAGATCACCATCGGTCGCGCCAACGACGTGAAGAGCCTCGACCCGGCCTCGATCGACGACGTCGAGTCCGGCCAGGTCTGCGACCTGATCTACGAAGGCCTCGTCACGTTTGCCGACGGCCCCGACGCGCTGGCGAAGGACGTGCAGCCCGCGCTCGCCACCAGCTGGGAGATCTCGGACGACGGCACGCAGTACACCTTCCACCTGCGCAAGGACGCGTACTTCCACGACGCCACCCGCGGCACCATCAACGCGCAGGCAGTGAAGATGTCGCTCGACCGGCTCGTGGGTCTCGACAAGACCTACGCCGGCAACGGCACGTTCCCCTACCGCTCCGACTACGAGATCATCACGGCCGTCGACATCGTCGACCCGATGACCGTGAAGCTGACACTGGCCGAGCCGGACATCGTGATCCTGCGCAAGCTGGCGATGGCACCCGCGTACATTATTGGCCCGCAGACGCTGATCGGTCTGCAGAACGGCGAGCCGTTCAAGCCGATCGGCACCGGCCCGTTCATGCTCCACTACGTGCAGGAGTGGGTGAAGGGCGAGAGCCTGACACTCACGCGCTTCCCGGCGTACTGGGGCGCGAAGCCGGCGCCGTACCAGTTGATCTTCAAGGTCATCAAGGACAACACCCAGCGGGTCAACGCGCTGATGTCGGGCGGCGTGCAGCTGATCGCCGACGTGCCGCCGGACAACGTCCAGGCGCTGTATCGCGACCCGAAGCTGCAGGTGTTCGAGACGCAGGTGCCCAACGTGTGCTACCTGGCGATGAACCCCAACCCGATCTACACGCCAGCCGAGGGCAAGCAGGAGCCCAACCCGCTGAGCGAGAAGTGGGTCCGCGAGGCGATCGCGATGGCGATCGACAAGACCACGCTGGCGATGACGCAGTACCGCGGCATGGCGATCCCGGCCCGCAGCATCCTGCCGCCGGGCGTGCTCGGCTTCCCGATGTCGGCCGAGGACGACACAGTGCGCACGCCGGTCCGCCTCGACGAGGCGCGCCGCGCACTGGAGGCCCACGGGTACAGCAAGGACAAGCCGCTGAAGATCAAGCTGTGGGGCATGAGCGAGAGCCGGCCGTACATCACCGCGCCGACCGACGTGCTCAGCGAGATCCGCCGCCAGCTTGCCGATGCGTGGATCGACGTCGAGCTGATCACGCTCGACTGGGGCCGCTACAAGGTCGACATGCAGACCGGCGCCTACTACTTCTGCGTGATCGGCTGGGTGACCGACAACGGCGACCCGGACAACTTCCTCGGTGTGCTGTTCGGCCTCGGGGTCGACGGCGAGCCGGGCGCGCTGAATGTGGCGAAGTGGGTCAACCCGGAGTTCGACCTGTTGCTTCGCGACGCTCGCCGGGCGAAGATCGTGAAGCCCGCTGGCGCGACCACCGAGCAGATCGGCAACCTGATCATCGCCGAACGGCAGCGTCTCTATGAGAAGGCGGCCGAGCTGATGACGCGCGACCGCATCTGCATCCCGCTGGTTCACACCAGCACGGTGTGGGCCGGGTCGAAGGATGTGCAGGGCTTCAGCCTGCATCCGATCGGCCGCTTGGAGATCACGCAGGCGAAGATCGCGAAGCCCGAGCCGGCGGCGCCTGCCACCAACGAGAACCGCGCCGCGCCCGTGAACAGCAACGAGGCCGGGGGCGCGATCAGCAACAAGTGACCCTCAGTTCAGCAGCATCGTCTGGATAGTGCGTGGAAAACTGACTCGGGTCATCGCGACTGCACCATCAGGGCTGCAGGCGCGACGGTCCTGTGGTGTTCGTCGGTGGTGGGTCCCTGAGCTCTGCCAGAAATGCCGCCAGAAATGCCGCCAGAAACGAAGGTACCGCCGGCAAGCCGGCGGTACCTGAGGAAAGACCAGAGAGAAAGCTGAAGAAGGTGGAGCGAACGTTCCTCTCAAGTCCGCGTTCAGTCTACAGCCGGGCCCCCGCCAGTCAAGCATGAAAACAGGGTGCCGGCCCGTTCCAGCCGGCTCTGGAACGCACTTTCAGGGCGCTTCATGTCATCATGTCAGGCCAAACGACCGGGTAGGCACGCGTCAAGGGAGTGTGTGTTCTGTGCAAATATGGCCTTCCGGACCCTCGTCTTGCCGGGTTGGTGTCCGTAACCATAGACTGCTACCATGATTGGCCACGCCAACCCAGAAGCCGGCACCGGTCTGGTCTTCGACGGGATTGTCAAGCATTACGGGAACCACGACGTACTACGTGGTGCAACATGGAATATCGGACGGAGTGAGATCGGGGTCGTGCTGGGTCCGAACGGGGCCGGGAAATCGACCTTGATGGCCATTCTGGCCACTCTGGTTCAGCCGGATCGGGGCACTTTCCGGGTCGACGGCACCGCCCGTCCGATCGAGGTCCGCGCCCGCCTCGGTTACCTGCCGCACGCGCCGCTGCTCACGCCGTCACTGACGGTCCGCGAGAACCTGCTCGTCGCGGCCGGCCTGCATGGCCTCTCGCGGGCCGACACCGCCGGGCGTGTGGCCGCGCTGACCGACCAGTTCGAGCTCGCCGGCCTGCTCGATCGCCTGGCCGGGCACTGCTCGCGCGGCCAGTCGCAGCGGGCGTCGCTGGCCGTCGCGCTGGTCCACAACCCACCGGTGCTGCTGCTCGACGAGCCGTTCACGGGCCTGGACGCCGCGGCCCGCGAGCGCCTCTCCTTATATGTCCGCGCCTGGCGCGACGAGGGCCGGTCGATCCTGCTGGTCACACACGAGCTGGCCGACGGGATTGCCCTGGCCGACAAGGTCGGCTGCCTGGTCCGCGGCAAGATCTTCGAGCCGCCCGCCGAGCTGCTGCGCGACCCGGCCGCGCTGGCACGCACCATGGAGCAGGCGGTGCAGCCGGTTATCGGTCCTGCCTGATTGCTGCTGGCTCACCCGCCAGCGACCGCCGCCTGTAACGTGCGGTACTGGGCGCACGGATCGCTCGCGCGCATGATCAACTCGCCGACGACCACTGCGTCGTAGCCCGCATCGCGCAGCGGCGCCAGATCCTCGACCTTGTTCACGCCGCCGACCGACACGGCCAGCACGTCGTCGGGGATGCGCTGGCGCAGGTCGATCGAGCGCTTGAGCTGCAGCTCCTGCGTGCGCAGGTCGCGGTTCTGCACGCCGATCATCTGCGCGCCGGCCTTCATCGCCATCTCGACCTCTGCGGCGTCAGCCACCTCGATGATCGTCTGCAGCAGGATGTAGTCGGCAAACTTCACGAACCGGCCGAGCGCCGCCTCGTCGACAAGTCCGGCCGTCAGCACGACCGCGTCGCCGCCCTTGGCCTTGATGTCGGTCAACTGCGCCTCGTCGACCACGAAGTCGCGCACCATCACCGGCACGTGCGTCTTGCGCGTGACGTGGTAGAGGTCCTCGGTGTTGCCGTGGAAGTAGCGCTCGTCGGTCTGCAACGCGAGCGCCACGGCGCCCGCCTCTTCCAGCTGCAGCGAGAGCGTGCGCGCGTCGAGGTCGGCATTGAACACGCCGCGCCACGGGTCCGCCTTCTTCACCTCCGGCACGATCACCATGTCGTCAGCCGTGATCGCATCGGCGAACGAGCGGACGTGCCCCATCGCGCGCATCACGGTGGTGCTGCCCGTACGCCGCAGCCGCGCCTTGAGGGCTTCGACTTCGAGGCGCTTGTGGGCCAGGATTTCGTCCAGGGAGGTCGGCATTCGTCAGCGACCAGCGGTGCAATGAGGGAGCGGGCTGCAGCGTGCGCGTGGGGGCAGGGGCCGCAGTGTATCGCCGCCGCGCGTGGCGGGTCAACCGCCACCAGAGAACCGGCCACCAACGGAGCGGTCGTCGCGCCGGCTGACGGCCGTACGCAGGCGAGGTGTCGCATGCACGCGAGGCGCCGCACAGTGCGGACGACATGCGCGGCGGCCCGCTACGGGGTGGCGATTGAATAATGCGGCAATCAACCGGTTGATTGAATCGCCTGAAAACGAGTGGTGAGCCGCGTCGACCGCCGCCGCTACTCCGGCACCGTGCCGCCCAGTTCCCGGATCAGCACGGCAATCTGCTGGCGCGCCGAGGGGTCGTTGCAGTTGCGGTACGCGGCCAGCGCCGACGCCAGGGCCTCGGCCATGCGCCCGCGATCGGCCAGCGCGGCGCCGAGGTTGGCGGCCAGCCACCAGCGGGCCGGGTCGAGTTTCAACGCGGCCTGGTAGTCGCGGATCGCGGCGTCCATCTGGCGCATCTCGAAGTACGCGTTGCCGCGCGTGCCCAACGCATCGGCACTGTCCGGCACAATCCGCAGTGCGGCGTCGCAGTCGCGCACCGCCCCGGCGTAGTCGCCCTGCGCATGGCGGGCCACCGCTCGATTGTGCAGCGCCTTGTCGTGCCGCGGGTCCAGCGCGAGTGCGGCGTCGTAGTCGCGGATTGCGCCGGGCTGGTCGCCCTTCCCGGCCTTCGCATTGCCGCGGCCGTTCAGCGCGTCGGGCAGGTCGGGCTTGATGCGCAGCGCCTCGGTGTAGTCGCGGATCGCATCGTCGAAGCGTCCGGCCATGAGCCCGGCGTTGCCGCGATTGACCCACGCCAGCACGTTGGTGGGCATGATGTCGAGCGCCGAGGTGTAGTCGGCGATCGCCCGGTCGTAGTCAGCCTTGTCGAAGTATGCGTTGCCACGGTTGCAGAAGCCCTCGACGTAGCGCGGCCGGATCTCCAGCAGCAGATCGAAGTCACGGATCGCGCCATCGACGTCACCCAGCCTGCGGCGGGCAGTTCCGCGGTTGTTGAGCGCGTCGGGCATACGCGGGTCGATCCGCAGCGCGGCGTCAAAGTCCTTCATTGCCTCCGTGCGTCGGCCGGCCTCGAACAGCGCGTGCCCGCGGTTGTTCAGCGCCGCGACGTAACGCGGGTTGAGGCGCAACGCCTCCGTGTACTCGTTGAGCGCGCCATCGAGGTCGTGCGCCGCCTGGCGCGCCACACCGATGTTGAAGTGCGCCTCGGCCATGTCGGGGTCGATGCGCAGCGCCGCCCGGTAGTCCTCCACGGCGCCGTCCGGATTGCCCAACGCCATGCGCAGCAACCCGCGCCGGACGTGGTCCGCCGGGGCCAGCTGCTGGCCGATCCGCTCGGCAACCCGGAACAGGTCGTCGAATGACTCCAGGTAGCGCTCCAGCTCCTGCCTCGAGAGCGAGGCGTTGAATGACTCGTCCGACATGCCGCCGGCGTGTGCGACCTGGCGACGCAGACCGTACTCGTTGACCGCCGCCCGGCTCTCGGCCGACACGCGCTTGTAGGCGAGCTCGCCCAGCACCTCGGCATCCTCGCGGGCCGCATCGCGCTGGGCCACGGCGCGCTCGGCCGAGAGGCGTGCGACCTCCTCGCGTGCTTCTGCCGCCGCACCAGCTTCCTGCGCGGCCTGCAGCTGGCTGAGCAACACCGCCACCACGAGCCCGGCGACCAGCAGCAGCGCACCCGAGAGCGCGGCCGTCGGATGCCGGCGCGTCCACTTCACGGCGCGCGAGAGCAGCCCGGCGCGCCACGCCGTGGTGGGGCGGTACGAGCGCCACGCCGCGAGGTCGTCCTGCAGCGCGCGCACCGTCGCGTAGCGATCGTCGGGCTCGGCCGCCATCGCCTTGAGCACGATCGCCTGCAGCTCCTTCGGAATGCCCTGCTGCGGCGCACGCCGGCGCGGCGGTGTCAGCAGGTGACGCGCCGCCTTCGCCAGCGTGTCGGACGTCGAGCGCCCGTCGTACGGCTGATGCAGCGTCAGCATGTGGTAGAGCACCGCGCCGAGCGCGAACACGTCGGCGCGTTCGTCAATCTCGTCGACGCGGCCGTCGGCCTGCTCCGGCGGCATGTAGGCGGGTGTGCCGAAGACCTCGCCGTCGAGCGTGATGTCGGCGCCGTCGGCGCGGCGCGCGCTGCGCACCGGCCGCGCCACATGGTCGCGCGCCAGCGACCGCGCGAGCCCCCAGTCGACCACCAGCACCTCGCCGAACTCGCCGACCATGATGTTGTGCGGCTTGAGGTCGCGATGGATCACGCCCCGGCTGTGCGCGAAGGCCACCGCATCGCAGGCCTTGCCGAAGATCGCGAGGATCGCGTCGAGGTCCTCGGGTTGCAGCCCGCCGCGGCGCCGGCGCTTCTTCCAGCCGGCAATCACGTCGGCCAGCGACTGGCCCTCGATGCGCTTCATCACCAGCCACGGCCGGCCGCCGGCGTCGCGGCCGAGGTCGTGCACCGGCACGATGTTGGGGTGTTCGAGCTGCGCCGTGATCTGCGCTTCCTCGACGAACGCGGCGGTCGAGTCGGCGTCGCCGCTGCGCGGATACTTGATCGCCAGCTCGCGACCGAGTTCCGGATCGTCGGCCAGGTGCACGGTGCCGACACCACCCTGCCCGAGCACCTCGCCAAGCCGGAACCGACCGAACTGCCGGTGCAGCCCTCCACTCGCGCCGACCGGGGCCGTCTGACGCGACGCGTGCGCGGGCTTCGTGTCAGGCAGTTGCTCCACCGGTGCGGAGTCGCCGCTCTGCGTGCGCAGCGGACGCCCGCCGGACGGGCTCGTGCGACCGCCGCGTCGCGGCACCGTCGGGTCGTAGGTGTCGCCCGTCATGTGCAGCCCCCGATCCGCGTCCACGTGCGTGCGTGCGATGATCCGGCCGCCGAGCGGCCCGCGTCAAGGTCCCACGCGATCCGCACATGCGCTATACTCCGCCAGCAGCGGTGCAGTTCCACGCGAAAGGCCCACCCGTGGCGGCCCGGCAGACACTTGTTTCCGCGCGATACATCGTGCCGATGCCAGGCCAGCTGCTCGAAAAGCATTGGCTGATCATCGAGGATGGGCGTGTGGTCGGCATCGAGAAGTTCCGCGCGATCGACTCGCGACGCATCGCGGCCGTGCACGAACTGGGCAACGCCGTGGTCATGCCCGGCTTCGTCAACGCGCACACGCACCTCGACACCTGCTGCCTGTCGCGACGCGTGCCGTACACCGGCAAGTTCACGTCGTGGCTCGAGCAATTCGTCGCCAGTCGCCGCGCCGCCACGCCCGACGAGATTGACGCCGGCGTGCGCACCGGTTTGCAGCAGGCGATCCGCGGCGGCACCACGAGCATCGGCGACGTCGCACTGACCGATCGCAGCTACGGCCCGCTGCGCGAGAGCGGCATGCGCGGCGTCTACTGGCTGGCCGTGTTCGGCTTCGATCCGGCGCTCGCCAGCACCGCCACCGAGCGCCTGCGCACCCGCATGGAAACGCTGCTGCAGCGCGACCTCACCACCGGCGACAGCGGCCGCTCGCCGAGCCACAAGCCGCTGCTGCGCTTCGGCGTGGCGCCCGACGCGCCGTACAGCGTGAGCCGCGAGCTCTACGTCGAGACGCTGCGGCTGATGGTCGAGCGCGGCGACCGCTTCTGCACGCACATCGCCGAGACCGACGACGAACGCACGCTGCTGCAGGTCTGCGAGGGCGAGTTCATTCCGTTCCTCGAGGCGATGTTCCCCGAAGGCCTGCCCTCCATCGGCGGCGCCGCAAGCCCGGTCGCGTATCTTGCCGACCTGCTGGCCGAGGCGCAGCCGCCGGTGCCGCCGTCGAGCATGACGTCGCGCTTCCGCATCATCCGGCCGCCGGTGCTGGTGCATGCCAACTTCCTCGATCCCGACGACATCAACCTGATTGCGAAGCTGCGCGCGCCGGTGGTGATCTGCCCGCGGCACCGCGCGTTCTTCCATGGCGACAAGCGGCCGCATCCGCTGCACGATCTGCTGGCCCGCTCGCAGACCGTCGCGATCGGCACCGAGTCGCTCGCCACCAACGACTCGCTATCGATGCTCGACGAGATGCGCTGGCTGGCGCGCAGCCCCGATGCACCCGACCCGGCAACGATCCTGCGCATGGGCACGCTCTACGGTGCGCGCGCGCTCGACATCGAGGATCAGGTCGGCGTGCTCGCGCCGGGCATGATGGCCGATCTCACGGCTGTGGCGGTGCCGGCCGCGACCAATCCCGATCGCGTGCTCGATGCCGTGCTGCGCGGCGACGGCCCGGTGACGTTCACGATGGTTGGCGGCCAACCGGTGTGGCAGCGCCCCTGAGCGCATGCGCGAGTGCCAGGCGGCGCGACGCCTCAGACAAGGCCGGGGGCGACGCTGGCGCACACCTGCCGGCCAAGCGCCTTGCAGGCCGCGCACATGCCGCGCGACATCGCCGGAATCTGGCCTGCAGCGACATCGGCCAGCGCGCGCGCCGCCCGCTCGCGAATGCGCGTCAGTGCCTCGGCGTCGACGATCATCTCCTCGGCCCGACGGCCGCGCAGGAACTGCAGCACGCCGCGCACGCGCGTGACGCCGAAACGTGTGGCCGCGGCCAAGGCGTAGAGTCCGAGCTGCTCGCGGTACAGCTCGATCGCGTGCGACAGATCGGCATCGCTCTCGACGCGCGAGGTCTTGTAATCCACCACCAGCAACTCGCGATCGTCGCCGCCTTGCCCGGCCGACCGCGGGGCGAGCGCGAGCAGGTCGATCGCGCCGGTGATCTGGCCGGTGCCGATGTCGAGCAGGAACGGCACCTCCTGCTCCACGTGCGTGCTGACGCGCAGCAGGTTGGCAACCGGCGAGGAGAGGAACGCCTCGACCAGCGGCACGATCGTGTCGTGCTGCGCCGGTGCCACGCCGGCCCGGCGACAGGCTTCGAGCACGCGATCGCGGGGATGCTCGTCGCGCGACAGGCCGGGCATCAGTCGTCCGAGTTGCAGCGATTCGAGCACGCGGTGGACAGTGCTGCCGATGTCGCGGGCCGAGTGGTCGTGCTGACCGCTGCGTCGCGCCGACAGGTCGAGCATGTGCGCACCGCCCTCGTCGTCCGCATCGCGATCCATGTCGGCCAGCGCGGCGTCATCGTCCGGGTTGCTCGCGGCCAGGTCATCGAGGCCGAGCACGTGGCGCTGGTAGTGCTGCACCGGACAGCGCATGAACGTCGCCAGTACCGTCGCGGCAATCATCGGCGGCGCCACGCTGCTGACGGTCGGCGCCAGCACGCGCACGGCATGCGCCGAGACGCGCGCGCGGTACTCGCGTGCAATCGGCCCGAGCTTGTCTTCGGGCCACCGCGTCGGCTGTCCGGTGCGCAGTTCGCTGGCCACGTAGTTGGCCAGCTCGTTGACCGGCAACTGGAACGTCGGGCTCGGCACATCGCTCCACACGCGCACCGTCGCGGCCTGCACATGCACATCGCGCCAGCGGCTGCCGGCCGCACCGGACTGCACCGGCGCATCGGGCGCCTGCGCAACAAACCGCCGCAACCACTGCGACACCTGGCGCGCTTCGTCCCACGGCGGCGGCGGCTCCGAGTGG
>JBFWQT010000257.1:0-9734 GCA_050249295.1 Planctomycetota bacterium
TAACCAGCCAGCCAGCCGGGGACAGCTTCGCTGTCCCCGGCCACTTTGTGGTAGCCCGAATCATGCGGATGGAATGTGGCGCCACCGCGACCGAGGCGCGACGCATACGAGGCTCCCTGACGGTCGCGGCTCTTGTTCATTCGAGCTCTTGTTCGCGCTGCGCTCGGTGGTCATGTCGTACATGCCTCAGATCCGGGACGCTTGTCGCTGAATCGCACACATTGGATAATGGCTGACACTCCGGCGTCCCCGCCAATCGCTCGTCGCAACCAAAGGCCGAATGGACCGCGCTGAAATGATCGTCCGGCTGGCCCTGATGGACGGATTCGTCAATCAGGACCAGGCCGCGAACATTCTTGCCGAGTATCGGCAGGCGGCCTCGAACGGCGTGCCGATGCCTCCCACCGAGGAGTGGGCGTCGGTCTGCGGCTGGATTGACCCGACGATGGCGGGCGTGATCAGCAGCCAGGTCGGCCGCAGCCGCTTCAAATGTTCGTGCGGCTGGGAAGGCCCCGGATCGTCGGCCATCGCCGGCCCCGGCGGCAACACGCTGCTCTGCCCCGGCTGTCGCGAGCGCGAACTCGAACTGGTCCAGGCTGCGCCGCCGCACACGCAACGCTACGTCGCGCCGCCGTCGGGCGCTGTGCTCACCCGGTCGCAGGCGCTGGCCGGGCCGCTCGTACCCACGCTCTCCGACGACGAGCTGCGGCTGATCTCGAAGCATTCCGACGACGAGGTCTCGCTGCTTCCGCGCGACGCGACGCGCAGCAGCGCGCGCGGCACCACTGTCGGTACGGGCGTCGGCACGGGCACCGGCGCCGGAATCGGCACTGGCACCGGCTCGGGCAGCACCGTCGTGCCGCCCAACGTGCCGCCGCCGATCGGACGCGGCACCGGCGGCATGCGCACCTCGCGCGCCGGCACCGGCATGCTCAACGTCGACAACCTGTCGCCCGGCACGATGGTCGACGACTGGCGCATCGAGCGCCGCGTCGGCGAGGGCGCGGTCGGCGTGGTCTATCACGCGCGCGACGTGCAGCTCGAACGGCCGGTCGCGATCAAGGTGCTCAACGCCGACCTGCTGACCAACCCGAACCAGATCGAGCGCTTCCGCCAGGAGGCCCGCGTGCTGGCCCAGCTCGAGCACGCCAACATCCTGCTGATCTACCGCCTCGGCGCGATCGGCGTCCGCCCGTATATCGTCATGCAGTGGGTGGAAGGCGAGAGCATGGCCGCGCGGATCAAGCGTGGCATGCGCAGCCAGGGCCTCAACGTCGAGCTCGACCTGCTGATCCAGGCGGCCCGCGGCCTGCACGCCGCGCACGACAAGCGCATCACGCACCGCGACGTGAAGCCCGACAACCTGATGATCACGCGCGAAGGCGTGGTCAAGGTGGCCGACTTCGGCCTCGCGCAGCACGCCGACTCGCGCATGCACCTCTCGCGCGCCGGGTCGTTCATCGGCACCCCGGCCTACGCCGCGCCCGAGCAGATGGACGGCCTTGCCACCAGCGACCAGCGCGTCGACGTGTTCGCGCTCGGCATCACCGCGTTCGAGCTGATCACCGGGCAGCTGCCCTACCAGGTCAACTCGATTGTCGACCTGGCGTACCACCAGAAGAACACGCCGCTTCCGTCGGCGCGAAAGCTCAACCCGGACGTGTCGCCGGAACTTGACCGCCTGCTGCAGGAGATGTGCGCAAAGCGGCCCGAGGATCGCCCGCAGACGATGGGTGCCGTGGTCGAGCGCCTCGAGATGCTGCTCGAGTTCACGCGCTCGGGCGTGCGCCGGCCGACCGGCGGCATGCAGACGCGCATGATCGTCAAGGAGGAGGCCGGCGACCACGTCGTCTATGTTTCCAACGACGACAGCGACAAGGAGCCCGAGCTGCCCGACTACCCGATGGCGGCGCCGGGCTTCCAGCCGGGGTTCATGCCGGGGTCGACCGACAGCGGCGAGTTCATGCAGCCCGGCAAGCAGCCGCACTCCCCCGAGCTCGACGTGCAATTGCCAGCGGCCGAGGCCGAGTTGATTCCGGTGGAGAAGGAGGACGACGAGAAGTCGCGCTTGCGTGCGCAGCTGACGTCGATCCTGCTCGGCCCGGACGCCGCAGCCCGCAAGGCTGCACCCGGACGCGCGCCGACCCCCGCCGAAGTGGCGGCGGCCGCGGCCGCGGCAATGGCTGCCGGTGGTGCCGCCGGCGGTGGCACTGGTGCGGCCGGTGCGGCGACCACGCCGAAGCCAGCCACCACCGCTGTCGGCGGTGCCGTGGATGACAGTGGTCGTCAGAAGGAGGTGCGCCTCAATCTGGCGACGACGATTCATTCCCGCTCGCGCGGTCCGCAGTTCAGCCTGTTCAGCGCGAGTTCGCTGTTCTGGATGGCCGTGGCGGCGTTGCTGATCGTGGCCTCGCTGATGAAGTCGGGTGTGATTCCCCTGCCCGGCGGCGTGACGTTCTGACGCTGCCCGCGCGCTGACGCGAGGACATCATCAGAACCAGACTCCGGGACATGCCTGCCCCGGCTCGCCTGGCACAGTGATCCGGGAACAAGCCCCTGTTACTTGCCGGCGTCGATCGCCGCCTGCACGCGGTCGCGCACCTCGCGCACACGCGAGCGCTCCTCGCCGCGCATGTTGCGAATGCGGTAGTCGAGCGCGCGCACCAGCTTCTCCTTCTGTCCCTCGCTGAGCGTGTCGAGAGCGGCCGCAACCGAGGGTGCGTCGAGCGACTCGTGATTGCGCGAGACCACATCGCGCAACGCGGCCAGCATGGCGTCATGGTGCGGCGTGCCCTTCGCCCAGTCCGGCAGGTCGCCGGCCGGCGGATCGTCGGCCTCCTGCGGTGGCGGGTCGTTTGCATTGCCCGACTGGTCCGGCGCGAGCGACACGGACAATGCCGACCGTTTGATTGCGAGCTTCACGCCGCAGGCGGCGGCGATGGCGTCGAGCTGCGCCTGCAGAGTGCCTTCGGCCAGCGACAGTTCGATTTCCGCGTCGTCGGCAGCCGATGCCGCGTCGGTGTCGAAGCTGATCGCCAGGCCGAACCCGGCGGCCAGCTCGCCGAGCAGGTCCTTGCCGGACCCGCCCGACACCTCGCGCGCGGCGACGGGCAGCGCCAGGCGATCACGCACCTCGCGATCGCTGGTGGCCATCGGCGGCGGCGGCATGCGGTCGCCGGTCGAGAACGTCCACTCGATCGGCGCGCCGCGATCGAACTCGAAACGGACCTTGTGCCATCCCACCGCCAGCGGCGCGTTGGGCATGAACATTGCCAGGCCATCGTTGTCCGGGAAGTGCTCGCGCGTCACCGGGTCGGGCGGCGACGAGAGCTCGCCGGCAAGCGGCTTGCCGTCGGGGCCGGTGACGATCGCCTTCGTGAGCTTCGCGCTGCGGCCGGCCAGGAACACCATGATCGGGAAGCCGCAACCGTCGCCGCTGGCGCCATCGCGGTACGGCGGCGGCTCCTCGCCACCCTCGCTGAACTCCGTCTGCACGCACACCGCGCCGTCCGGCGGGCTGAGCCACGCACTGCCCAGCGTGCCCGACGTGGCGCGGATGTAGATCATGTAGTTGTCGTCGAGCTGGCCGACGCTGAACTCCGTGAGGCACGGATCGATCAGCGACGCGCCGTGCCAGGCGGTCGCCCACGTGTTGCGCAGGCAGTCGCGCAGGTCGTCATCGCCGTGGCAGATGTTCGACTCCTCGGCGGCCTTCGCCCCTTCCGGCGTGTAGCCCTCCTTCGTGGGGTCTTCGTCGTGCACGCGCAGGTCGTCTACCGGGTGCTTCTTGAGGTACTCGAGGTGCGCCATGCACGCCTTCGTGCCGGCCGGGTCGAGGCGAACTGGCGTGAGCGCATTGCTGATCCGCAGCACCGTCATCTCCGACGCCATGTCGATGTGCTCGCTCGACAGCGGCGACAGATCCTCGGGCGTCAGGCGGAGCTGGTTCTTCACCACCGACTGGCGGTACTGGCCGCCGGGCAACAGCAGCGTCGGCGTGAGCTGTACAACGAACGTGCGGCCGAGGATCGCGATGCCGTCCTTGCCAGCCTGGATCTTGCGATTGCCATCGAGGTCGATCAGCAGCCAGGTGTACCCGCCGCGATCGAACGCCAGTGCGCGGGGCGGCATTGCGCGTGCACTGACACCGTAGCCGGCGCGCATGCCGATCGGCAGCGGCACGTCACGCAGGTCGATCACCTCGTCTTCGGCTGCCGCGACGGATGGCAGGACGGCAAGCGCGAAGAGGATGCAGGGCAGCAGACGCAACCCGCGGCCGGGTCGAATTGCAGTGTTCATGTGCGTTGGTGTGCGCGCGGTGATCGGATTCCACGCGACACAGTGTACATGATCAACTGGCGCGAAGTCAGGAGCCCGGGGCTGATCCGCGAGCGCAAGCCGCGCGCCGCAGCGGAGGAAGGATACACCACAGAGCGCACACAGACACAGCGAAGGGGGAACGGTCGCAGGTGCATCGTGCACGGAAATGTCGTGCCGCCGTCGTCCGCGCGGGGGTATCACACGTATCGAAGGAGCCTGCGACGACGACGACGACGACACGACGACTCGCACCCGACCGCGCATGACCTCCACCCCGAACGCTGCCGCCGCCGCCGCCGCCGCCGCCCCGTCGGCCTCGCCCGGCACACTCGCGCCCGACGCCAGCCCGGCCTTCCGCCTCGCGATGTACGTGATCCTGCTCGTGCTCGTCGGCGGCGGAGCGGTCGCCGCCACGATGGTGATCAACGCCGAGCGGATCCGCGGCAACGACGACCCCTACTACTACGGCCCGCGCGTGCTCACGCAGCCGGCCGCGCCGGTCGTCAACTCGTCGGCCACGTGGTTCCCGGGCTACCCGATGGCCGGCAATCCGCTGGCCGATCTGCCGATGGGCGCCGAGTTGAAGACCGGCCGGTTGAATGCCGGCGGCACCGGCTACGACGTGACGTTCGTGCTCACCAATCGCGGCACGCAACCGATGACCGCGGCCAGCGTGCAGATGCTCTACGACGTCACCTCGCCCGTCGCGATCGGCCTGCAGGTGATCTGGCCGGTCGAGCTGACCACGCCGCTGGCCGCCGGCGAGACGCGCGAACTGACGCTGACGATCGCGCCCATTGCTGTGGCCGTGTTCCAGACCGTGGTACCCGAGAGTTGCACGTGGGTCGGCGCCGACGACGCGGCCACCGACTGGCGGCTCGACCAGGCGATCAGCGAGGCCGAGGTCAGCAACTGGCCGGCGAACGAAGCCGGTGCCGATCCGCTGCTGGTCTGCTGGCTCGGCAACCTTCCGACGATCCGGCCGGGCACGGTCCTGCCGATCTTGCGCGTCTACAATCTCGACCCGGTGCGCAGCTGCACGTCATTCGAGCTGCAGGTCCGGGGCGGCAACGCGACGGGCACCACGACCAGCGTCCGGATGATCGGGCCGTTCACGCTGTCGACTGCGTTGCCGCCGCGTCACGCGATGACGGTAGTGGACCCGGCCGTCTGGCCGGCAATGGCCGCTACCGATCTGCTCGATCCGTCGACGAGGAACCCCGCGTTCAGGTGACTGCCGACATGCCGAGTGTATTTGCTGCGCCGACGTCCGGGCCGCGCGTTGTGTTGTGCGTTGCGCTGCTGGTGTTGTTGCTGCTGCCCTGCGGGTGCGGCGGCAATGGCGGCAATGGCGGCCACGGCATGCCGCCCAACTATCCGTACCCCGCCGCGGATGCCGGCCGCGACATCTACTATTACTACTACATCACGCCGCCCAAGACGCTCGACCCGGCCCGTTCGTACAGCGCCGACGAGTACGATGTGATCGGCCCGATCTACGAGGCGCCGCTGCAGTACCACTTCCTGCGGCGGCCGTACTCGCGCGCGCTGATGCCGAACACCGCGGTGGCCATGCCGCGGCCGGTGTGCCAGTGGCGGCCGCGCGTGTTTGCGCTGACGCTCGGCGATGCGCGCGAGGAGCCGGGCAGCCTGCTGCGGCTCGATGCCGGTCGTCGCGGTGGCATCACGGCGGGCGCGAGTGGGCTGACCACCACGCTGACGTTGCGGCCGCCGGACGGCGAGGCGGTGGCGGTGACGTTCCCGCTGATCGTGCGCGAGCTGGACGAGTACGGCTGCATGGCGATGCTCGATCGGCAGTCGGCGCTGGCCACGCTGCGCGCGAACGCCAGCGGCGGCGCGAACGACGCACTGTTGCGGATGGTGGCGAGCGCGCCGATCGCGGTGCCGGCCGGCACGCCGTGCGAGGCGGTGTACGACTGGACGGCCGTGGACGAGCCTGTGCTGCGCGAGTTCCTGGCGGCCGCCGACGAACGCACGCGCCGTGCGACGAAGGCCGCCGAGTGGCGCGCCGCTGCGCCGGACGTGGAAGCGGTCGCGTGGCCATCAACTGCCAGCGCCAGCGAGGCGCCGCAGTTTGCGCTGTGCGCCGGCGGCGCGACCCTGATGCTGCCGCCGGGCTGGCGCATCCAGCGCATGCCGCCGGACGGTGCGCGACTGCGCGACCGGCTGATTCCGCCGGGCGAGGCCACTGCGTTCGAATTCTCGCGCCGGCTCGTCAGCGGCGTCGATCGCAACGCGGCCAACCCCGATCATCCCGACCGCATGGCCGGCCTGCCCGCGGCGCTCGCGTCGATTGCGAGCAATGCCACGACTGACGGCGCCACAACGGCCGGTGAGTCGCGCGACGTGGCGAGCCGCTTCGACAAGCGCCTGGTGGGCCGCGTGCAGGCGCGCGTGCATGCCGACGGCAGCGCGTCGATCATCGGCGCGATCGCCGAACGCAACTCGTACTTCGTGCTGACGAGCCTCGCGCCGGTGCCCGCCGATCGCGTGTCCGGGCTGCTCGACAACCTGGTCGCGCTGTTCGAGCAACTCGGGTCGGCCGAGCGCCTGCCGCCGGCTGCCGAAGCGGGGCGCGTGCTGGTCGATGTGCAGATCCGCCACGGCATCTGGTACGCGCCGCACCCGTGCTTCGCGCTCGATCCGGAGCGCAGCGGCGACGACGGCCCGGCCTTTCGCTACCACCCCGGGTTCGCCGATGCCGGCACCGTCAACCGCCTGCAGCGCATCAAGCACGAGCTCGAGCGCGAACGCGACACCGCCACGCCGCTCGGCAACGAGCAACTCGCCGCGCTCGCCACCGTGGTCGGCGAGCTGGCCGCGCGCGGCGTGACGCTGCCCGGCACCGATGTGAAGGCCGAGGGGTTCGAGGCGGCGCTCGACGCGGCGCTGCGGGCGCGCGGCCACTGGCTGACCGCCGGCGAGTGCGCCGACCGGTTCCGCATCCGCGACTTCCCGATCGTGCGCTCGGTCGGCCTGAAACTCGGCGCGCCACTCGCACCGCTCGCGCCGTCCGCCAACCCGCTGCCCGAGGGCCTCGCGCGCCGGCTCGACTACCACTTCGACGCCGCGACGCACAGTGGCGACATCGTCTGGCACGGCCGCATGCAGCCGGCCGATCGCAGCGACCTGGATGCGCTCTCGACCGACACGATGTGGCGCGACGTCGTCTTCTCGCTGTTCAACGCGTCGGCCCGCGTCGCCACGCGCGAACTCACCGCCGCCGACTACGTGCTGCAGATCCGCCGGCTGGCCGATCCGACGACCAGCTGCCCGATTGCGCAGTTGCTCGGCAACTACATCCACGGCTTCAACGCGTATCGCGCCGCGCTCAACTCCGACCTCGAAGCCGAGCGCGCGCGCCGCCGTCGCGAGCAGGGCTTTGCGTACTCGCAGGAAGCCGACGAGCGCGACAACCCGATCCGGCTAGACCTCGCGGCGCCCGACTGCCCCGGCGTGCTGCTGCCCGACCCGGACGATCCGATGACGTTCCGCATTGTGCTCGACCAGCCGTGGCCGCAGCTGCGCTACTGGCTGGCGATGCCGTTCTTCGCGCCCATGCCGTGGGAGGCGATCAGCTTCTTCCGCCAGGCGCCGCTGGCGGTCAACGACATCACACTCACGCGCTTCCCGGTGGGCACCGGCTCGATGCGCATGGAGAACTACGACCGCACCCGCGAGATCCGCCTGGTGCGCAACGAGTGCTACCGGCGCGACACCTTCCCGACGATTTTCGACGAGGTGTTCGACGACCACTCGATGACGCAGACGCTGCTCGAACTCGGCCCGGCCGCGAGCCGCGAGTTTGTCGATGCGGGCCGGCCGTTGCCGTTCCTCGACGAGGTGGTGTTCACGATGGAGGCCGAGGCGGTGCCGCGCTGGCACAAGTTCCTGCAGGGGTACTTCGACCGGTCGACGATTGCTGACAGCGTGTTTGAAGGCGTGGTGCAGACCGGTACCGACGCGGTGACGATCAAGACCGACATGGCCGACCGACGGATCCGCATGGATCGCGACCCGCTGGCGAGCCTGTTCTACTTCGGGTTCAACATGCGCGACCCGCTGCTCGGCGGCCGCGACGTGGCCGAGGCGCTGAGCGAGCCGAAGTGCAAGCTGCGCCAGGCACTGTGCATCGCGCTCGACATCGAGGAGTGGAACGACATCTTCTACAACAGCCGCTACCTGCCGGCGCACGGGCCGATTCCGCCGGGCATTCTCGGCAACACCACGCCCGACCAGAACTTCAACCCGTACGTCTACAACCGCACCGGCATGCAGCCGCCGGTGCGCAAGAGCATGGAAGAGGCCCGCCGCTTGCTGGCCGAGGCCGGCTACCCGGGCGGCAAGGACGCCTCCGGCCAGACGCTGACGATCCACTTCGACACCAACTGGGTCGGCCCGCAGTACCAGACGCGCTTCGAGTGGCTGTCGCGCCGGTTCGACATGCTCGGCATCCACCTCGATGTGCGCGCGACCGACTACAACCGCTTCCAGGACAAGATCCACACCGGCAAGCACCAGATGGTGTTCTGGGGCTGGAACGCCGACTACCCCGACCCCGAGAACTTCCTGTTCCTGTTCTACGGGCCGAACCATGCGACGCCGACGCCCGGCGACGAGCGCGAGGGCGAGAACTCGTCGAACTACGAGAACCCGGAGTTCGACCGGCTGTTCGAGCTGATGGCGACGATGCCCGACGACACGGACGTGGCCGACTGGAGCGGCTACTCCGCCGCGCAGCGGCAGCCGGTGGCGAAGCCGAACGGCGTGCCCGATCGCGAGGAGATCATCGCGCACGCGGTGGAGATCCTGCGGCACGACTCGCCGTGGGCGTTCGGCTTCTACACGGTGGCGATGACGCTGAGCCACCACTGGCTGCGCAACGGCCAGAACAACGAGATGGCGAACAACGTGCTGAAGTACCGCCGCGTCAACGGCGCCGAGCGTCGCGAGTACCAGCTGAAGTACGACCGGCCGGTGTGGTGGCCGCTGTGGGTGCTGATCGCCGTGTTCCTGATGGCGGCGGTGCCGGCCGCGATCGGCGTGTGGCGCCGCGCGAACGTCGCGATGTAGCGGTGTCGCGAGGCGTACGCTACTCGCCCACCAGGCCCTTCGCGGTGCGGCGCGCGTCGGCTTCAATCCGGCGCCAGCCGTCTTCGGTCCAGTCCCACCACTTGTCGGCACCGGTGGGCCAGCTCATCTGCCAGGCGGGCGTGGTGGCCGGCGGCGCGTTGCGCACGCGGAAGCTGTTGGACACGAACTCGGCTGTGCGGTCCGAACTCCACGTGTCGGTCTGCGTGTCCCAGATCTTGCGGTCGACGTCGCCGTCCGACCACACATTGGAGAGCGCCGACTTCGCAATCGCCTTGGCCAGCGCGCGGTTGCCGGCGGCC
>JBFWQT010000258.1:0-9716 GCA_050249295.1 Planctomycetota bacterium
CCGGCGAGCGCTTGTCGCCGGTGAGGCCGTGGTAGATGTCGTAGACCGACGCGGGCCGCGTGCCTTCCATGCCGGCGATGATGCCGTAGAGCTCGCCGTCGAGGATCACGCTGTGGCACGGAATCTGGCGGATGCTCAGTTCCATGCCGGCGATCATCTCCATCCAGTCGTTGCGCGCGCGGGTGTAGGCGGCGCAGAGCACGCTGCCTCCGTAGCCGCCATGGTGGCTGGCGACGGTCGCGCCGGTGCTCTTGTGCAGCATCAGGCGGATGCCGTCGTACTTCTTCTCGACCCACACCGGGAACTTCTCGATCTTGTCGGTGGTGCCGCTGGCCAGCGCCGGACGTACCGCCGAGAGCGGCTGCAACTGGATCGCGCGCAGGCCGTCGGTGCCTTCGTCTTCGAGCTTCTGCACGACGTGGAACGCGTCGGTGAGTGCCAGCGCGTGCGTCACCGCCTCGGCATCAACGCGGAACTTGCCGGCCAGCAGTCGCGCCAGCAGCGGGCCCTGGTACTCGAAGCCGAACCCCGCGGCGCGCAGCATCAGCTTCGCCAGGAAGTACGCCTCGAGCTTGCCGCAGCGTTCCACCACGCTGCGCAGGATGTCGAACTTCAGCGTGCGGCCGGCGTCGGGCAGGAAGCGCAGCGTCTCGAGCACCTCGGCGGCGGTCAGCGGCGGGCCCTCGGCGCGCAGCTCCGGCCGGTTCTCGGCGAAGAGGATCGCCACGTCGCCGACCTGCGCGAGCCGGTCGAGCAGGTTGCGACGCGAGACCAGCTGCATGCTTTCCAGCAGGCGGATCAGGCTGTCGCGGCGGAAGGTGCTCTTGCGACCGCGGAACGGGTCGCCGAGGATGCACGCGAGCTTCTGCACCAGCGACAGGCCGATCTCCTTGTCGAAGAACTCGCCGAGCAGCTTCTCGCGGCCCAGCGTGTCGGGCGGTTGCGGCACCTTGATGCCGAACACCTGCGCCGCCTTCTCGGGCGCGAGCCCGCTGAGCGGCAGCAAGAGGCCCTTGCACAAACTGTGGAACGGGATCGACTCGAGCAGGCCGCCGGGCAGGTCGCCGTCGCCCTTCTGCTCGTCGTGCTCGTCGGCAAGCTTCTCGAGCAGGAAGCGCAGATGGAATGGCAGGCCGAGCGCGTCTTCGACGTAGTGCGGGTCGGGCCGCTTGCTGCCGATACTGTGCAGGTACGCCGAGAGCGTCGGCTGGTCGTGCAGCCAGCGGCGGATCTGCGCGTTCTCGACGAAGTGCGGTTGAGGCGTGGTGGCCATGGCGGGTTCGCGGCGGCGCGGCGGCGGCGGAGCAGAGGCGTGTGGTGTACACCAAAACCCGCGCGCGCGCAGACGGTTCTCGCCTCCGGCGGTGTGCGGCCGCGGCTACTCCGGCCCGGGCACCTCGCCGCCGAGCGCGCGGATGCGGCGCGCCATGACCTCGCGCTTCGAGGCGGTCGCCTTCGGGTAGGCGGCGCGCAGATCGGCGAGCGCCTGATCGCGATGGCCGAGCGCCTGATGCGAATTGCCGCGGTTGGCGCGCGCCTCCCAGTAGCCGTCGTCGATCGCGAGCGCGTGCGTGTAGTCGTCGACTGCATCGGCGTGCCGGTTCATGTCGGCGTGCACGTTGCCGCGCATGTACCAGGCGAAGCCCAGCTCCGGCCGGAGTCGGATCGCCGCGTCGAGGTCGGCCAGCGCCGGCTCGTGTTGCTTCATCGAGTAGCGCACGCTGCCGCGGTTGGCCAGCGCGACCGCGTCGTCCGGCTTGATCTCGATCACGGTCGAGAACGCCGCCTCGGCGTCGGCCAGTTCGCCCTTCACGTGCAGCACGCGGCCGCGTTCGGACCACGCCGCGATGTTGCCCGGCGAGCGGCGCAGCACGTAGTCGATGTCGCGCAGCGCATCGTCGAAGCGGTCCTGCGCGAGATGCGCGCGCGAGCGCTGGATGCGCGCGAAGTGGAACTGCGGGTCGTACGCCAGCGCGGCGTTGTAGTCGGCCACCGCATCGCCGAAGCGGCCGAGGTGCCAGTAGACGATGCCGCGATTGACCAGCGAGAAGGTGTGGTCCGGCGCGATCGCCAGCGCCGCGTTGAACTCGGCAAGCGCGTCGTCGAGCCGGCCGAGCCGCTGGAACGCCGTGCCGCGATCGCAGTGGGCGGCGGCGTGCTGCGGGTCGAGCTTCAGCACCTCGGCCATGTCGTCGAGCGAAGCCCGGTAGTCGCCTTGCGAGGATCGCACGAGTCCGCGGTTGTAGTACGCGCGGATCAGCACGTGCGGCTCCGTCGAATGCCCGATCACGGAGTCGAGCTCGACCAGCGCGGCTGCGCGGTCGCCGAGGCCCGCGTCGAGCAGCAACGCGTGCAGCACATGGTCCATGTCGTCGACCGGCTCGTGGGCCGCCTGCCTGGCCGCGAAGAAGCGGTTGAACGCCTCGATGTAGCCCTGCACCTGGCCCGGCGTCATGTCGGCAACGACGGCGTGCGTGTTCAGTCCGTGCCGGGTGCTGGCCTCGTAGCGCTGCCGGAACTCGACGATCGCCTCGAGCTTGGATGCCTGCAGATCGTAGAGCTGGCTCTTGAGCGTGCGCTCGCGATCGGCCGCGGCGGCCAGCTCAGTGGCCCGCGCCGCCTGCGACTGCGTGGCCTGCAACTGCAGCAGCAACGTGCTGATCGCCAGCCCCGCGACGACCAGCAGGATCGACGCCTGCGTGACGCGCGGGTGGCGGCGCATCCACTTGCCGAGGCGCGCCGCGAGTGGATCGCGGCGCGCGCTGACCGGCTCGTCGGCGAGGAACGCGCGGATGTCGTCGCGCAGCGCGGCCACTGTCGGGTAGCGGTCGGCCGGGTCGGCGGCGAGCGCCTTGCAGACGATCGCGTCGAGCTCGCGCGGGATGCCGGCGCGCGGCGCCTTCGTGCGCGGCGGCACCCACTCGGCGCGCGCGGCCATCGCCATCACGCGGAACACCGACTCGCCGCGGTACGGCGGCTCGAACGTGAGCATGTGGTAGAGGATTGCGCCGAGCGCGAAGACATCGGAGTGCGGCCCCATCTGCGCGAGCTCGCCGTTGGCCTGCTCGGGCGGCATGAACGCCGGCGTGCCGATCACGTCGCCCTCGGCGGTGAGCTGCGCGGCGTTGTCGGCGCGACGCACGCTGCGGTCGTCGGGAGCGAGCGGCGTGCGATCCGGCGGCGCGTCATCGTCGAGCGGCGCGTCGAGCAGGCGGGCGATGCCCCAGTCCATCACCAGCACGTCGCCGAACTCGCCGACCATCACGTTGTCGGGCTTGAGGTCGCGGTGGATCACGCGCCGGCTGTGGGCGTAGTCGATCGCGTCGCACACCTTGAGGAAGATTTCGAGCCGGCGGTCCTTGCGCAGATCGGCCAGCGTGGCTCGCGCGCGGGCGGCGCGGAGGTCGCGGATGATCTCCGACAGCGTGTGGCCGCGCACGCGCTTCATCGCCATGAACGGCCGCTGCTGGTCGTCCTCGCCGAGGTCGTAGACGGGGATGATGTTGGGGTGCTCGAGCTGGCCGGTGATGCGCGCCTCGTCGACGAAGCGCGTCAGCGCGCGCCCTTCGGGCCGCAGCAGCACCTTGATGGCCAGCCCGCGCCCGATGCGCTCGTCGGACGCGTCGAGCACCAGCCCGAGACCGCCGCGGCCGAGCTCGCCGGCAACGTGGTAGCGGTTGTTGAAGGTGGCCGCGTGTGCCGCGGTGCCCGGCGGAGAGGTCGTGCGGCCGCTCGGCGACGGCGGTGTAGTGCGGCGCGTCGGAGGAGTGGTGGCGCGCTGGCCGGGCAGCGTGGCGTCGACCGGCGACGGCGATGCGCCGGGCAGGCGCGGCTGTCGGCGGATCGTCTTGCGCGTGCTCTCGACAGTCGGCTCGAAGGTGCGGCCGTCATCGGCATCGGCATCGGCAGGCGGTGGCGCGTGCGGGTCCGGGTTCATGGCAGGCCGCTCGGCTGTGACCCGGCATCGCGTGATCGCATTGCCGCGCCGACAGGAGATCCGTACCTGTCCACCATATACGCCCGCGACCGTCGCGCCGACGGTCAGACAAGGTACCGAGCCGCGACGGTCGCGACGGTCGCGACGGCCGGTGCCGCGACGGCCGCGACGGCCGGTGCCGCGACGGCCGCGACGGCCGCGACGTTCGGTGCCGCGATGGCGATGGGTGTCCGCGTGCGTCGTCCGATTGCCGCGAACGCGGCCGCACTGGTCGGGCTAGTTCCGGCCGACGCCGGTGCCGAAGTCGAGCGGCGTCTGGTCGCCCTGGCCGCCGCTGCCCGGGCCCCACGTGGTGCCGGTGTGATCGTTCGCGTCGGGGTTCTGCTGCGTGTCGCTGCCGCGCTCCATGATTTTCGCGGTGCGGTCGGACCCCTCGCGGCCGTCGTTCTGCGAGCGCTCGGCGATCTGCGCGAAGCGCTTGCGGATCTCGCTGCGCAAGCGGTTGGAGACATCGTTGGCCTGGCCGGCGCCGTGCCACTCGGCCTGGTCGTAGTCGCCGGGGCTGATGTTCATGCGCTTGTTGACCTCGGCAATGCAGCCGATCGACATCGTGAGGTAGACGATGTCCGGGTCGGTCTGGGTGGCCAGGTTGAGGTAGCGCTCCTCGATCGGATCGTTGCCCTTGCGCGCCGGGATGTGGCTGAGGCCTTCGCGGATGCGCACGCCCACCTTGTAGCGGTGGCCGAGCATCGAGCCCTGCTGCTGGCGCGCGTCCTCGTCGTTCCAGTGCGTCTCGAGCGAGCCTTCGCGGCCCGGCGTTTCGAGGTTCGAGACCGAACCCGGCTCGGTGTAGTAGTGCCGGTGCAGCAGCACCTCGCGCACGACCTTCGCGAGCTTGGCGCGCTCGGCCGCAAGCGAGCCGCGCGGCACGCGATAGACCTCCCAGTCCCGGTAGTCGATGCTCTGGTAGCCGCCGCAGCCCACCGAGCAGCCGAGCAGCAGCGCCGTGCACAGCGAGAGCATGAGGTGTCGCGGCGAGATGCGCGCGAGCCGGGCGGAGATCGACGTGATCAGCATGGCAGCACTGGCGGGAGGCGGGCAGGGTTCTCCCCGGAGTCTAGCCGGCTGGCGCTTGCGGGGGCAAGCAATGCCGGTGCGGGGATGCGGTCATCCGCCGAGCGGCTGCGTCTCGGTTGCGGGGGTGCTGGCCGACGCGGGGCCGGGCACACGCAGCAGCCGCGAGAGCTCGTTGATGACGCGCATCGGCGAACACGGCCGCGCGAGGTAGCGATCGGCGCCGCACATCAGACCGCGCAGGCGGTCGTTGGGCTCGGCGCCGTCGGCGATCAGCACCACCACGGTGCCGGGCCAGCGTTCGCGCACGGAGCGGACCATCTCGTAGCCGTCGGACATCAGCGCAGGGTCGAGCAGCAACGCCTCGGGCGGCGGGTCGGCGAACCGATCGATCAACAGTTGCGGCTCGTCGGCGCGCGTCACCCGGTAGCCGGCGGCGTCGAGCACGCGCTGCAGACTGCTGGCGTCGGCCGACGGCGGTGCGGCGAACAGCACCGCGACCGGCTGGTTGGCGGGCCGGCGCAGCGACGACGGGCGGCGGCGCGGCACGAGCGTGGTGGTGGTGCGGCGACCGACCATGCCGCCGCCGTCGCCACGGGGCATGATCGGCACGGCCGACATCTCGTTCATCCAGTCCTGCAGTGCGTAGCGCGCGTCGGCCGCCGAGTGGTAGCGCAGGTCGACATCGGCCGCGGTCATGCGCATCACGATGTCGAGCAGGCCGGGATCCACGATCGTCAGCTGCGGCAGTTCGGGCACGTGCTGGCCGTCGCGCGTGCGCGGGTAGCGGCCGGAGAGCATCGTCCAGAGCGTGACGCCCATCGAGAAGATGTCCGCGCGACGATCCATGCGCGGCGGCGTGTGCCACAGTTCGGGCGCGATGAATCCGACGGTCCCGGCGGGCCGGCCGCGCGACGCGCCGATCTCGATCGCGAGGCCGAAGTCGACCAGCCGCGCGGTGCCGTCGTCGAGCACCAGGATGTTGCCCGGCTTGACGTCGCCATGCAGCACGCCCTCGCGGTGCGCGTGCGTGAGGCCGTCGAGCACCTGCACGGCAATCAGCGCGGCGGTGCGTCCATCCATCGCCCCGTGGCCGATGACCATCCGCGAGACCGATGTGCCGTCGATCAGGTCGGACGCGATCCACGGCAGCGGGCGGGTCGAGCCGGGCGGCGTGTCGAGCCCGGCCATGCAGACGGTGGCGACGTTGGGGTGGCGCAGTCGCAGGCCGATGCGCGCCTCCTGGCGGAAGCGCTCGAGCACGGCCGGCGTGCACGGCGGATGCACCACCTTGAGCGCGTGCAGCGTGTCGAGCCAGTCGTGGCGCGCGCGGTAGACCGTGCTGAACCCGCCGCGACCGATGCGATCCTCGATGACGAACGGGCCGAGCCGCTGGCCGATCAGCGGGTCGAGCTCCGCGGTCGATGCCGGGCCGGGTGCGACCGTGTCGTCGTCGTCGTGGACCTGCGAGTACCGGTCGGCCCGGTCCGGTGGCGCGGCCCCTGATGCGGCGCTGCGTAGTGGCGTGCGCTGCGTGTCGGCGTGAGGCTGTTCGCGGATGGCGGTGCTGCTGGCGGTGCTCTCGCTGCAGCTGGCGCTGTCACCCGCATGGTCATGGTCATGGTCATGGTCATGGGGGTCGTGCATCGTGGTTCTCCGGTTGACCGAGTTGATGGTCGGACGGGTGCATTACTCATGCCAGCCAACACTCCGCCGCGATGTGCGGGCGTTGCGAGGCCCACGGACCGACGATCGGCCAATACGTGGTCCGATTCTGAGCAGTGATCAGATCGGGTGGTCAGGGTTGCCGCTGTCTCAGATGCGTGACACCGAAGCCCGCACAATCAGGGCCCCGCGCCGATCCGCACGAATCGGCGATCGCGATCGCGACGTGATCGTCGTGATGGACGTGATGCGGGTTCGCAGACGGCAGGCCCTCGGGGCCCGCTCGCTTGCGCTCGCGGCGCTCATATTGGCGCGCCGCCGCCGTCGTCATCTTCGTCGCGTTTGCGCTCCCACTTCGACTTGCGCACGACCGGCGCGTTGCGCAACACGCGCAGCTTCGCCGGCCGCGCGCGCGGGTTCGCGCGGCATTCGGCCTCGCCGGCCGTCACGGGTTTGCGCGTGATCAACTCGCGCACGCCGTCGGTGGCCAGTTCGCGGAACGCAGTCTTCACGCGGCGGTCTTCCAGCGAGTGGAACGAGATGATCGCGATCCGCCCGCCCGGCGCGAGCAGCCGCGGAACGGCCGCCAGCAGGGCATCGAGCTGATCGAGCTCGCCGTTGACCGCGATGCGCAACGCCTGGAACACGCGCGTGGCCGGGTGGATGCGACCGCGATCGGCCGCGCTGCCGCCGCCCGGCGTGACCCGCGCGACCAGCGCCGCCAGCTCGGCCGTGGTCTGCAGCGCGTTGCGATCGGCGGCCAGCGCATCCTTGATCGCGCGCGCGATGCGGCGCGACTTGCGCTCCTCGCCGTAGTGGAAGATCACGTCGGCCAGCGCGGTCGCGTCAAGTTGCGCGAGCAGGTCGCGCGCCGTCGGCCCGCGGCCGGGGTCCATGCGCATGTCGAGCGGGCCGTCGTGGCGGAAGCTGAAGCCGCGGTCGGCCGTGTCGAGTTGCGGGCTCGACACGCCGAGGTCAGCCAGCACGATGTCGAACGCCCCGCCGTCCGGCGGTCGCGCCGCCACGTCGCCGAAGCGCGCGGCGATGAGTTGCACTCTTGTCCCGTGGTCCGCCAGACGTTCGCGTGCCGCGGCGAGTGCCGTCGGGTCGCGATCGACGCCGACGAGCTGGCCGTCGGGTGCGGTGCGCTCGAGGATTGCGGCGGCATGCCCGCCGCCACCGATCGTGAGGTCGAGCGTGCGCTCGCCCGGCGTGGGCGCCAGCAGTTGCAGCACCTCGGCCAGCAGCACCGGCGTGTGATGGAAGGGCGTGGCGTTCACGCGCGACTCCGGTTGGCTCATCGTTCCTCGCGCTGGAGGCCGACAGGACGCCACGACTCCCACGATTCCATCGGCGGCGGTGGCGCGACCGGAACGCCGGCCGTGTTCGTGCGAACACGGATCGGACCTCGGACCCGGAACGCACTGTAGACATTGCGGCCGGGTTTGAGTGGCAACGCGACGCCGTGTTCGGCTTCGGCGTCGGCGTCTGGCACTGCGGAGGGCAGCGTCGGCATCGTCAGCCACAACGGCAGCGGGGAGTCCGGCACGGGTTCAACGCGATCGATCGCGGTCATCGTTCTCAGCAACAGCTCGATCGGTTGCGTCGCCTGTACCGTCACGATCATGCGTTCGCCGATCAACTTGCCGGCGCCCGCCGCGCGGAGTTGCTCCTCGAGTTCATGGAACGCACGACCGGACGCCTCCGCGCCGGGCGGCAAGGCGATCGACCGGAAGAACTCGTTGATCGGATCCGGCGTGATCTGCAGACCGTCACCGCCGCTCCACCGTGCGGTGAACTCGATCGTGAGAGACTGCCAGGGCATTGGCGTGATGATCTCGCGGCTCCGTAGCGCCGGCAGAAACAGCGGACGCAGCGTCAGCGTTGCAGTCCCGGCGTCTCCTTCTTCGGCCGTTGCAATGAACACCCGCGCGACGCGCATGCGTGCGCAGACCGCGAGCAAGCGGGCCAGCGGGCCGAACGGCTGGGACGGTTCGCACACCACTACCACCGCACCCCGCGCAATGTGGCCATCGTTACGTCCGCGCCGATCTCGCCACAGGTGTTGCGCAGTGCCGCGAGCACGGGCCGGCCGAGGCGGAGTGTCGAAGGGATGGTCAGAAGTACGCAGAACCTGCTCCTATGGGTGTAATTTTGTGCAAGGCCATTCTCAGCACGACGTTGCAGCCGCCGGGTCGCCGTCTGCGGCCGACCGCACGGGCTTACATGCCGTTCTTACAACCAGGCGGCGCGGAACACTCATCATCACGCTTGACCAGCGGTTGCTTCCGTCCCCCCAAACCAACGTCAATCGGAGTACCGAGGGCCGCACCAGAAGCAAACCTCCGGCGCGCGGCCAGCCATAGGTGGATATGCAAGCAGGCCGGAAAAACGTTTGAAAACCGAAGCGGCGAGTACACATATCTGTCCGCATTTGATGACAACCAAAACTCTACGATTGGAGAGGCGCTACTGTGCGATTGGGCATACAAATACGATCTCCATACGACAAATACCGTGTACAAAACAAGGGCGCCGATTGCGACTGCAACGACACCTTTACGGTATCGTAGTCGCACGGAAGTCGCAAAAGCACCGGCTCCACAGGACGTCAACAAGCATAGAATGCAGCCAACATGAGCGCCCGTCGCAGGCCCATACGCGATCAGTGCCAATCGAACAGCGAAGATATTGTCCGCCAGAGCAACAGACACCGCCTTTGAATCCGAAAAACTAGCGACGAAACAGCCGCTCGCGGCCAAAATCAAGGCACCCCCAAAATACGCAGCTGCAATCGCCAGCAGCAGCACGAACATCACCTCGGATTCTGGTGACCTCCGATAACAATGAACCGTGGCCAACACACCAACGCAGCATACCAAAAGACCAAGGGCCGACGTATCAAGCGACCCTGCCCGCACCTCAAGGTACCCAGCCCAAGGCTCCAAGATTCCCCCGACAAGCCAAAACAGAAGGAGCGTGGACGCCGCGTTGGCGCCAGCGCCCAACGTTGATCGGGCCCATCCCCAAGTCCACCACG
>JBFWQT010000259.1:0-9609 GCA_050249295.1 Planctomycetota bacterium
CCCGGTGGGGCTTTGCTGTTGCGTTCGGTCGCGTGGGCCGCGCGGTGAGGTGTTGCGCGGACTGGTTCGATATACCCCCTCCGGGGACTTACGTCCCCGGCTCGCCTGGAGCGCGACACTGGAACCGCAACACTGAAGGGGGCGAGGGCAAGGAACGATGGCCATCACCATTCTCGACGGCCCGGTCGGAACCGAACTCAACGCGCGCGGCCTCGACACGCCCGCGCCGCTCTGGAGCGCGGCCGCCTTGCGTGATCGCCCCGACCTCGTCGCGCAGATCCATCGCGACTACGCGACCGCCGGCGCGCACGTGCACACCGCCAACACCTTCCGCACCACGCGCCGCGCGGCCGGCGAGTCGTACCGCGAACTGGTCGACATCGCCGTTCAACTCGCGCGCTCCGCGATGCAACCCGGCAGTCGTCTCGCCGGCAGCATCGCGCCACTCGAAGACTGCTACCGGCCGGACCTCTCGCCGGCCGACCCCGGGCCGGAGCACGCATCGCTGGCCACCGCCCTCGCGCCCGGCTGCGACCTGCTCCTCTGCGAAACCTTCCCGCATGTTGGCGAAGCGCTCGCCGCGATCGAGGCGGCACTCGCTACCGGCCGCGAGGTCTGGGCGTCGTTCACGCCGGGCTACCTGGCCGACCTGATGACGCCGGCGGAGGTTGGCGCGGCCGCTCGCCGGGCGGCGCAGCTCGGCGCAACGGCTGTGCTCGTCAACTGCGTGCCGGCGGTGCGTACGCTCGACTACGTGCGCGCGATCGCCGACAGCGGCATTGCCGCCGACGGCGTGGCGTTCGGCGCCTACGCCAATGCGGGCCACCCCACCGACGGCCTCGGCTGGGAATCCACCGACGCCGCGGCCGGTGGCGCCGCGCGGTACGCCGACCTCGCCGCCACGTGGATCGACGCCGGCGCGACGATCATCGGCAGTTGTTGCGGCACGTCGCCGGCGGCCACCGCCGAACTCGTGCGTCGCTTCGGCGGGTCGGCGCCGCGCTGAGCGTCGACCGGCGGGTGGGTGGCCGGATGACGATGCGGCGGGTAGCATCGCGCATCATCAACTTGCGCCGCCACGTGCGCTCACCTTCCCGATCGACTGCAGATGGACGAGCAACCCGATCATCACCCGGCCTCGACACCGCCCGCGCCCGCGCCCGACACCGGGCGGCTGCAAGCTGACGCGCCGGTGAGTCCGCGTCCGCCGCAGCCGGGTGCGACGGGGCCGTTGATGTCCGAACGCTCGCGCGCAACCACGGTCTGGTTCGTGCACGCCAACCGCGAGCGCCTCGGCCCGTTCAGCGGCGACGAGATCGTCGACCGGCTGCGCGACGGCACGTTCCTGCCGAAGCACTACGCGTGGCACATCGGCTTCGGCGAGCACTGGAAGCGCCTGCGCGACATCGACGAGTTCCACGGCGCGCTGACATCGCCGCCGCCGTTGCCCGCCGCGACCCCGGCCACCGACTCGCCGGTCTCACCCGCCGCCGGCGCTAGCGCGAGCGCGGCCACGTCGACGGCCTCGTCGAAGCTGCCGCCGCGCCCGGCCGAAGCCGCGTCGATCGGCCTGACCTGCACCAACTGTCTCGAGCCGATCAACCGCGAGTGGCTGACCTGTCCGAACTGCGGCTTCACGTTGCGCGCCACGATTCCCACCGTCTGGACGCGCATGGCCGGCGAGCCGGTGCATCGCGCGATCGCGCTCGGCGGAGCCGGCCTCGCGGTGGCGGCGCTGATCATGCCGTGGATCCACGCCAGCACGAATGCCGGCGCGCGCGCCGCGGTCGGCGGTCTGATGGTGCCCGGCGGCGAGTTGCTGGCGCTGCTCGCCTGGCTGATCCTCGGCTTCGCGCTGCAGGCTGTGGCCGGCGGCCCGCATCGCGCGCTGCTGACGTGGCTGCTCGCGCTCGGCGCGGGCCTGCTGGTCACGCAGTTCGCGATCGACCTGCGCGCGCAGGCCGCGATGATGCTCGCCAGTGCCGCCCCCGGCATGGCCGAGACCGGCGCGCGCGTGCAGCCCGGCCTCGGCTGGTTCGTGTTCGCGCTCGGCATCGGTCTGGTGCTGGTGGCCGATCTTGTCCCGGCGATGGTGCGGCTGTTCCGCCGGCCGCTCGCTGGCGGGGCCGTCGCGGTGGCGATTGTCGCGCTCGGCTTCGGCGTGTTGCAACTCGTCAACGGCAACCTCTACCGGCCGCTGTTGCGCCTGCAGCTGGGCGCGGCCGGGTACGATCAGATCGAGGTCACGCACGTGCCGGATGGTGGTGCGACCGAGTTGCTCGACGTGCGGTGCTGGCGCGACGGCCACCTCTACATCGGCCGACACGAGTTCCCCCGCGGCAGCATCTGGCCGATGCGCTCCGTGCGCCTGCAGGCAGTGCCCGATGTCGACCTGCCGTTGTTCCCGCCACGTCAGCCGGCGAGCACCGACGACGGCAAGGCCGGCAGTCGTTGACGCAGACACCAGGAGCCGCGACCGAAAGGGAGCGGGGAATCGCGGGTACCGGCGTGTACCGGCGGGCACCGGCTGCCGTCGCGTTCGGACCTTGAATAAACGTGTCCTCCGCGTCCTCAGTGGTGAATCCTTCTTTCGCTGGGCGTGGTTGATGGGGATCGCCGATCGGCGGATTCGTGATCGCAACGCCCGTTGGGCCCGCTCGCTTGCGCTCGCGGCTCTTGGTCTGGCGCATGCGCGACGGACCCGGTCGCTCACTCGGCCGGCGATGACAGGAGAAGATTCAACACAGAGAACACAGCGAACACAGAGAACACAGCGAACACAGAGATGAGGAAGAGAGGCGCGTCTCACCTCTCCGCTTCTTCTCTGTGTTCTCTGTGCTCTCTGTGTTGAATCTCTTTTTCACGTCGTGCTCAACAGCACGCAGTCCCCGGCTCGCCTCGGATCGGAGTACTCTGACAGCGACCGCAAGGGAGCGGGCCGCGGGCGTGCCTTCGATCCGCCCGTCGAGCCGATCGCGGCCCTCTTGCAATCCCGGGCACGCTCCCGGTCTAGCCGCCCTTCTTCTTCCGCCCGCTGCGTCGTTCGTCGCGATCACGGTGACTGCCGCGGTCGCTGCGGTCGTCAGAGCTGTCGTTCGCCCCGCTGCCGCTGTCCATCTCCTCGACGAACTCGGCGAAAATCATCCGGCCCGTGTTGCGCTGCAGCACGCTCGACACCGACACCATCAGCTCGCGGCCGACGTACTTGCGGCCGTTCTTGACCACCACCATCGTGCCGTCCTCGAGGTGGCCGATACCCTGGTCCTGCTCCTCGCCGGGGCGGATGATCTTGATCGCCAGCTCCTCGCCGACGAGCACGACGGGCCGCAGCGCGGTCTCCAGCTCGTGCACGTTGATCACCTCGATGCCCTGCAACTGCGCCAGCTTGTGCAGCGCGTTGTCGGTCGTGAGGATCCGCGCGTTGCTCTCGCGCGCGAGCTCGATCAGCCGGCTCTCGGCGATCATCTCCTCCGGGTACTGCGTCGCGATCATGTCGATCTGCATGCGCGTGTTGGTGCGCAGCTTGTTCAGCATGTCGAGCCCGCGACGGCCGCGGGTGCGCTTGATCGGGTCGGAGTGGTCGGCAATCTTGTGGATGTTCGCGAGCACGAAGTCGGGCAGGAACATCGTCTGGTCGATGATCAGCGTGTCGCAGATGTCGGCGAGCCGGCCGTCGACGATCACCGACGAGTCGAGCAGGATGCGCTTGCGCTGCGGGCCCTCCTGCTTGAGCTCCACGAACGGGATGATCAGGCGGTAGGCGTTGCGCGCGCGCAGCACGAGGATCACCGACAGGTAGCAACAGAAGATCGTCATCAGCAGGCCGATGATCGCCTTCTGCTCGGTGCCCTTCGGCGTCTTGGGGATGTACTCCTCGGGGATGTACGCGATGATCTGCACGAAGAACACCGAGATCAGCAGGCCGAACAGCAGGCCGCTGATCACCGAATAGAACAGCGAGAGGTAGTGCTGGCTGAAGTACGCCTCGAACGCGACGAGCAGCATCGACCCGATGATGCCGATGAAGATGCCCGCCAGCGCGCCGCTGCCCGTCTCCTCGATGGCTGCGCCGAGCTTCCAGCTCGTGTAGGTGAAGATCAGCACGAAGATGGCGCGGATGATGTAGTAGGGCGCCGCGCCGGTCTTCTGACTGGTCCGCGTATCCAGGGGCATCGGTGGGCGGGGGCGTTGCTGGTAGTAATTGTATGACGGTGGGGCGTGAGCCTAACACCGTCGTTGGCGCTCCACCAGCGAAGTCGGCGGGGCGTTCAGGTCAGCGGCGCGCGCGCCATCACCTCGTAGACGGCGCCGTCGCGGGTCAGCAGGGAGTTGAACGTGATCACCTCGCGCGCGAACACCTTGGCGATCTCGCGGCTGCCCACCTCGGCGATCGCGGCGTTCAGCGCGGCCTCGTCGATGGTCTCGCCGCGCACCGAGCGGGCCAGCGTGACGTGCGGGCGGAACGGCTTCGGCTCGCCGCGATGGCCGAGCTCGAGCATCGCCTCCTCCAGCCGCCGGTTGAGCTCCACGATCGGCCCCGTGTCGCCGCCCAGCCCGGCCCACAGCGTGCGCGGCGCGCTCGGCTTCGGGAACACGCCGATCCCCTCGAGCTTGTACTCGAACGGCGCAATGCCGTCGGTCGCGGCCGTCACCGCGTCGCACACCGGCACAATGTCGTTCGGTCCGACCTCGCCGATGAAGCGCAGCGTGATGTGCATCATGTCGGCGTCCGACCAGTTCCAGCCGGTCGGCATGCGTTCGCGCAGCTCGGCCTGCAGCTGGGTCAGGTTCTTCTTCACGCCGCCGCTGAACTGCAGGGCGATAAACAGGCGCGGTGCCTTCATGTGCTCGGAGGTGCAAGCCCGGCGGATGCACCACAGTAGCACAGCCGGCCGCGCCTGCCTTCCGGCCCGGCGGGTGGTGTGGTATCGACGCGCGACCGACCACCGCTGCACCATGGGTGCACGACGCGAGACGACCGACGTGACCGACAAGCTTGCCGAAGTGGCTGCAAAGGCAGCCGTACTCATCGAGGCGCTTCCGTGGCTCAAGCGCTTCAACGGCGCGACCGTCGTCATCAAGTACGGCGGCGCCGCGATGAAGGAAGAGCGCCTGCAGGATTCGTTCTCGCGCGACATCACGCTGCTCAGCCTGGTCGGCCTGCGGCCCGTGGTGGTGCATGGCGGCGGCCCCGAGCTCACGCGCATCCTCGGCCGGCTCGGCATCGAGACGCGCTTCGTGGATGGCCACCGCGTGACCGACGCGGCCACGGCCGACGTCGCGCAGATGGTGCTCAGCGGTCGCATCAACAAGGATCTTGTTGCCCGCCTCGTGCGCGCCGGGTCGCGCGCGGTGGGCCTCTCCGGCGCCGACGCTGGCCTGCTCACGGTGCGCCGCCACGTGCCCGACGGCCACGACATCGGCTTCGTCGGTCTGCCCGAGTCGGTCGATCCGTCGATCCTGCGCACGCTGCTCGACAACGGTTTTGTGCCGGTGATCAGCTCGACTGCCGACGGCCCCGGCGACCAGGTGCACAACGTCAACGCCGACCTCGTGGCCGCCGCGGTGGCCGTGGCGCTCAAGGCGCAGAAGCTCGTCTACCTCACCGACGTGTCGGGCGTGATGGTCGACGGCGCCGTGAAGAGCCGCCTCACGCCGCCCGAGGTGGCCGCGCTGATCAACAGCGGCGAGGTGACCGGCGGGATGATCCCCAAGCTGGAAACCGCCGTGCAGAGCCTGCAGGCGGGCGTCGGCCAGGTCCACCTGATCGACGGCCGCGTCGAGCACTCGCTGCTGATCGAGGTCTTCACCGACCTCGGCCTCGGCACGCTGGTGCATCACGGTGGCTGATCGCCGATGAGCCCGCCCGGCGATTTCCAGGCAGGAAGCCCGGTGCGAACCGACCGCCGGGACGGCAGAATGAGCCGCCGACCAACTTGCAAACACTCCACCACATGATCCGGATCGCGGCCTACCCCGGCGACCGTCGCGCGTTCGCAGTCGGCAGCATCGTCCTGCTGGTGCTGATCATGCTCGAGTTCGCATGGCCGCCGGTTGGCGCTGTGCTCGGCGTGTTCGTGCTGCCGGTGTGGCTGTGGTTCGCCGCGCGATCGTTGCTCGCAGTCGTCATCGACCGCGGCGCCGGTATCGTCCATGCTCCCGGCCGCGGCAGTTGCTCGCTCGACCGCGTGATCGGCGTGCGCATCGAATCCACGCTCTACGCGGCCAACGTCTCCGGCACCACCACCGCCGAGTACTGGTCGGTCTCGCTGCTGCTCGAGGAGCCCGCCTCCGACGCGGACCGCGACGACGCCACGTTCTCCGCGCGCGCCAGCCTCAGCGACGACGGCCTCACGCTTGCGCAACCCGCAACGCCCGGCGAACAGGACGACCGGCTCGCCCCGCTTGCTCCCGCGCTCGATCACGCCGCGTTCCGCCTGCAGGCCGACTCGCGTGCCTCCACGGCGATCCGCTCCGGGCACCGACTCGCGCGTGAACTCGACCTGCCGCTCTACGACCTCGCGAGCCTGCGCGTGGAGCCCGCGCCAAGCAAGGCTGGCGGCGAGCAGACGCGCCTGCACCGCATCCAGCAGCAATCCGGCGCGCCCGGCACCGGCGTCGGCGACGAGCAAGTCGCGCGCGTCGTCGGCAAGGATGATCCGCACGCCTTCGAACTGGCCGGCAAGGGCTACTTCACCACGCTGGGCATCCTGCTGCTGCTGGTCTTCGGTGGGCTGGCGGTGGCGGCATTCCGGGCCGGCGAAGCTGGCGGCGTGCCGATCGTCGGCATCGTGACCAGCATGGTCGCGCTGACTGGCCTGGTGCTGCTGATCGCCGGCATGGCCGGTGGCGACGCGCGCTCGCTGCGCATCGATCGCGACGGCGTGCATCTGTTGCGGCACGCGCGCACGGTGAAGACCATCGCCCTCGCCGACGTGCTGGCCGTGCAGATGTTCCGTGGCGGCGACTTCCTTGCGCCGCGCCTGCTCGTGATCAGCGCGCGGGACGAGATCGTGATGTTCGCGTCGTTCCTGGCTGGCAAGCGCGCGCTGCGCGACCTGATCCACCAGCGCATCCGCTGGTTCCAGGTCGAGCGCGCACAATCCGGCGCCGCATGAGCACGCGCCCGCGGGCCTCCCGGGCGGATTCCACACAATAGTGGTTCGTCCGGCCGGCGACTGATATCACGCGCAAATGCCAGGCATGGTGCCGGCTGTGAGTGTGACTGTGAGCGCGTCACCACAATGACTCCCACCGTGATCACCATCGACGGGCCTGCCGGTTCCGGCAAGAGCACCACCGCGCGACGGCTGGCCGACCGCCTCGGGTGGCGCTACCTGGACACCGGCGCGATGTACCGTCTGATGACCTGCGCGCTCGTGCGGCAGTTGCTAGCCACGGGTCGTGTCCCGTCCGACGCCGACGACGCGGCGCGCGAGGCCGCGGTGTTCTCGCTGCCGGCCGACGACATCGAGACGTTGCTCACGCCGGTGGATTGCAGTGTCGAGCCGTTGCCCGACGAACGCCGCGGCCTGCGCATGCTGCTGAATGGCCGGGCGGTAGACGACGACGAGTTGCGCGCGCCGCTGGTCGGGCGGGCGATCAAGGTGGTGGCCGATCACCCGGCGATCCGCCGTCGGCTGGTCAAGCTGCAGCGCTTCGTGGCCACGCTCGGCGCGCTGGTCACCGAGGGGCGCGACCAGGGCTCGGTGGTGTTCCCGGAGTCGCCGCTGAAGTTCTTCCTCACGGCCAGCATCGAGGAGCGTGCGCGCCGTCGCCTCGAGGATTTCCGTCATCGCAACCACGACATCGACTTCGAGACGGTGAAGCATGACGTGGAGTCGCGCGACGCCGCGGATCGCGCCCGGCCGGTGGGTGCGCTGGTGCAGCCCGAGGACGCGACGGTGATCGACACCACGGGCATTGACCCCGACAAGGTGATCGACCTGATCATTGAGGCCGCCGAGCAGCGGCTTGCGGCGGTGGGACGGTCGTTGAGCGACGAGCGGGCGTGAATCGCGCCACATGCGCGCCGCGGACTGCCGCCGCGAGTGCGTGCAAGGCCCGCGCGCACGAGGACTCGGTTGGATAGCCTTGTGGAGTCTCTGGAAGCGCTTTGCGCCGGGGGGAAAGCAAGAAGCCGGTCAGCTTGCGGGCGCGTTGGTAGCCATCGCAACGAATCTGGCAGGGGACTATGCTGGCGTGGTGAGCCGGCGAACTGTCCACAATGTCAGTGGGCAACTCGTCCCACTATCCGACCGCTGGCGACGGCGCCGGGTTGGTGTATCGTGGTGAACCCGCTGCCCGCTCTCCGGGTCCCAATCCGATGCTGCATCCCGGCTTGCTCTCCACGGTGTCGTCGTCGTCGTCGTCGTCCGCCCGGATCGCCACTGGCCATGTGGTCGAAGCGGGGTCGGAGGTGCGGGTCGACGTCGACGCGGGCGGTGTTCCGCTGGCCGCTCGAGTGGCGCTCGCGGTGCCGTTCGTGCCGCGCGTCGGTGACGAGGTGTTGGTGCTCGTGCAGGACGACGCCGCCTACATCGTCGGCGTACTGGCGTTCGCGGCCGGCGACGCGGTACTCGACTACCCGACCGGCGGCGTGACGATCCGCGCGGCCGGCGTGGTGCGCGTGGAGTCGGCGCAACGCGTGGAGACCGAGGCGCCGGTGGTGCGCACGCGCGGCGGTCGCGTGGAGGTCGAGGCCACCACGCTGTGGCAACGCGTGACCGATTCGTTCGCCTGGGTGCGCGGCCTGATGCAGCGTCGCGCTGGCCGCAGCCGGACGATTGTGGACGGCGCGATCGAGACGACGGCCGGGACGTCCACGCTGCGCACGACCGGTCTGGTGAAGATCGACGGCAGCGAAGTGCACCTCGGCTAGCGTGGCGGTCTCAAGTCGGATCCAGACGAGACCGAACGGCGGGTGGCCTTGCCAGGCGTTCTGCTCGCACGTTGCCTCCGTCTGGATCGGCGGTTGATCGGTTGCGTTCCAGGCGAGCCGGGGACGTAAGTCCCCGGAGGGGAACACGGCGAGCCTTGCGACGCGACTCTCCACCCACCAGGGCTTTGGTCTACAATCGGACTCGCGCCACTTCCCTCCGGGGATTACATCCCCGGCTCGCTTGCCTCAGTGCAGGTCGTTGAAGGGCATGCGCATCGGGTCCGGCGCGTCGTTGCGGCTCTGCAGCATGTAAACAAAACTGCGGCGCGGGTCGATCAGCTTGAGGTCCCGGTCGGGCATCAGCTCGAGGACGAGGCCGAACGGCGGGTCGCCTTGCCAGGCGTTCTGCTCGCACGTCGACTCCGTCTGGATCGGCGGTTGATCGGGTTCGTTCCGGGCGAGCCGGGGACGTAACTCCCGGAGGGGAACACCGCGAGCCTCGCGACTCTCCACTCACCACTCACCACTCACCAGGGCTTTGATTTGCATCGGACCTCGCGCTACTCCCCTCCGGGGGTTGACACCCCCGGCTCGCCTGGATCACGAAGTCGCTCGCACACTCAGTGCAGGCCGTTGAAGGGCATGCGCATCGGGTCCGGCGCGTCGTTGCGGCTCTGCAGCATGTAGACAAAATTGCGGCGCGGGTCGATCAGCTTGAGGTCCCAGTC
>JBFWQT010000260.1:0-9606 GCA_050249295.1 Planctomycetota bacterium
ATCATGAGTCATCCCAACCTCGTGAAGTTCATCGACTGCGACCTCAATCATCGCTGGCCGTACCTCGTGCAGGAGCTGCTCGTCGGCGTGAACCTGCGCGACCTCTACCGCGCCCGCCGACGGCTGCCCGAGCCGGCCGTGATGTTCATCACGTACCAGCTCACGCGCGCGCTGCACCAGGCGTTCGGCTTCGGCATCATTCACCGCGACATCAAGCCGGACAACTGCTTCCTGACCAGCGCCGGACACATCAAGCTGCTCGACCTCGGCCTGGCCAAGGTCACCGGCGCCGAGCGCCTGACCCGCCCGAGCGATCTCGTCGGCACGATCCAGTTCATGGCGCCCGAGCAGATCATCGACGCGAGCCAGGTGGATTGCCGGGTGGATGCGTGGTCGCTGGGCGTGATGGCGTACCTGTTCCTGACCGGGCAGCTGCCGCACAAGGGCAAGAACGTGCAGGAGATCCAGGCTGCGATCCGCCACAACGGCGCGAGCCACGCGTCGCGCCTGAATCCGGACATCTCGCCGCTCGCCGACCACCTGGTGGCGAAGATGACGGCGATCCATCCGAACCAGCGGCACCAGACGCCGGCGCATCTTCTGGCCGAGCTGGAGGCGTACTTCGCGAACCTCAACCTGGACGCGAACGCGCTCGACGAGCGCTACCTGCTGACCGTGCTGATCCCCGGCGGCGAACAGCGTGCAGCCGAGCAGGCGCGCGCGGCCGGCGCCGCGATCGTGCCCGCGCCGAGCCCGTCGTCGGCGGCATCGGCGTCGGCGTCGGCGTCGGGCCTGTTGCCGCCGTTGCCCGCTGCCGCCGAGGCCGCGGTGCGCGCCACGCTGCAACAGCAGCAGTTGCGTCGCCCGCAGCAGTCGCAACCACAACCGGCCCAGCCGCCGCGCAAGCAGCCAGAGCCGGCCGACGATCGCAGCAGCCAGAGCGATCGCTTCGGCGGGTCGGAGTCGTACAAGGACCAGGATCTGCCGATGGGTGGCCTGCAATTCGACTGATCAACGTGTCCCTGACCGCAGACCGCCATGCTCCCGCGCCCCTCGATTGTTCGCACGTTCGCGTCGATGCAGACCATCGGCATCACGCTCGGCGTGCTTGGCCTGGCGGTGGCCGGCATCTGCGGCGGCTTCGCGATCGGCTTCCATGTTTACGAGACGCGGCGTCACGAGATCATCGACCGTGGCCAGCGCGTGGTGGTGCAGGTGGTCAGTGTCGAAGAGCGCCGCAGCATGGGCCGCCGTCAGATGCAGGATCCGTACGTCGTGACCGGCGAGTACACCACGCCCGCCGGCGCCACCATCCGTGTCGAGCGACGCATCGAGGTCAGCGTGGCCTCGGCGCTGGAGCAGCGCCTGGCGCGCGGCGAACGACCGGAGGAGGTGGGCAACTGGCACCCGGACTACCCGGACACACTGATCGTGCAGGACTGGGAGGTGAACTATGACCGTGCGCCGGCGTTTGCGATGGGCGCTGCCGCGGGCGGCGGGCTGGTCGTCATCGGCCTGCTCGCGGCGATGTCGTTTGCATCGCACGTGCGCAGCGCGACGCCGGTCCGGGGGCGGGTGTCGCCGGCCGGTGTGGTGTTCCTCTCGCCGGGCGGCATCCAGCGCGAGATGCGCACGCGCAAGCACCTGCGGCGCAACGATCCGGTGGTGCTGCTGTTCGACACCGGCCGCGCCGTGCTGGCGCAGTCGGTGTACGGCGCCGCGGACGAGGAGCGGATTGCCAGTGGCCTGCCGCAGCTGTTGTGACCCGTGCGCGCACGGCGGATCAGCGCGACGCGGCCGGCGTGACCAGTTCGAAATCGAATGCTTCCCACGCTTCGGTGCCGCCCACCAGGTTCGCGATGTCGCAGAACCCCTGGCGCTCGAGCAGGCTGCTCGCAATGCTCGACCGGTGGCCGCTGCTGCAGATCACCACGACCGGCTGGTCCGGATCGAGGCCGCAGTTGCCGGCGTCGGGCAGCGCGTCGAGCGGGATGTTCGTTGCGCCGGCAATGTGCCCGGCCTCGTACTCCGGCACGCGGCGCACGTCGAGCAGTTGCAGTCCGCCGGACGTCACCTTCTCGTGCAGCTCGTCGGCCAGCATCTGCGGCACCGATGCCAGTTCGCGCTTCGCATCGGCCCACGCCTGCAGCCCGCCGGCGAGCCAGCCCGCGGCGTTGTGCAGGCCGACGCGTGCGAGGCGCATCGTCGCTTCGCGCATCTTGCCTTCGCCCGTGCAGACCAGCAGCACCGGCTGGTCGGGGCTGACGAGCGATCCGACCCAGCTTGCGAAGCGGCCATCCAGGCCGACGTTGAGCGATCCCGGGATGTGCGCCTCGCCGAAGTCCCACGCGTCGCGCGTGTCCAGCACCAGCGCGCCGTCGTCCATCATCGCGGCGAACCCGGCCGGGTCGAGCGCGATCGGCGTCTTCATCGCACCCAGCGGCGGGGCGCCGGCCAGGTTCAGCTGCACGTCGTGGATGAAGTAGTCGGGCACCTCGGGCTGGTCGGCCGCGGCCTTGCGGATGAACTCGTCCTTCGACATCGGCTGCAGCATGAAGTTCGTGCGCCGCTGTTCGCCGATCGTGCTGCTCGTCGCGTCGCTCATGTAGCGGCCGCACAGCGAGCCCTTGCCGTGGCCGGGCCAGACTTCGACCGTGTCGTCGAGTGCGAGCAGCTTGTGGTGCAGCGAGTCGTAGAGCAGCGCGGCCATCTCGTCGGCCGTGTGCCCGCGCGAGGCGACCAGGTCGGGCCGGCCGACGTCGCCGATGAACAGCGTATCGCCGGTGAGCACCTTCGGTGGCGCGTCGGGGGCCGATGCGTCGGTCACCAGCAGGCTGATGTGTTCGGGCGTGTGGCCGGGCGTCTCGATCGCGCGGATCACGGCGTTGCCCATGATGATCTCGTCGCCGTCAGCCAGCGCGTGGAACCCGAAGCCGGGCCGCGCCTGCCGCCCGAGCGCGATCGTCGCCCCGCTGCGCTCGGCGAGCTCGGCGTGGCCCGACACGAAGTCGGCGTGCACGTGCGTCTCGATGATCCAGCGCAGCATGAGGCCGTTGGCCTCGCAGTCGGCCAGGTATGCATCGACATCGCGCTGCGGGTCCACCACGGCTGCCTCACCGGCATCGCCGATCAGATAGGACGCATGAGCGAGGCAACCCAGGTAGTACTGCTTGAAGAACATGCGCGGTGCGGTGGTGCGTGCGATGCGGCGCGGATGGGCGTGGTTATTGACCTGGCGGGCGAATGTCAAGCCTCGCGACTGATGTCGTGCGGGCCCGGATCGCGGCTCGTATTAGCTTGCGGGCAGTCGGTGTGGGCGGTTGATGCCGTGGCGGGCCGACTGTATAACCCCCCTCGGAGAGATGCCGGAGTGGCCGATCGGGTTGGTTTCGAAAACCAATGTGCCCTTTGGGGTACCCAGGGTTCGAATCCCTGTCTCTCCGTCTGTTCTGGCTCGCAGAAACCCCGCCAAGGCGGGGTTTTCTGTTGCTGTGCCTGGCGGCGCGGGTCAGGCCTTGCGCTGCTTCTTCTTGCTCTTCGCCTTCGTCGTCTTCTTCTTCGGCGCCGCAGCGGCCTCCGCGTCGGTCACCAACTGTTGCAGCTGCTTGTGGTACGCCTGCATCTCCGTCCAGAAGCCGGTGTACGAGTGGTACGCGGCGTTCATGTAGTCGCCGGCATCCTGCGCCGCGGACGGGGCCGGGTCCTCGATCGGCGCCGGTGGCGGCGCAACGCCAAGCTCGCGCAGCCGGGCGCAGAGGCGCTCGCACCGCGCCTGCATCTCTTGCACGTCGTCGTGCATGTCGTCCATCACATCGTCAAAGCGATCCCACATGGCGGCCTCCGCGTCGCGTGGGGGGCGCGTACAGAGTGCGCTCGCCATCGCTGCATGGCCAGTGTAAGGTTCTGCGAGCCCGCCCGCCGGACCATCGTTGATGCCCGCCCCGCCAGCCGTCGCGCAGCAGAACCCGGCGACGCCGGTTGTCGAGGCCCGCCAGGCGGGCGACGTGCTCACGCTCACGCTCGGCGGCCGCTTCGACATGCAGAGCACGGCCGATGCGTGGCCGCGCGCGATCCAGGCCGTCGCACCGGCCGGCAACCTCACGTGGCGCACACTGGTGGTTGATGCGACCGACATCACCTACCTCGACGGCGCCGGGCTCGGGCTGCTGATCGAACTGCGCCGCCGCCAGATCGAGGCGACGCGCCGCTTCGAGCTGGTCGGCCTGCGCGACAGTCTGCGCGACATGCTCGACATGTTCCCCGAGACCGAGTTCATCGATCCGCCGGACGAGATCGCCGAGCGCCAGGTGATAGTCGAGATCGGGCGCGCCACGCTGCTCGTGATGGGCGACATCCGCAAGCTGCTGAGCTTCACCGGCGAGCTGTTCACCGAGGCGGTGCGCGCCGTGGTGCAGCCGTCGCGCATGCGCTGGAAGGACATGTTCCTCGCGATGGAGACGTCGGGCGTGAACGCGCTGCCGATCGTCCTCCTGCTCGGTTTCCTGTTCGGCTTCATCCTGGCGTTCCAGGCGGCGATCCCGCTGAAGCAGTTCGGCGCCGAGCTGTTCGTGATCGACCTGGTGTCGATCAGTCTCGTGCGCGAACTCGGGCCGCTGCTTACGGCGATCATCCTCGCCGGGCGGTCGGGCTCCGCGTTCGCGGCCGAGCTGGGCACGATGAAGGTCAACGAAGAGCTGAACGCGCTGACCACGATGGGCATCTCGCCGGTGCGCTTCCTGGCGTTGCCGCGCGTGACGGCCGTGATCCTGATGGCGCCGCTGCTGACCGTGATCTGCAATCTGGTCGGCATCATCGGCGGAGCCGTGGTGTGCGGCATGCTGGGGTTCCCGTTTGCGCTGATCGTCAACCAGGTGCTGCACGCGATCAACTTCGTCGACGTGCTCGGCGGGTTGTTCAAGGTGTCGACCTTCGCGTTGCTGGTCGCCGCGATCGGCTGCCAGCGCGGGCTGAACACCGGCACCGGGGCGAGCGCCGTCGGCGCGTCGACGACGCAGGCCGTGGTCGCCGGGCTGATCCTGATCATCGTATGCGACGGCGTGTTCGCGCTGCTCTTCTACGCCGTGGGGTTGTGACCATGCCGCACGACGACGACCAGACAGCACCACCGCCGGCGCCTGGCGACGAGGAGTCGGGCGCAGACGACGCCGGGTCGGATCGTGACGATACGCCGCCACCGCCGCCACCGCCGCCACCCGCGCCGCCGCCCTCGGACCGTGCCGATCCGTTGGCGCCGCTGCCCGGCGACGACGGCGACGAGGACGACATTGCGGACGATCACTTTCCCGGGTTCAGCGACGACGAGGCCGATCCACAGGGCATGAGCGACGTCGAGCTTCCGGCGTTCTCGATGCCGCGAGTGTCGTCGTCGGGCCCGGCCGCGGATGTGCCCCAGTGGCCGGACGCGCCGCTGCCCCTGCCGCCCCCGGTGGTGGACGATTGGTCGGGCGACCCGGACGACCCGGACGATGCCGACCCGTTCGGACCGCCGCCGAGCGATCGGTTCCGCGCCACGCTGTTCCATCGTGCTGACGACCACTTCGCAGATTCGCTCGACAGCTCGCCCGGCAATGTCAGCGGACTTGACGGCCTCAGTCCGTCGGACGGCATGGACGAGCCGCTCGACGCGCAGCCAGCGGATGCGCCGGTCGATGCGGCGCCTCCGGCTCCGCCGATGAGCGACGAGTTCCTGATGCCGAGGTTGGCGGCGGCACCGGAGTTCAGCGATCCGTTCGCGGCCGACGACGAGACTGCCACCCAGCCCGCCGAGCCTGCGCCGGAGCTCAGCGAGGACGAGAAGCAGCGCCGTGTGGCGGCGAGTGCCGAGACGTTGCAGGACGAGGTCGGCGCGGTGCCCTCGCTGGCGGAACTGCGCGCCCGCTACCGCGAACTCACCGAACAGCCCGCGCTGGCCGCGGCAGGCGACGACAGCGCGACAAAGAATGTGTCGCCCGACGCGCCCGACATGACGGCGAAGAACGGTGAGGCGCACGGTCAGGATGCGACGACACCCCCGGACGCCGATGCAGACGCCGATGCCGACTCGGTGACGTCGAGCGGTCCCGACCATTCGCTCGCCAGCGAGTTGCCCGGCCTCGATGAGATCCGCCGGCACTACTCGAGCGTGGTGATGGACAACCCGCTCCATCACGAGGCCACGCCGCCGCCCGACCTGCCCGGCGGCGACGCAGCGGAAGGCGTGCGGCTGCTCGAAGAGATGCGTGCGCGAAAGCAGCACGGCCCGGCGATGCCCACGCGCAGCACCGAACTCGCCGACGCGCGACTCGTGCGCGAGGTCGAGAACCAGCGACTCGGCACCGACCTGCCGATGCTGCCGGAAATGCGGGAGCGCACCGCGGCCTCGCAGATTCACGCGAGCATCCGCTTCCGCACGACGCGTATGCCGGGCGAGACGCCGCCGCACCTGCGTGGGCATCCGCCGATCATCCGCGTGACCAACGTGCGGCTGGCGTACGGCGACACGATCGTGCTCGACCACATCACGTTCGATGTCTTCCCCGGCGAGGTCTTCGTGATCCTCGGCGGGTCGGGCTGCGGCAAGAGCACGCTGCTCAAGCACATCATCCGGCTCTACCGGGCCGCCGCCGGCAGCGTGCTGATCGACGGCGAGGACATCGTGCCGGCCGAGGGCGCACTGCTGGAGCGCATCCTGCGCCGGTTCGGCGTGATGTACCAGTCGGGCGCGCTGTTCGGCTCGATGACGCTGCTGGAGAACGTGCGGCTGCCGCTCGAGGAGTTCACCACGCTGCCGCCCGACGCGATGACGCTGATCGCGCGGACGCGCCTGAGCCTGGTGGGCCTCGAGCCGTACCGCAACTACTACCCCAGCGAGATCAGCGGCGGCATGCAGAAGCGCGCGGCGATCGCGCGCGCGATGGCTCTCGATCCGCGCATCCTGTTCCTCGACGAGCCATCGGCCGGCCTCGACCCCGTGACATCGGCCGAGCTCGACGATCTGATCATCAAGCTCTCGCGCAACCTCGGCATCACGTTCGTCATCGTCACCCACGAGTTGCCCAGCATAATGGCCATTGCGGACCGGGCGATCATGCTGGACAAACAGACACGCGGAATGCTGGCAGTGGGAACGCCACGCGAGCTCGCGGCCCACAAGGCCGCGGCCGTGAGCCACTTCTTCTCGCCGCGCCGCGAAGGTGCCGGCCAGCCTCCACACACCCGTTCACGACCCGCTGACGCCAGGAAGTCCGGAGACCGCCGATGAGCGCCAAAGCCAGCTACTTCAAGATCGGGCTGTTCGTGGTGGCGTCGGCCACGGTGCTGCTGTTCGCGATCGTCGTGCTCGGCGCGGCCGCGTTGTTCAAGACCTACACCTACGTGGTCACCTACCTCGACGAGTCGGTGCAGGGCCTTTCGGTAGGCTCACCCGTGAAGCTGCGCGGCGTCGACATCGGCCGCGTGCACGAGATCCGTCTGGCGCGCGACAAGTACAACTTCCAGCCGGCCGGCGAGCGCGGTGTGGGCGTGGGGTTCGAGGCGTACCAGCGCTACGGCACCCTGGTCGTCGTCACCATCGCACTCGAGGACCCGCGACTGATCGACCTGGATCTGGCGCAGGCGCAAGGTGTGGTCTCCGAGCTCGGCCAGCACGGCTGGCGCCTGCGGCTCACATCGTCCGGCCTGACCAGCCCGCCGTACCTCGAACTGGTGCCGGGCGCGATCGGCGACGACGCGGTGGACATCAGCGCGGGCCTGCCGTGGCAGGAGGCGCACGACAAGCAGCTCTACCTGCCATCGTCGCGCAGCCAGATGACGGAGCTGACGAGCTCGATCGAGAACATCGTGCGCAATCTCGACCAGGCCGACTTCTCGCGGCTCACCGGGTCGCTGACCAGCTTTGTGGAGAACGAGCTGTCGCCGGCGGTGCACAACCTCAACGATGGCGTGATGCAACTGCCCGACCTGATGGCCAAGCTCGACAACGTGGCCGGCAACATCGACCGCATGACGCTGTCGCTGCAGCAGCTGATCGACGAGAAGCTGCCGACGATTCTCGACCAGGTGGAACACACGACCGACCAGATGCCGGCGCTGGTCGAACGCGTGACGTCGGCGGCCGAGAGCGCCGACCGTCTGGCGCGCGACCTCGGGCAGCTGACGCAGGGCGAGATCCAGCCGGCGATGCAGCAGTTGCGCGAGCTGGTGGCCAGCATCCAGAAGATGTCGGACGAGCAGCTCACGCCGACGATCTCGCATCTCAACGATGCATCGAACGAGTTGCCGGCGTCGGTCGATCAATTCAACTCCGGCCTGCGCCGCCTCAACATGGTGCTGGCCGACGGCCAGTCGAGCATGAGCGTGGTGCTCGAAAACCTGCAGCGCGTGTCGGACGACCTGCGCAAGGTGTCGGAGCAGGCCAGCCGCTATCCGTCGCACACCCTGTTCGGCGATCCGCCGCCGCGTTCGCTCGGGAGGCAGAAGTGATGTCGATGTTGTTGAAGATGCCAGGCGTGTTCGTCGCGTTCGTCGTGGCCGGCACACTCGTCTCGTGCGTGAGCCTCGAGCAGCGCTACCCGGAGCGCCGCTTCTTCGTCATTGATGCCACGACGGCGATCGACGGCGAAGCGCGCGTGGCGCCGGCCGACGCGATTGTGCCGGCGGGCACGGTGCTCAAGGTGCGGCCGTTCACGGTGTCGCCGGCCTTCGCCGGGCAGGAGTTCACCTACCGCACCAACGAGGCAACGTGGGAGACGGACTACTACAACACCTTCCTGATCCCGCCCGGCCAGCAGATCGCCGACCAGGCGCAGCAGTTGATGTCGAGCGCGAACATCGTCGAGCAGGTTGTCACCAGCGGCAGCTATGTCGAGCCGACACACCTGCTGGAGGGCCACGTGGTGACGCTGCACGGCGACTTCCGCGACCGCAAGGCGCCACTGGCCGTGCTCGAGCTGCAGCTGTTCCTGGTCGAGATCCAGAAGGGCTCGGCCGTGGTGCGCCTGCGCAAGAACTACCAGCAGCGCGTGCCGATCGACGTCGGCGACTACAGCGACAAGGTGCTCGGCGAGGCGCTGCTGGCCGGCTGGAATCTCGCGCTGCGCCGCATTCTCACAGACTTCGCGCGCGAGGTTCGCGAGGCCGGTGCCGTCGCCCCGCCCGGCTGATTCCGATGGAGGCGGCGTCAGGCGAGGATCACCATCACGAAGACGGCGATGCCGAGCAGCACGGTCATCAATACGCCCAGTGGCAGCAGCATCGTGGTGGCAAACGCCAGGTCCCGATCGTCGGCGCGTTCGCCCGGCAGATCGTAGACGTCGTGCTGCACCTCTTCGATAAACTTGCGGATTGTCATGGTACCTCCGGGTCTTGAACACACCCGCAGGGGTTGCACCTTGCGGGTGCATGATGTGAACGGTCGGGGCGCGCGGATTCTTCCCGGGAGTTGAAGCGATGACGCGAATGGCCGACGGCACCAGACGCATGCCGATGCGCCGCTTCGCGTTGTGCGCACTGCTGCTGATCGCGCTGGCCGGGTGCGGGCCGTCTCCCGTCGTGCCGGTGCAGCCGCCCGCGCCGCCGCAGTTCAATGGTACGCCGGTGGTGTTGATC
>JBFWQT010000261.1:0-9601 GCA_050249295.1 Planctomycetota bacterium
GGCGATCTGCTGGATCGTGTAGGCCGCGAGGTCCTTGTAGCGCTTGTCCTCGCGCGTGGCCTCGGGCACGTCGTCGGGCGTGTCGAACACCGCGTCGAGCGGGTAGGTCTTCTCCATCGTGATCGTGCCGCCGCCCGGCAGCGCAGTGTCGAGCTTGCCGCGTTCGAGGCTCTTGGTGAAGATGCCCAGCGCGGGCGGCCAGGTGCCGACGCAGATGCTCGCTCCGGCCTGCGCGAGGGCACGCACGATGGCCCAGCCGTAGCCCTTGTCGTCAGCAACGCCGGCCACGAAGGCCCGCTTTCCGGTGAGGTCGATCGCCAGCATGGTGATGCGGTGGTGGAGATGGCGGCGGAGGAGTGTCTGGTCCAGCCGGGCACTATAGTTTCTGCCTGGCTGTTCGTCGCGGCCCGTACGCAAGCGAGCCGGGGACCTGAAGCCCCCGGCTCGCCCGATCCTGCGCTGTCACGTCATGTCGCGTGTCGCGTCAAGTCACCGGCCGCGGGCCAGCGCGTCGAGCTCGCTCTGCACGGCCGACAGTTCGTCGTAGAGTCGCACGATCGACTTCTCGAGCGTGGCCATCGTGTCCACATCCTTGGCCAGACGGGCCTCGTCGTACCGCGCGCGGGTCGCGTCGATCTCGACGCGCAGCACGGCGAGTCGATCCTTGAGCTGCTGCATCGCGGCGTCGCGCTTCGCCTGTTCGGTCTTCGCCGCGTCGGCTGCCTTCAGCAGCTTGTCGAGCTGGCGCTGGACGTCAGCGGCCAGTTCGAGCTGACCAGCGGAACGGGCCAGTTCGTACCGGCGCACCAGGTCGTCGATCTGCTTGCGCAGTTCCGGGTCGTTGACGCCGTGGAACAGCTGGCTGGAGTTCGGGCCGCCGGGCAGGACACTGTTGCTGCTGCTGCTGCCGTTGTTCGAGCTGCTGCCGTTGTTCGAGCTGCTGCTGCTACTGCTGTTGTTCATGCGGATGAAGCCGCGGGCCGGGTCGATCTCGACGCCCTTCAGTTCGGGCATTGCCCTGTGCATCTCGTCCGCGTTCGCGAACGACACCGTGTTGGTGTTGCCGTTGCCGTCGGTGCTGGTCACGCGGATGCGGCCGTCGCCGAAGCCCTCGATCGTGTAGCGCGTGCCGTTGATCGACGTCGAGGCGCGCAGGCGGACATCTCCGCTGGAACCGCTGGAACCGTTGGCGCCGTTGGCCCCGTTGGCGTTGCCGCCGTTCTGTCCGTTCGCGCCGTTCTGTCCGTTCGCGCCGTTGCGACCCCAGACGCTGCCGGTGTTGCCGAGCTGCACACGCCCGCGCAGCATCGGCAGACTACGGAACATCTCCTCCTGGCTGTCGAAGTTCAGCGAGTCGACGCTGCCGTCGGCGTTCGTGACGGTGACGATGATCGTCTTGCCGTCACTCTTGCCCTGGTACTGCACGCCGTCGATCGTGACGGCGAAGCTGCTCTGCGTCTGCGAGCGGCTACCGTTGCCGTTGCCCTGGCCGTTGCCCCAACCGTTGTTGCCGTTACCGTTGCCCTGGCCGTTGCCGTTGCGCAGGTTCTCCATCTGCTCCTTCAGCCGGCGCATGTGCTCGTCGGTCATGCGCTGCTGCTCGGTGAAGCGCTCGATCTGCTCGCGGAGCCGCTGCGCCAGTTCGTCCTGGCCCTTCGCGGTGGCATCTGCCAGCGCTTTCTCCAGACGCTTGATCGCGCCGGCCATGCCCCAGTCGGCGTCGTTCGTCGGGTTCGGCTCGGCGTTGCCGCTGCGGTTGTTGCGGTTGTTGCGGTTGTCCTGCCACTCGGCGGTGTTGCGACCAGCCGGGTCGCCGCCCTGCAGGCCCTGCAACTCGCGCGCCAGCTTCGCCACCAGGCCCCAGTCGCCGCGATCGGTCGCCGACCGGATCTCGTCGCGCTTCTGGTCGATCGCGCGGGCGAGCTTCTGCTCGGCCTGGAGGCTGGACAGCTGCGTGGTCAGCCGGTCGATCGCCGCGTTGTCCTTCGACGCCAGCGCGTCGGCCAGCGCCAGGCGGGTTTCCTCGATCGCCGACGCGAGCTTCTCGACCGCACTTCCGTCGGCCGCCGCCAGCGGTGCCGGCGCCGCGTTGGCGCCACCATTCGTGCGGCCACCGGCCGACCACAACTTGAGCGTGGTCTCGAGCGCCGACACGACGACCTCGATCTCCCGGATCACGTCGGCCGACGCGCCGCTGGCCTTGAGCCGGTCGATGCTGCGCTTGAGCGTGGCGATCTCGCGCTCGATCACGGCGAGCTGCCCGGGCGTCGCCGGAGTACCGGCCTGTGGATTCGCGGGGTCCTGGGCCGACGCACTACCCGCCGGAGTGGCGACCAGGCAGGCCGCTCCCAACATCAATGCGGCGAGACCGCGGCCCAGTTTGCCCGCTGCCCCAGCTGTCGTCGTCATCAGTCGATTGCTCACGATTGGTCTCCTGGTCGGTCGGTCAGAGAGAATGCGTTGGCGGGCACTCCGGCCGCGCCTCACCAACCGATACAGCCACCGTCTTTGAAACCGGAAGTCCAGGTGGCAAGGGCAAGGGCAAGGGCAAGCAAGACCGAACCAACACGGAAAATCAACGTTCCTACAGCCACGACCCCCACCCACGCCCAGATTCCCTAGAACGCCAAATCCTGTTGACCTGAACAACACGTTCTGCGTCAATTGGTTGGAGCGAATACGCCCATGACGCACAATTTCCTGGCGCGTGTTGGCGGCTTGTTTGTCAGGCAACCATCTGGCAACCTCCTGGCGCCCGGCGGCTGCACGTTGCTCACCGATTCCTCCGGATGACTCCACACGATGGCCAGTCCGAGTCTGCCGCGCGCGGCCTTCCCGGGGGGGACTCCCGCGGGCGGGCCACCGACGTGGTCGGCCCCGGCGGCGCCGGGAGTGACCGGATTCCGATCGCGCTGATCGCGGCCGAAGTCGCGGCCGAGTTCATTTTCCGTGAGGTCGACGACCCCATGTACGTGATGGACCTGGAGACGGGCCGCTACCTGGCGGTCAATCCGGCTTTCTGTCGCGTTACCGGGCACTCGGAGGACGACCTGCTCTCCGGCCGGATCCGCGTCGACGACCTGGTGGTCAACCCCGACGGCCACCCCGGCGGCAAGCGCTACCGCAAGCGCACGCAGGCGCTGGGCATCAAGGATGACGACTCGTCGTCGTCGCACGCGCAGCTGGCCGACCAGCTCTATCACGTGATGCTGCGCACCGCGTCGGGCGAGCTGCAGATGCAGGAAGTCAGCATCAAGCACGCCACGTACAACGACCGCCGCGTCACGCTCGGCTGCATGCGCGACATCACGCCGGTGGTCAAACGCCAGGAAGAGCTGGAGAGCGAAACGCGCAAACAGCGCGAGAAAACCAAGCTTACCTTCCAGGCGAACGTGCGGATCATGCAGCTCACCGAGCGCATCATCAAGACGCCCGAGTTCACGCGGCACATCGAGGATTGCGAAGACACCGAGACGATGTGCCGGCGCGCCTGCGAGTACCTCGTGTCCTCGCGCGGCATGGAGTTCGCCCACGCGGCGATCTACGCCTGGAACCGCCAGCACAACGGCCTGAAGCTGCGCGAAGGCAGCCCCGCGCCGAGCTGGCCGGAGTCGGTCCCGCCGGACGCGTCGTCGCATCCACTGATGCAGGTGGCGCAGGGCCACACCGCCTGGGTGGACGACTCCGACGGCGACGTGGCGGTGCCGCTGCGCGTGGGCGACCGGCGCGACGGCGTGCTGGCGATCCGCTACCACACCACGACGCGCCAGTTGCTCGAGAGCGAGCCGGCAATCCGCAAGTCGCTGCGCGACGTCGTCGTGACGCTGGGCGACCTGATCGGCAGCCGCGCCAACAACCTCACGCTGCTCGATCGCGTGCGCATGCTCACGATCGTGGACCAGCTGACCGGCGTCTACAACCGCCGCTACTTCGACGAGAAGCTCGCGGCCGAAGTGCACCGCACGGCGCGTTACGGTCGCGAGCTGACGCTGATGTTGCTCGACATCGACCGCTTCAAGACGATCAACGACACCTGGTTGCACACGCAGGGCGACCAGATGCTGACCGAGTTCGGCGAGCTGCTGCGGCAGAACACGCGCACGACCGACATCATCTGCCGGCTCGGCGGCGACGAGTTCGCGATCCTGTTCATCGAGACCGGCCTGGAGAGCGCGATCCAGAAGGCCGAGAGCCTGCGCACCTGCGTGCTGAAGCACCATTTCCAGCGCAAGCACCCCGAAGCGCCCGACCCGCTGCAGATCACGATCTCGATCGGCCTGGCGGCGTGGGCCAACAGCTGGACCGCGGCCGAGCTCTATGGCGAGGCTGACGCGGCGCTCTACGATTCGAAGCGCGGCGGCCGCGATCGGGTGACCGTGCGGCGATAGTCGAACTGTGGCCGCGCTCGCGGCACTTGCCGCCGTCAACGACCGCTGCGCTCGAGCCACCCCACGACATACTTGCCGAGCATGTCAGCCTCGAGGTTGACGCGGTCGCCGCGCACGCGATCGCCGAGAGCGGTCACCGCCAGGGTGGTCGGAATCAACGCAACCGACAACTCGCCGTTCGCCGGCTCGAAGGTCGCCAGCGTGAGCGATACGCCATCTATCGCGATCGAGCCACGCGGGATGCAGTAGCGCGCCACGTCCGGCGGCGCGGCAATGCGCAGCACGGTCTGGCCGTCGGCGGGCTCGACCGACAGCACCTCGCCGGTCGCGTCGATGTGGCCCTGCACGAAGTGGCCGTCGATGCGGCTGCCGAGGGCCATCGCGCGCTCGAGGTTGACTCGTTGCCCGGGCGTCAACGCGCCGAGGTTGGTGCGTTGCAGCGTCTGCTCGACCACGTCGAACCACAGCTCGCCGGGTGGCGGTGGCGCGTCGGGCGGGATCACGGCGCTGAGGCAGCAGCCATTGATCGCCACACTCGCGCCAGCCACCACGTCGCGCACGAGTCCGGCCGGCGCCGACACCCGCAGCCGCGCCGCCGCCCCGGCCACGCCGGGTTCCAGTGCAATCACCCGGCCGGTGCCTTCGACGATTCCGCTGAACATGATGCGTTCCGTTCGGAGCGGGTTGCATTGCAGCCGCCAACCAACGACAACGCACCTCTACAGACCGGCAATCCCGTTGGCAAGCCGCGCGACGCGGCATCTCGCAGAGGACCGATCATGTCGATGATGACGCACGCTGCGCGTACCCTGCCCGTGCTCATGCTGGTGCTGATGACCTCGCTGCTGACCAACACGGCCCGCGCGCAGGATCCCGACGTCGACGCGCGCATCGCGCAGCACGCGCAACTCGTCAACGACGCCAACGCGAAGATCGCGGCGCTCAACACGGCGATCGAGGCCCGGCGCGGAACGGCCAGCCAGGTGCTGGCCGTGCTCGCCAGGGCGACGGCCGACGGCTGGGAAGTAGACGCCGACTGGTGGTTCGCCGATCCGTGGCGCGCCGACCTGCCCGGCTACGTGATCGACAACGGCTCGCGCGAGGCGCCACAGGATCGCGACTTCGATCGCTCGCTGCCCGAGTACCTGTTGCTGCTGGAGACGCGCAGCCGGCTCGACCGGCTGAACCGCTGGAAGCTGGAGAACGAAGCCGCGCTGGCATGGTGCAGCACTCGCGGCGAACGACTGCGTCAGGCGCGCGACCTGCTGCAGCAGGCGACCAGCGAGCTCGAGGCCGTGAAGTCGGCGGCCCCGGCGGCGGTCGCGGCGGTCACCGCGGCCAACGAGGCACGCAATGCGCTGCTGGCCGCGCTCGCGGCGGACGATCCGCGGCGCGCGAAGCTGGCGCCCGACGTGCGCGTCGACGAGACCGTGATCAACGGCGACGTGCCGGTGCCGCTGCCGAACATCGACCTGATGGTCGCCGGGCTGAACGGCGCGCTGCTGTTCGTCGACAAGATGTCGAACACGTTCGACGACCAGCGCAAGCTGCGCGGCACGCAGGAAGACCTGCTGCTCGAACGCCGGCTGCTGCTGCAGGCCGACCTGCGGCGCAAGACCGCTGGCGGCGAGCGCCTGCAACCGGAGGGCGTCGAACTGGGCCAGCTCGACACGCTGTTCGCGCGCTACGAGTCGATCGGCGAGCAGTTGTTCAACCTTCGCGACCTGCTGCTGGCCTGCCGGCAGGAGACCGCGCTGGTCGATCATGCCGAGGTGCTGCTCGGCGACGAGGTCAAGCGGCTCGGCATCGCAGCCGATCGCACGCCGCCGGTGATCGAACCGGCGCCGAGCGAGCCGTTCCGGTTCGTGTCCGCGGTCTACACAGCGTGGCGCGACGCGTATCGCAGGTTCCTCGGGACGCCGACGACGCGGGGTGGCGCGGGCCCGGTGTTCGAGCGACTGAACGGTGCCGACGGCGAGCGCCGGCGCACGCGCACCACCACCGAGCAGTGGCAGCGGTCGATCTCGGGCATGAGCAGCGACCAGAAGCAACTGGTCGACCGCATCGAGAAGGGGCTGCCCAACATCCGCGGCGAGCCGGGCGCGGTGCTGGCGTTCTTCTCGGAGCGGGCCGCGCGGGAGAGCGTGCGGCTCGAACGCGCCAGCCAGTCGCTGCAGTCAATCGAGACCGAGATTGCGGCGGTGCGCCAGGAGCAGGAAGACCTGACCACGCTGATCGCCGCAACCGAACAGGAACTCGCCACGCTGCGCGCCGCGCCGCCGCCCACCAGCACTATGGCCATGAAAGACCGCGTGCGGCGCATGTCCGCCCTGGACCAGCGGCTCGCCAACGCGCGCAGCCGTCAGCCGATCCTCGCGCCACGCGCCACGCTGATGGAAGAGGCGCGCACCGACACCACGAAGCAGATCGCCGACCACAACCGGCTGCTCGCGCTGTGGCAGTCGCAGGCCGACGCGGCGACGCAACGGCTGAGCGCGCAGCAGACGGCCGAGGAGCAGCGACTGCACGACGAGCAGATGTGGAAGGTCATCAACGCGGGCATCCTGATCGGCGTGACCGTACTGATCGGCCTGCTGATCATGCGCGGCATGCGGATGTTCGCGCAGCGGCTCGAGGCGCAGCTTGCCGATGTCAGCCGTCGCCAGGCGCGCGTGCGCGTACAGCGGGCGCGCACGGTCTTCTACTTCGTGCACAGCATGACCTCGATCTGCATCGTACTCGGCACCGGCATCGTCGTGCTCTACGCGGTCGGCATCGGCGAGGACCTGATCTCCTGGCTGGTCGGCTCCGTCGGCGTCGTCGCGCTGGCCGTGTCGTTCGGCGCGCAGAGCCTGATCCGCGACTTCTTCAACGGCTTCTTCATCCTGCTCGAGAACCAGTATGTGGCCGGCGACTGGGTTCGCATCGGCGACATCGAGGGCACCGTCGAGAGCGTCGGCCTGCGCACCACCGTGCTGCGCGATGTCGACGGCGCGCGCCACGTGATCGTCAACGGCTCGATCAGCCACGTCGCGAACATGACCGCCCGCTACTCGCGCGCGATCATCGACCTCGGCCTGTCGTACGCCGACAACCCCGACGACGTGATTCCGGCGCTCGAGGAGTTCTGCCTCAAGATGGGCGAGGACGAGATCATCAAGGACCTGCTGATGCCGCTGATCGACAAGCCGCAGGTGCTCGGCGTGCAGCGCTTCGACGACTCGGCGATCATCTACCGCCTCAACCTGGCGTGCCGTCCCGGCATGCAGTGGCAACTCGCGCGACGCGTGCGCCGGCTGTTCTTCCGGCTGGCCGAGGCGAAGGGATTCAACATTCCGTTCCCGCATCGCACCGTCTACCTGCACGACGCGGACAAGGGCGCAGCGGCAAAGTAGAACCTGCCGCACAGCCTGCTACGGGCGATCCGGCCGGACAGATTCCTGGCGCGATTCCCGCGGCCCCGTGGATGCACATCTGCGCTCGATTCCGACGGTGGCGGCGATATGATTCAGCCGCCATGCCCGTGCATGGCTCAACCACCGTGACCGGCTATGCCCACCACCGACCCACGACGCGACCAGCCGGATCGTAATCCGCGGCGGGAGAAGTCCGCCAACCGGCCCATTCCGCCGCCGCCGGCGTCCACGGTGTCGGGCCGCTCCCGCGTGATTCCGCCACCGCCGCCATCAACTTCGCCGTCAGCGCCCTCGGCGTCGGTGGGGCCGCCGCCCGCTCCGCGCGACGTGGCGATGCCGACGCAGACCGGCGGGCGCGCCGTACCACCACCACCACCGCCTCCTCCGCCTCCACCACCACCGCCTCCTCCACCGCCGGCGCTGCGCCACCCGTCCGGTCCGACGGGCCAGCACCTGGCCGCCGACCTGGAGTACGACGACGATCAGAGCATGTCGTTCGAGGCGCCGATGCCGCCGCCGCCTCCGTCCGCCACAGCCGAGACGATCGACGTGCCATCGTTGCACGTGGACGACCTCGCGGCGCTGTTCAACACGCGCGGCGCCGGCCCGGCCGACGTCGGCGGCAACAACGACCAGACCGCCACGCTCGACCGGCGCGGCCGGCGCGGCACGGGTGCACCCGGCGACCGCAGCGGCACGAACCTCAATCTGCCGCAGGTCGCCCAGCCCGGCGGGCAGATGGCGATCTCTGGCGCGCGCTACGAGCTGCTCGGCGAACTCGCCCGCGGCGGCATGGGCGCGATCCTGCGCGCCACCGACCAGGGGCTCGGTCGTACCGTCGCGATGAAGGTCATCCTGGCGAGCAAGGGCGACAACACCGACACACGCTCGCGCTTCATCCGCGAAGCCCGCGTCACCGGCCAGCTCGAACACCCCAGCATCGTGCCCGTGCACGAGCTCGGACTCGACCAGACCGGCAAGCCGTACTTCACGATGAAGCTGATCAAGGGGCACTCGCTGGCGGTCGCCCTGCGCGAGCTGCGCAAGTCGATCGCAGCGGGCGGAGACGACAGCGTCTTCCCGCTGGCGCGCCGGCTCGACGTGTTCCGCAAGGTCTGCGATGCGATGGCCTATGCGCACGCCTGCGGCGTGATCCACCGCGACCTCAAGCCCGACAACATCATGGTCGGCGCGTTCGGCGAGGTGCAGGTGATGGACTGGGGCCTCGCGCGCCTGATGCCGGGCTTCGAGCACCAGTCGGTGGAGGGCGACGAGGAGACGTTCTCACGCAGCCACGTCTCGATCGAAACGCCGCTGACGCGCAGCGGCGGGCGCGGTCGCGACGGGCAGGACGACGACGACGGCCCGTCGACACCCACCCCGCTGGCACGCCGGCCGAGCCGGATCGGCGGATCGCGTGGCCGCGCCGGTGCCCGCGCCCGAACGCAGTCGGGTGGCGCCGCCAGCTCCACCACGTCGGCTGGCAGCAGCAGCAGCAGCGGCACCGATGTCGTGCCGGCGACCATCCGGCCGGACGCCGAGGGCGCCGAGATCCGCCACACCATGGATGGCGACATCCTCGGCACGCCGCAGTACATGGCGCCCGAGCAGGCGCGCGGCGAGATCGACAAGCTCGACGCGCGCACCGACATCTATGCGCTCGGCGCGATTCTCTACCAGATGCTCTGCACGATACCGCCGGTCGACGGCGAGACGGTGTTCCTCGTGCTGCAGAGCGTGGTCAAGGGATTGATGGTGCCGCCGGAGGTCCGGCTCGAACGCGAGTCGTCGCTGCGC
>JBFWQT010000262.1:0-9591 GCA_050249295.1 Planctomycetota bacterium
TGTGGCTGGCGATGCAGGGTCAACCAGATCAGGGTCAGAGCCGCGCGCAGTGGTGACCCCACACGGTGACGTTGGAGCAGATTGACCACGGAGATCGCGGAGGACACGGAGAGGAGCGGAGAGCATGGCCGAGTCGCCAACTCATGCTCCCCATCTTCTCCGTGTCCTCCGTGGTCAAATCTGCTTTTGCATCGTGCGGCCCGCGCCACTTGTGGCTGACGATGCACCTTCACGCCGCAGCACTCTTGAGAGAGACGAACGAATCGGGAGTCACACGCCTGGCAACGCGCTGGCCAACTGCCACTGCGCCAGCGCGAACAGCACCAGCCCGGCCAGCACCAGACCGCCGATCGCCCACGCGGACCAGCGCAGCAACGACCCGAGCCGCGATGCGATGGTCGGTGCGACGGCGAGCGGCATCCGGCGCCGGCGAAATGTCCAGACGAGCCACAGCGCCAGCAACGGTGCCACCGCCAGTGCGATGCCTCCGCACTGCGCCCACGCGCGACGCGCCGCTGCATCCAGTTCGGCGGCCGCTTCCGCCGTGGTGTCGCGAACGGGCGCGATCGGCGCGGGCGCGCGGTTCACGCTCGCCAGCCAGCCGACGTGATCGGACAGCGGCACGACGACCCCGGGCGCGACCTCGACCGGGTCGCCGAGCACCGGATGCGCCGACGTCACCCGCCAGCCCGCCGGCTGCGCGATGGCCAGCACATGATCGATGCGACCCGCGTCGGCGCCACTGAACGAGAGGTGCATCAACCGCGCGGCCGTGTCGAATGGCAGTGAGCCGACGCGACAGTTGAGGTCGCCGCAGAGCAGGCGCGGACCGTCGCCGCCGCGGTACTTGCCGGCAAACTCCGCGAGCTGGGTGAGCTGCGCGACACGGAACGCGACGGTCTCGGGGTCGCCGTAGCCCGCATGGCAATGCGTGTTGATCACGACGAGCGGCCCGTGCGGCGTGCTGATGGTGGCGCAGATGAAGCCCTTGCGTGCCCACCAGTCGGAGAACGTCGGCTTGCCGGCCACCGTGTACGGCTCGAACTGCGCATGCGCGATTGGCCAGCGCGACGCGAGCACGAGGCCGCTGCCGATCAGGCCGCCGTCGGGGTAGCCCACGCTGTGCGGCAGCCCGGCATCGGCCAGCGCGTTGCGCAGCGTGGCCTGATCCTCGGCCAGCCACACCTCCTGCAGCGCGACGATGTCCGGCATCTCCGGCTGCAGCGCGGCAATCGCCGGGCCGATGGCACGGATGCGCGCTTCGCGGTGTGGTGCGATGCCGAACGGCAGGCCCCACACGTTGAAGGTCAGCACGCGGATCGGCGCGTGAGAGCGGTCGGGGTCGTCGTCCTGCGCCATGGCGACGCCGGCGAGCAGCAGCACCACGATGAAGGCGGCGAGGATTCGGGTGGTCATGGGAGATCCTTCCGGGTCCGAGCCGCGCCGGCGTGCGCGACTACGCCGGGTCGCCGCGGTCTGCCCAGCTTCGCGGGTCGAGCAGCGCCGGGTCGTGCTCGTCGTGCGACGCAACGTACACCGCGCAACGGAAGATGCCGAGCACCGCGGGATCGTGGCGCGTGCCGGTCAGCGCGCAGAGCCGGTCGTACAGCTCCTGCGGCGTCGCGTGCCGCAGGTCACCCACCTGGCGGATGCCGAGGCGCAGCAGGTGGCTGGCGAGCGCCGCGTCGACGCCGGGAAGTTCCTGCAGCGCCTTGATGCAGTCGGCGTCCGACATCGCCGCCAGGTCGTACACCGTCACCGGCAGACCAGCCTGCAGCAGCGTCTCGCGGATGATCGGCTCGATCTCCTCCCATCGGCCGCCCGCCAGGCCACACCCGATTCGCGGCATGTGCACGCTGACCGGCACGCCCGCCGGCTGCTCTGCCGCGAAGTTGGCGACCGCCTGCAGGCCACGGCGGACCGCGTCGTAGCGGATCGGCTTCTGGCCGTCGGCCGTGCGCGAACGGATGTGATGTTGCCCGACCAGGTTGGCCACGACCGTGTCGTCCTCGACCGGCACGAACAGCACCTCGCCGAGCCCGAAGTTGTTGTGCTCGCGTTCGGCGTACCACTTCCGGTACTCGCGCTCCGGCTCCGGCCAGCGCTTCGACAGCGCCATGACAAAGCCGCGACCCCAGCCGCCGATGTCGTTGCAGATGTGCACGATGATCCGCGTGCCCTCAGTCCCATCGCTCAGGGGCGCTGTCGCATCGCCGACCACGTAGCGGATCGCGGTGTCAGCCATCGTTCACCTCGGCCTGGCGGGTTGTGGCGTCAGGTCGGCCCGCGTCCAGCCCGGAGCAGCGTCCACGGCTGCATACCAGTAGTCCGAGCTTCCCGGCACCTGAAACCGCGCTGGCCCGGCCGCGATGCTCGCCTCGCCGCCGAGATCGTCGCGTTGGATCACCTCGACGCCGACGGGAATCTGCAGCGCGAGTTCGATGTACGCGCCGCCCTCGATGTGCGAGTCCCATTCGCCGTAGGTGCCGACCAGCAACACGCCGTCGTCGTCCACGCGCGTCGCCACACCCATGCAGGTGCGCGCCGAGGCAATCGACATCGCGCTCGGCGGATGGCCGACGAAGCCCAGCACCTTCTGCGCAACCACGCGGATGCGCTCGCCGCCCCGCGTGATTGTTGCGCCCGCCGGCACAGCCACGGTGATGACGCCCGCCGGCAGGTCGATGGTGCCCGCGTCATCGGCGGTGCCGTTGTGCACGTTGCCGAACGGGCTGCCGAACCGGATCGACGTGTCGGGCGCAGGTGTTGGCGTGCATGCCGGGCAAAGCAGCCAGACGAGGGCGATGGTGCCGATGAGCAAGCTGACGTTGCGGCCTGGCGTGTACATCGAGTCTGCCTGTGCGTTGTCCGCTGAATGCTGCAACGGAACCCTGGCGACCGAACCTGCGAGAGCTTCGACAGTCGCCGGATCGCGGGTCGCGCCGGCCACAGCCGTTCGCGTCGACACCTCTCCGACGACGCTAGTGTCTCAAGTCAGATGTCGAGCGACGGTTTCCTGCTGCGCGACCGGATCGCGGCGTCAGGCTCGTCTGCGCTGCTCAGCGGCCGGGACTAGTCGCCGGTCGCGGCGCCGGCCTCGGCGTAGGCCTCGATCGGCGTGCAGGTGCAGATCAGGTGGCGGTCGCCGTACACGTTGTTCACGCGCGACACGAACGGCCAGAACTTGCCGTCGGCCAACCACGGGGCGGGCCAGGCAGCACTCGCGCGCGAGTACTTGTGCGCCCACTCGTCGGCCGTGCACTGGTCGGCCGTGTGCGGCGAGTTCTTCAGCACGTTGTCGTCGGCGTCGGCCGTGCCATCTTCAATCGCGCGGATCTCCTCGCGGATCAGCAGCAGCGCGTCGCAGAAGCGGTCGAGCTCTTCCTTCGACTCGCTCTCGGTCGGCTCGATCATCAGCGTGCCGGCCACGGGGAACGACAGCGTCGGCGCGTGGAAGCCGTAATCCATCAGCCGCTTGGCCACGTCCTCGGCGGTCACATGCGCGGTCTCCTCGAACGGCCGCAAGTCGAGAATGAACTCGTGCGCGACGCGGCCACCGGCGCCGGCAAAGAGGATCGCCGTGTTGCCACGACCGGCCGACGCCGCGGCGGGCTTCTTCTTCGCCTTGATCGTCACGTACGCGGTCTCGAGGCGCTTCGCCATGTAATTGGCGTTGAGGATCGCCACCTTCGTCGCCTGCGTCAGGCCCTCGCCGCCCATCATGCCGATGTAGGCGTAGCTGATCGTCAGGATGCTCGCGCTGCCGAACGGCGCGGCCGAGACCGGGCCGATCGCGTACTCGCCGCCGACGCCGCTCACCAGCGGGTGCGCCGGCAGGAACGGCGCGAGGTGCGGCGCGACGCCGATCGGGCCCATGCCCGGGCCGCCACCGCCGTGCGGGATGCAGAAGGTCTTGTGCAGGTTCAGGTGGCAGACGTCGGCGCCGATGTCGGCCGGGCGGCACAGGCCGACCTGCGCGTTCATGTTCGCGCCGTCCATGTAGACCTGCCCGCCGTTGTCGTGGATCGTCTTGCAGATGTCCTTGATGCCCGGCTCGAACACGCCGTGCGTGCTCGGGTAGGTGACCAACAGCGCGGCCAGCTTGTCCTTGTGCTGCGTGGCTTTGGCCTTCAGGTCCTCGACGTCTATGTTGCCGTTCTCCTCGCACTTCACGACGACGACGTTCATGCCGCACATCACGGCGCTGGCGGGGTTGGTCCCGTGCACCGACGACGGAATCAGGCACACGTCGCGATGCTCGTTGCCGTGCTGGCGATGGAACGCGCGGATCACCAGCAGGCCGGCGTACTCGCCCTGCGCGCCGCTGTTGGGCTGCATGGAAAACGCGGCGAAGCCGGTGATCTCGCAGAGCCACGCCTCGAGCCGCTTGATCAGCTCGGTGTAGCCGGGCGCCTGGCTGCGCGGCGCGAACGGGTGGATCTTGCCGAAGCCGGGCTGCGTCAGGCAGATCATCTCGGCGGCCGCGTTCAGCTTCATCGTGCAGCTGCCGAGCGCGATCATCGAGTGCGTCAGCGAGAGGTCGCGCGCTTCCATCCGCTTGAGGTAGCGCAGCAGGTCGTGCTCGGCGTGGTAGCTGTGGAAGACCGGATGCGTGAGGAAGTCGGACGTGCGCGCGAACGCCGCATCAACGTCGGGCTTCGCCGCCTTGATCAACGCGTCGGCGTCGGGCGCGGTCTTGCCGATCGCGCCGGCGATCGCGGCGAGCAGATCCTTCACGTCGGCCGCGGTGGTGCACTCGTCGAGCGCGATGCCGATGCCGGTGTCGTCGATCTTGCGCAGGTTGATGCGCCTGGCCTCGCACTGCTCGATGATCTTCGCGCGCTGGTCGCGTTCGACCTCGACGCGGAGTGTGTCGAAGAAGTTGCGCGACATCGGCTTGAGGCCCAGCTTCTCCAGGCCGTCGGCAAGGCCGACCGTGAAGTTGCGCACGCGGCGCGCGATGGCCTTCAGTCCGGCCGGGCCGTGCCACATCGCGTAGCTGACGGCGCAGATCGCGAGCAGCACCTGCGCGGTGCAGATGTTGCTCGTGGCCTTCTCGCGGCGGATGTGCTGCTCGCGCGTCTGCAGCGCCATGCGCAGCGCGCGCTTGCCGCGCGAGTCTTCCGACACGCCGATCAGTCGGCCGGCCATGCCGCGCTTGAATGCTTCCTTCGTGGCGAAGAACGCCGCATGCGGGCCGCCGTAGCCGAGCGGCACGCCGAAGCGCTGCGAGTTGCCGATGCAGATGTCGGCGCCCCATTCGCCAGGCGGCGTGAGCATCGTCAGCGCCAGCAGGTCGGACGCGGCGCACACCAGGCCCTTCGCGTCGTGCACGCGCGCGCAGAAGGCGCGGTAATCCTCGGCCACGCCGAAGGTGTCCGGGTACTGCACCAGCGCGCCGAACACGGGCGTCGCCGACGGATCGAACGAGTGCGGGTTGCCGACGATGACCTGGATGTCCAGCGGCTCGGCGCGCGTCATCACCACGCTGATCGTCTGCGGGTGGCAGTTCTCGGCGACGAAGAACGCCTCGCTCTTCGCCTTCTTCGCGGCCTCGCGGTGCGCCAGCGTCATCGCCTCGGCGGCCGCGGTGCCCTCGTCGAGCAGGCTGGCGTTGGCAATCTCCAGGCCGGTCAGATCGGTGATCATCGTCTGCCACGCGAGCAGCATCTCGAGGCGGCCCTGCGAGATCTCGGCCTGGTACGGCGTGTACTGCGTGTACCAGCCGGGATTCTCGAGGATGTTGCGCTGGATCACCGGCGGCGTGATCGTGTCGGAGTAGCCGAGGCCGAGGTAGCTCTTCCAGAGCTTGTTCTGCGCCGCCAGCTCGCGCAGTTCGGCCAGCATCTCGTGCTCGGCCTTCGCCGCGGGCAGGCCCGGCAGATTCAGCGGCTGCGCAATGCGGATCGCGGCGGGCACGGTCTGCGCGGCCAGCGCGTCAAGGCTCGGTGCGCCAACCAGCTCGAGCATTTCGCGGATCTGGTCCGGGCGAGGCCCGATATGACGGCGGCTGAAATCGTGCGGCGCGGCGAGCGAGTCGATGCTCATCGGTGTGGCGAGTCGTTGTCGGCGGTGATGGTTGGATCCCGGCGCCCACGGCGATGGCGGGCGTGCCGGCCAGGTAACCTATGACCCTCGCGACCCAGCGTCAACGGCAGCCGGCCACGAGCAGGGTCGCGTGGGCGCCGCGACTCGTGGCCGGTGCTATCTACTGGCGTCCGGTGCCGGAGCCGTCACAAGAGCGGCCGGACACCCGCGCCGGTCACGCGCACCATCACGTTGCGATCGTGCAACTCGCCGTCCACCTCGATGCGGCACGCCGGCAGGAAGCGGCGCAGCACATCCGCGTTGGTCTGCAGGTGCGACGACACCACTTGCACGCGGTACTCCGACACGCCGCTCGCCAGCGCGCACGGCAGCAACAGCTGATCGGCGAGGTACTCGTCCACGGTCGGGCGCTCGTCGCCCTTGCCGTCGGCCACAAACCGCACCAGCGCATCGCCGGCCGACTTGCCGACATCCTCGGCGCGCACCTTGCGCTCGGCCAGCGACTGGAAGGCGCCGAAGCCGTGCTCCCAGCGCACGCACGCCACCACGGCACCGCCGGGGTCCATCGCGGGAGTGCCAGTGTCAATCTCCTCGTGCTTCACCTTGCCGATGCGCTTGCGGCCGAGCGATCCGATCACCTCGCGCGCCGCGTCGGCCGTGCGCGATGCGACGTGATCGGGCAGGTGGCTCATGCAGGTCAGCACGCGACACTCCAGCGCGTCGCCGCGCGAGGTGAGTTGCACGGCGCGCAGCGGCTCGTCCAGCGGCTCGACCTGCAGCAACACGCGTCCGCCGCCGCGCGGGAAGAACCCGGGCCGCAGCATCGTGATGCGCGCGTCGAGGCCGAGGCGACGGCAGGCCGGGATGAACACGCGCTCCAGGTAGTGGAAGCTCGGCGCCATGCGCTGATGCGTGCCACCGCCGGCCAGCACGCTCGACGAACCGCCCGCGAACGCCAGCGGCAACGCGAGCGTCTGGAGCAGCAGGCTCGTCGAGCCGGCCGTCTGGATGATGAACTCGTGGTCGCCGGGACGCACCTGCCCCGGCGTGAAGCGCAGGAAGCGCGAATGCAACGTCGCGCCGTCGAGCTTCGCGCCGCTGACCGCGGCCGAGGCGAGCACACACTCGAGGTGTTGCGCGCGCAGCCCCGGGTTCGGCCGACGCGCGCGGATGTCGCGCAACTCGAACGCACGGCCGGTGAGCAGCGCGCAGCTGAGGCTCGTACGGAGGATCTGCCCGCCGCCCTCGCCGTCGGCGCCGTCAATCACCAGGTACCCGGAGGTGGCGTCGTCGGCAGTCATGGCAGGCCGGGGGAACGAACTCTGAACCGACGAGTGGTCGTTGCTCCTTAATACGAGTGTGGCGCAGACCGGCGCCGCCGGCCGGACAAAAGCGGAACACCACAGGCGTTCCGTGCGTTGAACTACTGAAAGGTGACGGCGGCGTCCTCCAGTCACCCGTCCGCTGCGTCGCATCTTGCGATGCTGCCGGGACATGCCAGCGGAGGCAGGATGAAGCGCGTACTGGTTGTGTTCAGCGGCGGCGGCATGAAAGGCCTCGCCCACATCGGCGCCCTGCGCGTGTTGCGCCGGCTCGATCTGCCGATCGTGGCCTGGGCTGGCACCAGTGTCGGCGCGCTTGTGGCCGCCTACGCCGCGTCCGGCATGACCGTCGCCGAGATCGAGAACATCGGCCTCAACGTCAAGCGCCGCGACATCGTGGACATGGACTGGCTGGGCATGATCTGGCGCCGGATGGGCGCCCGCGCGTTCAACCGCGGCAAGCGACTGAAGGAGTTTGTGCGCCGCACGGTGCCGGCCAAACGCTTCGACAACCTGGCGGCGCCGCTGTTCGTCAATGCGGTCGAGCTCGCAAGCGGCAGCAACGTGGTGTTCGGTCTGCCCGGCCTGCGCGACGTGTCGTTGCACGACACGATTGCCGCCTCGTGCAGCATTCCCGGCATCTTTCCGCCGGTGTCGATCAACGGTCGCGAGTTTGTCGATGGCGCGGTGATCGACAACCTGCAGCTGCGCCTCGCGCGCCTGCTCGACGTCGACTTCGTCGTGGCCGTGAACCTGCGCACCTACAGCTCGATCGGCCCGGCCGATGTGAAGGCGCTCGGCCTCGTCGACATCATGAATCGCGGCAACGACCTGACCGGCCAGGCCATCACCGAAGTGAACCTGGCCACGCGCATCGACGTGCCGGGCGTGATCGTCCACCCCGATGTGTCGCGCCATCACTACCTCGGCTTCGAGAACACGCCGGAGCTGATCGACGAGGGCGAGCGCGCCACGCACGCGGCCTTCGCGCGCTACTTCCGCGATCAGCAGGAGCCCGGCATCTGGTCGCGCTTCAATCCGTTTGCCAGCCGGTCGCGCAAGGTCGGCAATCCGTTCGTCATTGACGAGTCGCGCTGCGTGCGCTGCGGTGTGTGCGTGGTGAACAACCCCGACGGCCTGTTCAAGCAGGCTGGCGTGGGCGCGCCGGTGACGGTGGATCGCGCGCGCGCGAGCACACACGAGATTGCGCCGTTGAAGGAGTGCCCGTTCGGCGCGATCCGTGTGGACGAGAAGCTTCTCGGCGACATGTACGGCCCGGAGCCGCCGCCGCACCTGCTCAAGCTGGCGCGCGACCCCGAGCGCGTGGTCGGCACGCCGCCGTTCGAGCCGCCGCCGGGCCTGCTGGAGGCGCGTCGCGCGGCCGGAGAGAGCGGCAACGAGGTCAACGGCGCGTCGTCGTCGCGTCGCTGGAAACTGCTGACCGGCTTCTCCAGCCGGCGGCTCGCGGTGCAGGGCGGCAACAATGGTGCTGCTGGTGACAGGAATGGAGCCGACACGGTGAACGGCAACGGCCACGCGCGTGGTGGCAGCGGCGGTGGTGAGGGCCCGCATGGCGACGGGGATGACGATCATCTGCCGCCTCAGCCGCCGGCGTCGGAGACGGACAGCGCGCACGACCGCAATGCGGTGTAGGCGGCGAGCACCTTGCCCCCTTCACACCTTGCCCTTGCCCTTGCCCCCTTCACACCTTGCCCTTGCCCTTGCCCTTGCCCTTGCCCTTGCCCTTGCCCTTGCCCTTGCCCGAGAAGAGAGATTGACCACGGAGGACACGGAGAACACGGAGAAGGGCACAAGAGAGTGTGTCGAGACCATCGGTGAAGTCTCCCGTCTTTCGGGCAAGGGCAAGGGTGTGTTGCGTTGGTGGTTGGTGTTCCATTCAAGCCCACGGGCTGCTGCCCGTGGGTAACCGTAAGTTCCGCAATCCTTCCGATCGCGCCTTGTGGTGGTGTCGCGCGTCGCGTGGGTGCGGTGTTTGTCGGGTGCTCGCTCGCGTGGTCGATGCCTCGTTGATGCTTCACGGTTACCCACGGGCAGCAGCCCGTGGGCTTGAAGCTGCAACCTGCATCGTGTGCTCCTTGCCCTTGCCCTTGCCCTTGCCCTTGCCCGAGAAGAGAGATTGACCACGGAGGACGCGGAGAACACGGAGAAAGGCACAAGAGAGTGTGTCGAGACCATCAATGAAGTCTCCCGTCTCTCGGGC
>JBFWQT010000263.1:0-9583 GCA_050249295.1 Planctomycetota bacterium
AGGGTGCACCGGCGGCGGAGTGAGGGAGCCGGCGCGGCCGCGGGCATCCTACAAAGGCGCGTACTGATTGCGAGAGGGCGGTGTGTGTAGCGTCGGCCGGGTTAACGGGCCAGCACGACAAGGGCCCGCAGCACCGTGACCATGCGCGAGAGCGAGACGAGGTCGTCCCGGTCGAGATTGAACGGCCGGACCGCCTGGCCGGGGGGTGCGGGCAGCGAGAGGTCGATCAGCGGGGCGCTGCCGGCCGACCAGGTGAGCATGCCGGCGGGCGCCGGCGTGAACCGCAGGCGGCCGCCGCGCACTCGCGAGCGGATGGTGCGACTGAGCGCATCGAGCCATTCGCCGGAGCCGACGACGCGCACCCGGTGGTCGAGCCGGCGGCCGGGGCAGAGCTGCCACAGCTGGATGCGCAAGCGGGTCGCATCGTCGTCGTCGTCGGGCTCGGCGGGCGAAACGACCGTGGTCGCGTCAGCGAAGGACACGAAGCGGACGCGCAGGCTGTTGTGCACAGGGGTGCTGATCAGCTCGCGCACGAATTCGAGCGCAACGGCCAGCGCCGCGTTGTCCGGGCATCCCCAGCCGACCACGGCCGTGCGCGGCGTGTCGTAGGGCACGATCAGTTCGATCGCGGAGCCGCTCGCCGACCCGGCCGCCGGCAGGTCCACCGACAGCTCGGCCGAGATGCGGCGCACACCGTTGTCGTCGTCGTGCGGCCGTCGCTCGACCTGCGGGCGCAGGCCCATCGCGGAGAGCTGTTTGCTGACGTAGCCGAACACCACCGCAGCACCGACGCTGCCGGCCGGGCGGTTCTGCAACGGATGGTCGGCGAGCGCCTCCAGACGCGCACGCAGAGCCGTCTCGCGCGCGGGCACCGACGACGCCGGCTGCGCATCCACCGGAAGCACGCGTACGAGCTTGCCGTCGCGCACCACGGTGGCGGAGCGGATCACCGATTCGGCCGCCAGCATGTATTCGGTGCCCAGCACCGGGATGTCGTTCACCGCCAGCACCACGTCGCCGACTCGCCAGTCCACGAGCGGCCGCTCGCGAGGCATCGATGCAATGCGCAGCCCCATCCGCTCGGTGGTCGGCACATCGGGATCGGGCTGGCGCACAAACTCCAGCTCCATCCCGAACCTCGAGTGCCAGTCGCGATATCCCGCGCCGACCAGCTTGCCGAGCGGCTCCGGCTCGAACGGCACCAGGTCGGTTCGCGTGATCCGCTCGATCGTGCCGTCGGCGTTGACCACGTAGCTGTCTTCGATGCGCACACCGATGCCGGTCGCCTTCACATACCAGCCGGGCTCGATCGTGAAGCAATGCCCCGGCCGCAGCGGCGCGCGGAAGTCCACCGGGTCGTGCACGTGCATGCCCACGTGATGGCCGACGAGGTGCGGATAGTTGCGGCGCGTGTCCTCGCCCGGGTAGTGCTCGGCCAGCGAGGCCACGCTCCGGCGGTGCAGCTCGACAATCGTCACGCCCGGCTTCGCGATCTCCAGCGCGGCAAGGTGCGAGTCGAGCACGGCCTGCGCCTGCTCGCGCTGCGCCTCGGTGAACGGCCCGTCGATGCAGATCGTGCGCGTGTAGTCGGCCGCGTAGCCGAGGTACTCGGCGCCGTTGTCCACCACCACGATGTCGCCGGCGTTCATCTGCCTTGCCTGCTCGCCGGGCTTCGGCTGGTAGTGCAGCACCAGCGAGTTCGGGCCGGAGCCAACGATCGGACCGAACGCCATGTGCGGCGCGCCGTGCTCGCGGTAACCGATGCGCAGCATCTGGCACATGTCGCCCTCGTACATGCCGGGCCGGCTGAAGCGCACCGTCTCGCGCAGCGCCGTCGCGGTGATCGTGGCCGCTTCCTTCAGGCGTTCGATCTCGGCGGCGTTCTTGATCGCGCGCAGGGCCATCACGCGGAACGTGCAGCTCGTGCCCGGCACGTCGGGGATCTTGGCGGTGTCGTTGCCGATGCTGGCGAGCAGTTTGCGCACCTTGTCGGAGAGGTCGGCGAAGCGCAGGCCGCGCTGCCGGCCGCGCGTGGCGAACTCACCCTCCTCCGACACGGCATGCTGCATGAACACCTGCTGCGCACTCTTCAACGTGTCGCGCAACACCGCGTCGAGCGCGCCGATCGCGAAGACCTCGGTGGCACGGAAGCCGCCGCGTTCAATCGCGTCGCGCATCATCGTGGCGCGCGCCGTCGCGGTGGGCAGGTCGGGCAGCACCAGCGCCTGGCGGGTTGGCGTGATGATCAGGTACGCGCCGGGGTTGGTGTCGCCGAGCAGGTTGCAGCCGGTGAGGTAGAGCGAGTCGTTGTCCTGCCGCTCGGGGCCGATCTCGGCGTCGACGTTGTGGTCGCGGTAGGCGCGCATCAGCATCATGCCGCCGTCGGGCTCGAGCAGCTTCGCCAGGCGGTCGCGGCGGTCGCGGTACTCGTCGGGGCCGATCCACATGCGGTCGTGCTCGATCCACGGCAGCGGCGGCAGTGCGGCGATCTGCTCTGCGGTCGCGGCCGGCGCGGGCAGGAGTTCGGCCGGCGGCGCATCCTGGGCGCGCAGCGCGGCGGGCTGCGAGGACAGCAGCAGCGCGATGCCGCAGAGCAGGGCGAGCGCGAGCAGTCGGCGCAGGAGGAACGGCGGGAGATGCGTCATGATCGGTGGGACGGTCGGGCCGGGGACGCGCATTGTAGCGAGGCGCGCGCGCGCTCGATCACGCAACCTGCGGGTGGAGGGCAAGGGCAAGGGCAAGGGCAAGGGCAAGGGCAAGGGCAAGGGCAAGGGCAAGGGCAAGAGCAAGGGCAAAGGCAAAGGCAAGGGCAAAGGCAAGGGCAAGGGCAAGGACAAGGACAAGGACAAAGGGAGAGCGAGGCCGGCACGTTTACGATGCCGCATCCTCGGGTATACTGATCACCATCGGGCTGCTCCCTCCCACCACCCCTCGGACGGACTACCACCATGGCCAATCCGAATCCTCCCCGTAGCGGCGCCACTCCTGCCCGTCGCGCGGCCGGCAGCGCCGCCGGGCGCCCGGCTCCGACCGGAAAGACCGGCGGTGCGCCACCGATGACGCCGCGCCCGGGATCGACTGGCAAAGTCGCGCCAGCGACGGCCAAGATGAAGGCCGGGCCGACGGGTCGCGTGCCCGCCAAAACGACCGCCTCGATCGGCGCAGCTGGCGGCGGTGCGACGCACAAGCCGTCGAGCAAGATGTCGACGGGCCGCGGTCCGGAGCCGGTCAACGAGCAGGCCGCGAAGTTCTACATGATCGGTGCGGTCGGTGCCGTGGTGGCGGCGCTGGTCCTGGTCGTGGTGATCAACCTGATGGGCAACAAGCCGGACGCGGTGCAGAACCGCTTCAGCAACTCCTCGACGACAACCGCGCAGGCCAACACAACGCCGCAGCGCGTGCACGCCAGCAGCGCCAACGCCGCCAACGTCGGCCCCTCGATGAACCGCACCGGTTCGGGCCGCAGCGCTATCAACGGTGACGATCCGGACCTCGAGGATCGCATGCGCAACTACGAGGGCATGACCGGCGTGCAGGGCTGGAACCTGAAGGACATCGGCAGCAAGGTCGGCGATCCGGAGCGGATCATCGGCGACTACCTGCGCGACCTGAGCACCAGCGACCGCATCGAGCGTTACGATCTCGTCGCCGACAAGTCGAGCGAGGTCGACGGGCAGACGCTGCGCAAGTTGTACTTCGTCGTGCAGCCGTACGACCTGGTCCAGGGCAAGCCCAAGAAGGGGCCCCGGCAGTTACTGCGCGGCGTGTTCGTGCCCACGGCCGCCGCCGCGACCGGCCTCAACCAGCAGATCCAGATGATGCGCGAGCAACTCGCATCCGCACGCAGTGACGCCGAGCGTGCCAGCCTCGAAGGCCAGATCAAGCAGCTGATGGACACCGCGCAGTCGCTCGGCGGCGGCAACGTCTGGAACATGATCCAGTTCGGCCCGGTGCAACCGGCTGATCCCGACTACCCGCTGTACATGAAGCGCTGAGGCGCCGCGCGCAGCCTGCGGACGACTGCATGACCGACCCGAGCCAGCCCGACAGCACGCACGAATCCGGCGCGCACGGCAGCACGCCGCGCGAGACCGGCACCGGAGCGGCGCGCTCGCATCGTCGGCCCGATCCGCCGGGGGCGATCCGCGGTGTGGTGCCGATTCCGCGGCCCGCGCCAAACCCCACGCCGTGGGTCATCGCACTGGCGATCACGTTCGTCGTCTCGCTGGTGCTTGTGGTCATCGCGCACCTGATCGGCGGCAACGTCGTGCCGTCGCGCTTCGGCGACATGGGCACCGACGCCGGCAAGCCCGACCCGACTGCGCCGATCCGGATCATCCCGCGCGTGCCGAACCCGCCGATGAGCGACAATCGGCCGGTGTCGGGGCGCGGCAACACGCCGCCAACGCAAGAGCAGCTCGACAGGCTGGCCGCAACCGTGCGGTGGACTGTCGGCCGGCCGCGCGTGCCGGAGCTGGTGCAGGTCGGCGAGCCGGCGGACACCTGCGTCGCCTGGCTGCAGCAGATGGTGGACTACGAGTGGTTCGAACGCTTCGACTTCCTCGCCGAGGAGTTCGATGGGCCGGTGCACTACCTCTATTATGTGGCCAACGCATACGTCGGCATGACCCGCGAGCACATCGAACGCGAGTTGCACTGCTTCGCGTTCACGAGCCCGGCCGAACTCGCCCGCGGCCTCGAGGAGCAGATCCGCGAACTCGATCGCAACCTCGGGGAACGACACGACGACTCGATCCAGCTGCAGCTCGACCGCCTGCGCGAGAACCGCGACAAGTTGCTCGCGTCCACGAAGGACCTGCTGACCGGCCACCGCGTGGTCGACCGACGCGATCCGACGTACGCGCGCCTGATGAAGCAATAACCCGACCAGTCGTTCCGGACCGGAGCATCCAGCATGACCGACCACGCCCGAACACACTTCATTGCGGATCGCGCTCGCTTGCCGCTGCTGCTGCTGGTCGCGCTGGCCGTCGGCAGCCTCGCGCAGCTTCCGTCCGCGCCGGCGGCGCACGCCGAGCCGGGCGACCCGCCGGCGCAACGGCAGTTCGGCAAGGCCCTGCAGGCGATCATCGCGAGCGGCATGCCGGCGCACGCCGCGGTCGGTCATCTGCTGTACGACGCGGGCGCCCTCGGGCTGGCCAAGGCGTGGTGCGCAGCGGGCATGAGCGCCGACGATGCCGAGGAAGCGCTGACCAACGCGGTGGCGAGCAACCCGGCCGAGCTGGCGAAGTACGTGGCCGAGCGCAACATCGGCATGCTCACCGACGCGTTCGGCAACCGCGGCCGCCTCTCCGCCGACACCACCCCGCGCCGGCTGCTCAACGCGCTGCGCGTGTGGATGTGGCGCTCGCCCAACGGCCGTCGCTTCAAGCTGGCCGACGTGCTCGACCTCGCGCTGGCCGACGCCGACGCCGGCGTCACCGAGGAGTGGCTCGTCGACCGCCTCACCACCGACTACCCCTGGAACCGCCTGCCGGAGAAGTGGTCGACCGAGGTGAAGGGCAGCCTGCGCGTGCTGCCGGTTGGCGACGCGAAGGGCGACGTCACGCCGGTGCGCATCCTCACGGTGTGGGGCAGCGACTTCGAGCGCGGCTACGCGCACGGCCGGCTGCTCGGACGTGACGTGCTCGAGTTGTGGTCGCAGTACGCGCTGCGCATCGCCGCCTTCAAGGGTGGCTACCAGAACATCTGCGAGCTGCAGGACATGGTCTTCGACTTCCCCGCGTCGTACGAGCAGGAGATGAAGGGCCTGATGGCCGGCATCCTCGACTCGGTGCCCGCCGAGGAGCGCGAGACGTACACGAAGCTTGTCGGCCGCGACCTGCGGCTGGTCGATCTCAAGGCCGGCAACACGCTGTCCGACTGGGCGGAGTTCGGTTGCAGCAGCGTGTCGGTGTGGGGCGATCGCACCAGCGACGGCCGCGTGCTGACCGCGCGCAACCTCGACTACCAGACGATGGGCGGCATGCTCAACAAGTACCACCTGGTGGTGGTGCAGGCCCCGCAGCCCGCTACCGCCACCTCGCCCGCGCGCCACGGCTGGGTCTCGCTGGCCTTCACCGGCGCGATCGGCTGCTACACCGGCATGAACGACCAGGGCGTGACCGCGATGATGCACAACACGCCGGGCCACTACACGCGCACGATCGGCATCGTGCCGCGCGCCTTCTCGCAGCGCACCGCGCTCGAGCTGGCCGATGCGGCGAACATGCCCGACTCGTTTGCCACCGCGCTGCGCGAGATGCACCACCTGGTGCCGAGCAACATCCACACCTCGTGGCCGCGACTCAACGGCAAGGTCGATCCGCGCGGCCAGGCGGCGGCGATGGAGCTCGACGGGTACACGCCGCTGCACGAGGGCGTGACGGTGCGTCGTCCCGAGCACAACGCGGCCGGCGTCGCGCACGACCTGTTCGTGGTCACCAACCACTTCTGCCGGCGCTTCACGCCGACCGACCGCGAGGACGGCATGCCGCCGGAACTGGGCGCGCCGGGCAACTCGCCGATGCGCTTCGCCACGCTGCAGGATGCCGCCGGTGCCGCGCCGCGCGGCAGCGTGGATGTGCCGACGATCCGCGATTGGCTCAAGAAGGTGTGCCACCCCGGCACGGCGCACAGTGTGGTGTTCTCGCCGGACACCCGCGAGGTGTACGCCCTGCAGCCGGTGGGCAGCGAGGGTCGGGGCGGTCCGTACGCGCACATGAACCGCCTGTCGGTCGACGCGCTGATGGCCGCGGCCAAAGCCGCCTCGCTGAGGCGTGTCGCGGACTTCTGAGACGACTGCGGACGGGTGCATGGACCGGTGCCCGTTTGACGACCATTCCCTGTACGGGCAGAATCCCGATTATCGTCAACCGTCCTGCAGCCATGTGGTCGCCGCCCATGCCCCACTCTCCGCGCCACCATCGGATCGCCCGTATCGCCGGAGCCGGCCTGGCTGTCCTGATGCTGCTTCTCGCCGTGGCGTCGCAGGCCCCGGCGCAGGACCCGCCCGCCCAACCGGCTCAGCCGGCTCAGCCGGCTCAGCCGGAGAAGGCGAAGAAGGGGCTCGACGCCGACCAGCGGCGCGCGCTGCAGCAGCACCTCAAGGCGCTGCAGGTTCGCGATGCCGCCACCGTGCAGGCCGCCGAGGCTGCGATCCTTCAACTCGGCAAGAAGGGCAACGTCGAGCCGTACCTCCAGCGCGTCGTGATGGCCGGCGGTGTCGAGGCCGCGTGGCGGGCGCGTCGCATCCTCAACCAGCTCAACCGGCCGATCCTCGGCGACGAGTGGTTCCGTCTGGAATGGGAGAAGCGCAACCGCAACAGCGGCAACGAACCGGCCGACACCAATCAGCCCGGCGAGCCCGGCGAGCCCGGCGCGGCGACAGACGAGGCCACGCTGACCGTGCTCGACCTGCTGGAGGCGCCGGCGCGGATCCACCTGCATTCGAACCCGGTGGAGGGTCAGTACGTTACCTACCGTATCGGCGAGGCCACCGCGGATGGCGACGGGCCAACCGAGACCCTTGCGATTGTCCGCGTGCAGGATGACCAGAAGGTTGTGGTCGAACACCGCACCGTGTTGCTGGAGCCGGTTGTGATGCAGTACCTCGTGGAAACCGTCCAGCCGCATCGCGTGCTTCGCGCGTGGGGTGGCAAGGCCGGCACCAGGGCGTTGCTGCCGATCCGCATCGGCACGCACCCGCTGAGCCGCATCCCCGATGCCGCCGGCTGGAAGGGGGCCGACGTGGCCGCGTACGAGGGGCCGGCCGGCAAGTTTGCCGCGGCGCGCAGCTGGACCCACACCATCAAGGTGGCGGACGTCGACGGCGACATCGACCTGTCGGTGCGCGACGTGGCCGACGCGTCGATCCCGTTCCGCGGCCTGCTGCGTCGCGACGATGTCGACCTGGACATGGTCATGGTCGAGCTGGTGAAGACCGGCACGGATTACACCAGCGACTGCGCGCCGGCGTCCACGACATACGTTCGCGTCAACGGCCACCGGCACGAGGTGCCGACATCGGAGTACCTGGCTCACAAGGAGGCCTACGACGACGGCACGTTCAAGCCCGGCGACGCCTGGCCCTGGCCGCGGCTGCGCGAGGAAGACACCACTCGCCCCGACAACGACCCAGCGTTCCGCGATCCGGAGTAGCGACGCGGGCACGCCACCAACTATTGACGACGACCAACGCCCGCCCCTGCACGCCGACGGAGAGTGCGAGAATGTCCAACATCGTGTCCTGCAAGAAGTGCGGCACCCAGTTCAACGCCGCCGGCTATGACCCCGGCGTGCAGTTCGCCTGCAGCGGCTGCGGCAGCCTCGTGACCGTACCGGACGACGACTACGACGAGGGCGTGCCGACGGTGGTGGACGCGAATGCGCCGATGCGTCGCGGCGGCACCGGCAAGAAGAAGAAGAAGAAGGGCAGCGAGGCCCCCTCCGGTAGTGGCGGCAGCGGCAGTGGCCGGCGTCGTGGCGGCGGTGGTGGTGGCGGCGGGCGTGATCGCGACGAGCGTGGTGGCCGGGGCGGCGGTGGTGGTGGTGGCGGCCGGGGTGGTCGTGGTGCCAACGCCAGCCGGCGCGGCGGACGCGGCGGGCGCGATGACGACTACGATGATCGTCGCGGCGGCGGTCGCGGCGGCCGTGGTCCGAAGGAAAGCAACAACATGGGCCTGATCGTCGGCGGCATCGTCGGCGGCGTGGTCCTGCTGCTGCTCGTCGTGATCATGATGAACGGCGGCAACAGTGGCGGCGGCCCGACGGCCGATGACGACGAGAAGGAATCGGAACCGATCAAGGGCCCGGTGGCGCCGGTCGGTCCGAGCAAGGCCGAGCAGACCAAGCCGCTGAAGAACAACGAGAAGGTCAAGGAGGCCGGCGAGGCGTTCATGGCCGCGCTGAAGGCCGGCGACCAGGTAGCGCTCGAGCGTCTGATCGACTGGCCCTCGTGGGTGAAGACCTACGAGAAGAACGCCGGCGTCAAGAAGATGGACCCGCAGGAATTCGTGGACAAGTACTACTCGTGCAAGGCCGGCTCGGCGTGGCCGGGCTACATCGCCGAGATGGAGTCGATCGAGCTGGATCCGTACGTCGATCCGAAGTCGCAGAAGGCCTTCTACTGGTTCGAGCGCGAGGGCAAGGGCATCTGCATCTGGAAGGTCAAGCGCCCGTTCAAGGAGCCGCACCAGATCAAGATCGAGCTCAAGATCGACGAGGACAAGGTCCGCTGGATGGTGATCGCGTACGACGACGAGAAGTACAAGCCGTGGGAAGGCCCGCAGATGTACCGCGTCATCTATGGCGACAACGAGTACGCGGTGCCCGAGAAGGAGTACCTGGCGCACGAAGCCGAGTACAAGGCGCAGAGCAAGATCCCGCCGCCACCGTGGGACAAGCCGACCAAGGTGAACGGCCAGGAAGTGGACCCCGGCTCGCAGCCCGGTCCTGGCCCAGGTCCTGGCCCCGGCCCTGGTCCCGGTCCTGGTCCGGCGAGCGTACCGGACGGCAAGCTGGATGAGCCCGCCCAGGGCGACGGCTGGCCGCAGACCGCCTGGAAGCACTTCACGACCCGCTA
>JBFWQT010000264.1:0-9559 GCA_050249295.1 Planctomycetota bacterium
ACGAAATCCCCGCTGGCTCCAGCGCCGGGATGATCACGGCCGACGGCTGGCATGTGGTGTTCGAGAGCGTCAACGATGAGGACGTCGTCGGCGGAGACAGCAATGGCGTTCCGGATCTCTATTCGTTCGACCGCACGAACGGCTATGTCACGATCGCGAGCTTCCGCGATGACGGGTCGCCGCTCAGTGCCGCCGGTGTGTCCGGCGACTTCAGCGTGAGCGGAGACGGCCGCTACGTGTTGTTCCGCAGCGACGCCGACGACATCATCAGCGGCGACGCCAACGCGGCATTCGACATCTTCCGGGCCGACCGCGACTCGGACGACGACGGCACGTTCGACGAAGTGGCCGCGAGAACGGCGGTGCGAGCAACCGCGTTTGATGGCAACGACAACGAGCCGCCGGTGCAGTCGGCGCTGGGGCAGTTGAGCCAGAACGGCAATGTGGTCTCGTTCCGCACCACGGCCGACCTGACGGGCGACCCCGACAACGGCTCTACCAACGTGGTGGTCCGCGTGATCGACACGAAACAGACGATCATCGCCAGCCGCAGCAGTGGCGGGGCGGCGGTCGCCAACGGCTCGACGCCGAACCAGACCACCTCGCTCAGTGCGGATGGCCGGTACATCGGCTTCTCGTCGGATGCGACGAACCTTGTCGCCGGCGACACCAACGCAAGCCGGGACTCGTTCGTGTGCGATCGCGTCGCGGTGGTCACCAGCCGCATCAGTCTCGACTCGTCCGCAGCCGAGCTGGCCAGCGGCGGCGACGCGCAGGTGCTGGTCTCCGCGGATGGTCTGCAGGTGCTGTTCCGCACCGCTGGCGCCGCCGAAGCGTCCGACACCAACGGCGTGCTGGACATCTACGCGTCGCCACGCAACTGATCGTCGCGCGCGGGTTGGCAGCACCGGATACCGGCCGGTACACTCGTTCGTTGCTCCCCCGGCACGATCGATCGATCGCCCACGCGCGCCGGCGCAGTTCCGCAGATTCACGCCATGGACAACACCTGTATCGGTTGCGGCAAGCCACTCAAGCTGCAGCCGGAACTCGGGGCCTACGCTTGCCAGTCGGCCGGGTGCAACCTGGCCGGCAAGGCGGTGCAGCCGTGCGAGATCTGCCAGCGCTACTCCGTCACCGGCAGCCGCTGCCAGAACGCCACTTGCCCGGCGTTCGACCGCGCGCGCGAGACCTGCCCGGACTGCATCCGCCACACGCTGATCGCCATCAGCGGCCTGAAGACCTGCCTCAACGGCGAATGCAAGAGCAACAGCGGCCTGGACGATTGCTGGTTCTGCCAGCAGAAGACGCTCTCGCGCGTGCAGCACCGCTCGCCGCTGTACACCTGCCGCAGCGCCGATTGCTCGGTAGTGCTCAAGCTGATCCGGCCGTGCCCGGTGTGCAACCAGAACTCGTTTGATCTGCACCAGGGCCGATGCCTGAATGCGGGCTGCCCGACGGCCGGCGCGCGTGTGCGCGAATGCCCGAGTTGTGGCCGCAAGCGCTACTTCGGCGACGCCGACGACGAGAACAAGTGCGCCAACCCGAAGTGCAAGCAGTTCATGGGCGACCCGATTGACGCGAGCGCCGGCGACGGCCTCGCCACGGTCAATGTGATGCCCGATGCGGCGCGGTCCGGCGCGAAGGAAGTCGCGAAGATTGCGAAGGCCGGTGTCGGCGCTAGCAGCACGGGGGTTCCGCCGTCGCCACCGAAGCGCAAGGACAAGCCAGACAAGCCAGACAAGTCCGAGAAGCGGGCGGACATCCCGGCCCCGCCGACCGGCATTCCGCAGACCGGCGTCGACCAGACGCTGCAGATGAACTTCGCCGAGGTGCAGAACGCGATTCGCACCGGCCTTGGCCAGCCACCTGCGAAGGCCTCCGCAACGGGTGGCACGGGCGCCAATGGCGACGCCATCGAGGAGCGCGCAACGGCCGGCCTGGACGACGCCGAGGACAATCGCATCATGCCGCTGCCGACGATCGGAGCGGGGCCGCTCACGGCGTCGCGCGAGTTCAGCCGGCTCGATGTGGCGGCCGAGCGCGACCAGCTCGACGCCGCGCCGCCGCCGCGCAGGTCGGGCGCAACGGCCCGTCGCGACGCCGCCGCGAAGCCCTCGAAAGAGAACGACATCTCCGGCTTCAACCAGCCCGCCATCGATGAGCGCGACTTCGAGGAGAAGCCGAGCTCGCTCGGCGACGAGGCCTGGCAAGGTGGCGACGGCAACAGCTGGAAGCCGGCCGAGTCCGGCCAGGTCGCCGCGTGGGAAGTCGGCGAGACCGCCAGCGAACCGGCGCGCATCGACCGCGGCGGCTTCATCGAGCTCGCACCCGGCGAGAGCGAGAACCGGCTGCCGATCGACGCGCGACTCTCCGCTGCCGCTGCCGCCGCGATCGGCGACGACACGCTGACCGGCGTGCCGACCATCGGCAAGAAGCCGATCGTGCCCGACGACTTTGAAAGTGCGTTGCCGCCCGGCCCGCAGGATGTCGAGCCGCCCGAGCCGTTCGGCTTCGGCTCCGGCATCGGGTCCGGCTTCGGCGGTGAGACCACGTTGTCCCGTTCCGACGAGGAAGAAATGCAACTCGGTTCGGCCAGCGAGGTGGACTTCCACTCGGCGTTCAAATACCTGCAGCAGACGTGGATCAATCCGCCGGGGCAGAAGCCCACGCCGCTGTACCTCGTGATCGGCCTCGCCGGCGTCGGCAAGACGTGCTTCCTGACGATGCTCGGCCAGGTGCTGCAGGGCACGCGCTTCTACACGCCGCGCGATGACATCAAGCCGCAGCTGGTGCGCATCGAGTCGCGCTACCGCGTCTTCATCCGCGACCTCGTCTACGATTTCTCGTCGGCGCGCTTCGACGAGTACCTCGCGACCGGCCTGTGGCCCCCGGCCGACATCCCCGGCCAGACCAGCGAGTTCCTCGTCACCGAGCTGCTGACCGCCAACGGCGACCTCGCGCGCCTCGCCACGCTTGAAATCAGCGGCGAGGTCTACCAGGAGTTCCTGCCGCGCGTCGCCGAGATCTACCAGGATCCGACGACGGTTGAACGGCTCTCGCCGGATCACCGCATCATCTGGGAGCTGATGCAGCACGCCGAGGGCATTGTGGTGTTGCTCGAGGGCTCGCAGGACATCAACACGCGCACGCAGATCTACGGGCAGTTCTTCCAGGCGCTGTACCAGTGGAAGAGCGCCGAGGTGCGGCGCAAGCTGGACGAGCAGTACGAGCGCTTCCTGGAGCTGAAGGAGGAGGACTACCCGATGAGCCTCCGCGTGGTCGCGCGCCAGTTCCGCGACACCGGCTCGCTCTCGTTCGACGAGTTCTCCGGCGAGGTGCGCCGCAATGCGCAGCGCTGCATGCAGACGCTCGAGGATCAGGGCATCAACACGATGATGATGCAGCACTACGCGATCTTCGACGAGCTGCGGCTCTACTACTCGATGGTGGACCCCGACTTCCTGCCGTTGAAGCGCCTGCAGGGCATCCTGCAGAACGACCCGAGCCTGAAGGACACCAGCAACCAGCTGCAGGCCTACGAGAACTTCCTCAAGGGCTTCCTCAAGAAGTTCTCGGGCGACAAGGCGTTCCTCGAGCAGGTCTACCAGCGCAAGGCCGAGGCCTCGTCGGCGACCGCGATCACCGATGACTGGCCGATCTTCCAGCGCTACGTCTGCTGGCACTACGGCCTCGACGAGAGCGAGCTGCAGTTGCACGACGTGGCGATGAGCAACGCCAGCCGCGCGAAGGGTGCGCAGCCGTTCGAGCAGCTGCGTTACCTGAGCATCGTGTTCACGAAGACCGACAAGGACTTTGCGATCTACCCCGCCAGCAATTTCCCGCGTGTGGTCAACGTGGACTGGGCCGCGCCGTTGCCCCGCCTCGGCAACTTCCTCACGCTCTGCAACGGCTACCTGCGCTACTACAACTCGTCGATCACCGGCTACTCCGTGCGCAAGGATGCCGGCTTCCAGCTCGGCCGTCGCGGCACGCTCACGCCGATCAACATCGCCGAGCCGTTGCTCGACATGCTGACCTTCACCGGCAACAAGGATCTCTTCGACGGCAGCGGTGGTTCGCCGAAGTTCTGAGAGGAGGGAGCGCACGTGATTCGCCACCCGACCGTCTGCCGGTGGGCGAACCGCTGCATCGGCGTTGGCTTCTTCATCCTGTTTGTCACCTGCGGCTGGCAGATTCTCGATGCCGGCCGGTCTTCCCGCTCTCCGGCGATCGTGCTGATGGGCACGCTGTTCATGGTGACCGGCGGCTGGGGCCTGTTCCTGGCCGCCGACAGCGGACGCAATCAACACGCACTCCGCGGTCTGCTCTTCGGGTTTCTGATCCTCTGGTGCCTGTGGGGGCTTTCTGCGTGGGGCCTGCAAGACGGCCGGCTGGCCGGCGGGTTCGCCGTGTTCGCCAGTTCGGCCGTGTTGCTGATCGCCATCCTCGTGTTCGGACCCGCTACACCGTTGCAGCCGCCGGCATTTGCGTCCGCCCGTGAACCATTCACCGATACCGACGCTCGCCCGGCGTCGCCGGGCGGATACAATGAACGCGGCAGCGAGAACGGCCGGAAGTCCCCATGACCACCCACACCACATCATCATCTCAGCGACGCCTGACGTGGGACGACTACGTGCGCATGCCCGACGACGGCCAGCGGCGCGAGATCATCGACGGAGTGCCCTGCGTGTCGCCATCGCCCGAAACCGGCCACCAGTACTCCAGCGTTCGTCTCAGCCATCTCATCGTCGCCTGGATGGACGCTACCAACGACGATGGCGTGTTGCTGACCTCCCCGATCGACGTGATCCTCGAAGACACCGACCAGACTGTGACCACGGTCCAGCCGGATCTGGTCTATCTGCGCGGCTTCAAGCGGCCGCTGGTCGTGCGTCGCGGCATCATCGGCGCACCCGATCTGGTCGTCGAGATCCTCTCGCCGGGCCACCCCGACCACGACCGGGTCACCAAACGCGGGCTGTACGAACGGCACACGATCCCGGAGTACTGGATCATCGATCGGACGGCGCGCACGATCGAGGTGCTGCGACTCGATGGCGCGTTCTACAAGCCGGCCGGCCGGTTCGGCGTTGGTGATGTGGTCACGACGCCACTGCTGCGCGGCCTCGAAATCGACGTGGCGAGCGTGACCCGCGATCCGTAATCCAATGGCTCGCCACGCGGCCTCTTTGAGCCGTTGCTCGACATGCCTCTTCGACGGCAGCGGCGGCTCGCCGAAGTTCTGATGGCAACATCCAGACGCTGCGCGTACTGGCTGACATTGCTTGGGACGCTTTGCGCCCTCTCGTGCAGTTCGCATAGGGGTCCCATCCTGAGTGGCAGCGAGAGTGACGTCGACCGGGCTCACGGCACGTTGATGGTCCGCACGCCGACGGGGCTGGATACACGCAACGTGTTCCTGACGTCCCACGAGGATCTGACTCGCCTGCGCGGCTTGCTGATGCAGTTCCAACCAACGGGAGGGCATCAGCGTGCACAGCGCGGATTGGGCATGGGAGTGTTCACGATTGTGTACCTTCGAAAGGCGCCTGATCGCCCGGACCCCCAATCCATTTATGAGGGTAAGTGGTGGGAAGACCGTGTCGAGTTGTTCGAGGATCTCATCATTGTCAACGGTGCCGAGTTCCGGGGGGACGTACGCGGCCTGCGGCGCGCCTTGCTGCGTCCCACCGATCGTTGACGGCTTCGTGGCTAACAGAGTCGCGGACACGTTCGGGCTGCTGCGGATTGCCCACCCGCTGGCTCCGGTCCGACCGCTACAATGAACCCGGCGACACCAGCGGAGCCCTCTCGTGACCGGCAACACCACCACTTCTCAGCGACGTCTCACGTGGGACGACTACGTGCGCATGCCCGACGACGGCATGCGGCGCGAGATCATCGACGGAGTACTCTTCATGTCCCCCGCGCCGCAGGAGCCTCATCAGGAGACCAGTCTGGAATTGGTTGGCGTGATCCGTGATTGGATGCGGGCCACCGGCGACAACGGAAAGCTGTTCTACGCCCCGTTTGACGTGATTCTGGAGGAATCGGACGACACTGTCACAGTGGTGCAGCCGGACATCCTCTATGTGCGCGGCATCAAGCGCCGGCTGGTTGAACCACGCGGCGTGGTCGGTGCTCCGGACCTGGTGATCGAGATCGTCTCGCCGTCGCACCCGGACCGCGACCGCGTGACGAAGCGCGAACTCTACGAGCGTCACACGATCCCCGAGTACTGGATCGTCGACCCCGACGCGCGCACGATCGAGGTGTTGCGGCTCGACGGCGCCTTCTATCGGCAGGTCGGGCTGTTCGGCCAGGGCGACGTGGTGACCACCCCGCTCATGCCGGGGCCGGAAATCGACGTGGCCTATGTTACGCGGGCCCTCTGATCCCGCGGCTCGACCAGCTGTGCGATCTACGAGGCGGTGCGTTTCATGAAGATCATCCACTCGCGCGACATCCCGCGCAGAACCCCGGCGCCCGGTCCGGACGACGTCAGCGCCCTGCTGCAGACGATCGCCGCCAGCCAGCTTCGTGCATGGGTGGAGCGGATCGCCGTGCCTCGCGACTATTCCGGACAACCCGCGCAGAACGCCGCCACGGCCGCATGGCTGGCAGACGAGTTTGCCGCCATGGGCTACACGGTGGCGCGGCAGGGGCAGTACAACAACATCGTTGCGCACCACGAGGGTGTGTCCGGTCCGGTGGTGCTGGTTGGCGCGCACTACGATTCGGTCGCCGAGACGCCGGGCGCTGACGACAACGGCAGCGCGGTCGCCGCGTTGCTCGGTTGCGCCGAGGCGTGCAGCCGCTGGCCGCAACCGCTGCCGCTGGTGTTCGTGGCGTTCAACCTCGAGGAGCGCTGCTACGCCGGCAGCACTGACTTTGTGGAGTCGTGGTTGCCGCACGCGCCGTTCCGCGTGGAGTGCGCGCACATCCTCGAGATGGTCGGCATGGCCAGTTCGGCGCCCGGCTCGCAGCGAGTCCCCACGGGGCTGCCGATCGACCTCGGTGATGTCGGCGACTTCCTCGGCCTGCTGGCCGACGACCGTTCGTCGGCAGCGATGGAGGCGATCGTGCAGCTGGCGGTGGACCGCATTCCCGACCTGCCGGTGAGCGCACTGTGCGTCCCGGCAGGTGCGGAGCGCGCGTTCCCGGTGCTGGCGCGCAGCGATCACGTGCCGTTCTGGACGCGGGGCATTCCTGCGCTCTTGTGGACCGACACGGCCGAGTTCCGCAATCCGCACTACCACCTGGCCACCGATCTGCCGGACACGCTGGACTACGATTTCATGCGCCGGGTCACGCAGGTGCTCACGGCGTTCGTCGTCTCGCAGGCTGCCGCACTCTGACGGCCGACGCGTGCCGCAGAGCCCACCCCTCGCCTCTCCACGGGGGCGGCCGGCGATGGTACACCGGCGCACCCACACGCCGACCCGGTGCGACGCATGTCCCAGCCACGACCGCAGCCCCGACCGATCGACTTCTCGCTGGCGGACTTCACGCACAACGACAATCCCGACGTCGGCCACGCGCCGGCCGAGTTCCTCGAGTGGACCGCCCACGAGGAAATCCAGTGGGGCATGGGCTTCTTCGAGCAGGTCCTCGGCACCTCCGCATCGCCGCGCATCACGATCATCGACCGCGCAACCGGCAAGCCGCGGCAGATGATCAACCTCACCAGCTACAACTACCTCGGCCTGAACACGCACCCCGAAGTCATCGCGGCCGCGATGCAGGGCCTCAAGACGTTCGGCCTCGGCGCCTCCGGCTCGCCGCGCCTCTCCGGCCTGATGGCTGTGCACCAGGAGCTCAACGAGAAGCTCTCGGCGTTCAAGCGAAAGGAGGACTGCGTCCTGTTCTCCGGCGGCGTGATGGGCAACATCGGCGCGATCAGCGCGATCATGCGCAAGAACGACGTGCTGGTCATCGACGAGCTCGCGCACCAGAGCATCGTCGACGGCGCCACGCTGGCGCGCTGCAAGCTGCGCACCTTCACGCACAACGACGCCAACGACCTCGAGCGCGTGCTCAAGCAGGGCAAGGACGAAGGCCGCCGGCAGCTGGTGGCGGTCGAGGGCGTCTACAGCATGGACGGCGACCTGGCGAACCTGCCGGAGATCACCGATGTCTGCGAGCGCTACGGCGCCGGCATCTACCTCGACGAGGCGCACTCCACGCTGATGTTCGGCAAGAACGGCCGCGGTGCCGCCGAGCACTTCGACGTCGAGGACAAGATCGCGATCAACTACGGCACGTTCTCCAAGAGCTTCGGCGCGGTCGGCGGGTTCGTCTGCGCCAGCCGCGACCTGATCCTCTACATGCGCTGCTACGCGACGACCTACGCGTTCAGTTGTGCGCCCGCGCCCGCGATCATGGCCGGCCTGATCAAGTCGCTGGAAGTGGCCACGCGCGACAGCTCCCTGCGCGACCGCCTGTGGGAGAACACGGCCTACTTCCGCGGCCAGCTCGAGAAGCTCGGCTTCAACCTCGGCCTGACGCAGAGCCAGGTGCTGCCGATCATTCTCGGCGTCGAGCGCGAGAAGCTGTTCCGCTACACCGAGGCGCTGCAGAAGCGCGGCCTGTTCATCCAGCCGGTGGACTACCCGGCCGTGCCCGCGCACGGCACGCGCTTCCGTGTGAGCATGTCGGCCGAGTACACGCGCGAGTTGATGGACGAGGCGCTGAACATCATCGAGGACGTGCTGATCCGCAACAAGCTCGACTGAGCGCGCCCGGCACCGCGGCAACCGCACCGATGAGCGGCGTCGTTGCACGACACGTTGACGCATGGTTCGTTCGCTCCACACCTGGCGGTGACGGTCACTTCACGACGCTTCACACCCGCTTCACTCCACTTCACTGCATTTCTCGTCAAATGAAGCCCCTGTTTATGGGGCTCCGCGGGCGCTGCCGCCCGCCGTGCCAGGATGATCCGATAACGCTTGTGGGAAGATCGGCGGAATTGCTGCATGTCGCATGGCGGCATGTGGTTGAGACAGATCGGGTTCGTTCCGCGGACGTGCCGTGTGTGCGGGTGCGGAGGTGGCTGTGGATTTCCGGATTGGGTGACTGCGGGCCGGCCGATCGCGTGAATGCGACGCGCGCCGGCGAAGGTTGGTCGGCCGGACTGTGGCCGAGCGTCATCGAACGGCCTTGCATCGACGCTGCAGCCGGAATAGCGGACCGATTGCGGCTCGGCGCGGGCTTCGCCAGACTGTCAATAATTGTGCAGAACCAAACGGCGTAAATGAGCAAGTTCGACGACATGGCGAGGCCTTCGACATCAACGTCCCCTATATTACATGGGGATGTCCTACCTTTTGGCCGGGTTTCAGCCCCAAGTATCTATCCTCACAGGAATAGAAATTAGTTTAGCTAAATTGGACCGATGTCAGACGTGGGTGGCCGTGGCAGGTGATACCTCCCATCGAGGGGCCCTCCGGGCGAGCCGGGGGTGTAAGCCCGGTGTAAGCCCCCGGAGTCTGGTACCGGGACCAGCACGTGACTCTGTTGGTGGCGCGGCGCGGACCTGGTGGCGCCGAAC
>JBFWQT010000265.1:0-9549 GCA_050249295.1 Planctomycetota bacterium
CGAGACGCGCACACCGGTGGGAGCCCCTCCCGGCCCCCACGTCAATGACCTGTCGTCACCCGCTACGAGCCGCGGCCGGTACCGTGCACGTCACGTACTTCGTACCGCAGTTCCCGGTGCTGAGCCAGACGTACGTGCTGGCGCATATCGTCGGGCTGATCGAGAGCGGCCACGAGGTGCATGTGGTCGCGCAGCAGCGAGGCAGCGAGGCCGACGCGATGCATGCCGACATCGCGCGGTACGCCTTGCTCGGCGAGCGCACGACGTTCCTGCCGGCGCCGCCAGGCGGGTGGTTCGCGCGATTGTCCAGGGTGCGGCGGCTGGCGCGCGGACGATGGGGCATGGTGCGGCGGGCGGTGAGTCCGCTGCGCTACGGCTCGCACGGGCCGTCCTGGCGGTTCGCGCTGACGGCGCTGAACTGGCCGCGCGAGCTGGCGACCGACGTGGTGCTGGCGCACTTCGGCCCGGCCGGGAATCTGGCGGTGCAGCTGCGCGACGTCGGCGCGATTGCGGCGAGCGTGCCGATCGTGACGATGTTCCATGGTGCCGACATCCGCCGGGCGCAGCAGCGCGGGCCGCGCATCTATCGAGCGCTGATCCGGCGCGGCGACTGCGTGCTGGCGATCTGCCGATACAACCGCGAGCAGTTGACGGCGTTCGGCTTTGACGCGGCGCGGATCGTCGATCACGCGGTTGGCATCGTGCCGGCGGCATTCGAGGTGGCGCGGACGCCGGCAAGCGACGGCACGCTGCGGCTGCTCACGGTGGCCCGGCTCTCCGACGAGAAGGGCATTGATGTGGCGATCCGCGCGCTCGCGCAGTTGCCCGACCGCGAGCGCATCCGCTGGACGATCGTTGGCGACGGCCCGCAGCGCGGCGAGCTGCAGCAACTGGCAGTCAGCGCGGGTGTGGCCGGGCAGATGCACTTCGTCGGCGCGCTGCCGGCCGACGCGATCCCCGAACGGCTGGCCGCGGCTGACCTGTTCGTGCTGCCGAGTCGCGCCGAGATCACGCCGGTGACATTGATGGAGGCCGGCGCGAGCAGCCTGGCCAGCATCGCCACGCGCGTCGGCGGCGTGCGCGACATCGTGCTCGACGGCCGCACCGGCCTGCTCGTCCCGCCCGACGACGCCGCCGCGCTGGGCGACGCGATCCGCACGCTGGCCGCCGACCCGGCCCGCCGCGAAGCCCTTGGCGCGGCCGCTCGCGAGCACATTGTGCAGCACCACAACCTCGCCCGGCTCAACGACACGCTGGCCAACGACATCCTCCCGGCGGCAATCCGGCAGGCGTCAAGACCGGCCTGACCCGGCCTGACCCGCAGCGCAACTAGAACTTCACCGCGGCCGCGAGCATGAAGTACGGCGCCGGCTGGATGCCGATCGCGTTGTTCTGCGTGCCGTTCACGTTGTAGAGGATCACCTCGCGCAGGATCGCACTGCCGGCCGAGAGGCGGAACTCGAGCACGCCGACGCCGAACGTGAATTCGAGCTCGGCCACCAGTGACTGCTCGAACCACACGCCGGCCGGGATCAGCGAGAACGAGTCGGACATGCGGAACTGGATCGAGTGGTAGCCGACGCGCAGGCCGAGCCAGGCCGAGGCGTCGAGCCGGCGGTGCAGGCTGACCGACCACACGTCGAAGCGGAACTTCCAGTTGTCGCCGGGCCGCCAGTCGACATCCACCAGCGGCCACAGGGCGGTTTCGCGGAGCGAGAAGAACGCGTGCACGCCGAACTTCAGCGTGAGCTGCGGCGAGGCCTCGATCGCGGCTCCGCCGAACAGCCAGCCGCCGAGGGTGTGATCGAACACGCCCGACTTGATGTCGAACATCAGCGAGAGGCTGCCGCCGCCGATTACCGAGGCCGAGTCGTCGACCTTCTGCGCGAACCAGACGTAGAGCTCGGCGCCGACAAGGTCGAGGATGCTGCCGCCGAGCGTGGTGGCGGTGGCCGGGATGACGCGGCCGGAGAGGTACGACTTCAGGCCGACGCCGATGGTCGGCATGGTCTTGCCGGAGAACATCAGCGCGATCTCGTCGGCACTGTCGTAGCTGAAAATCGAGCCCGGGTCGCCGTTGTTGAGGCCGACGGCGGTGGACATCGAGAAGTCGCTCAACAGGCTGACCGAGGTTTTCACCCCGCCCTCGCCGGCGGCGCCGTCGGCATTGCCCGACCCGTCCTTGCCTTCCTTGTTGTCGGCGTCGTCCTGTGCGCGTGCTGCCGCGCAGGGCAATGCGCCGACCACCGCGAGCATGGCGATCAGGGCAACGGCAACCGGTCGATGGAACGCCATGGGCACGCAAGCGGGGCGGGTACGAAACGAGGCGCCGAGTATACCCGTCCCGAACCCGTTGCGCCGGATTGCCTTGCGGCGGTGCCAGGATTGCCGGTTTCGGGAAGTGACCCACCCGTTCTGATCGTTGTAATGGGTAGCGAATGCGACCGGTTTTGGTGGATTCCAGGTCGCGGACAGGTCAGAATCCCGGGGTCCATCCTGTCGGGCAGCGCGCGGCGCGGGCGGCAGGTTCCCCCACACACGTGGAGTGAGAGTCGATGAACTACGAACAGCAGACCGGCACCATGACGCCGGATGGCTACTACAAGGAGACCGCCGGCACGATGGGCACCGAGGCCCGCCTGGCGTTCCTCCGCCGTGTCTACGGCTGGTTTTTCCTCGGTGTGATCGTCTCGGCAATTGCGGCGGCCGCCAGTGCAGCGCTGTGCGCGCCGTACCTGCGCGAGATCACCAGCAACTGGGTCTGGCTCGGCATCATCGGCGCGTACTTCGTGCTCTCGATGATCTTCAACCAGCTGATCCTCAAGCGCGAGACGGCCGTGCTCGGCCTGTCGTTGCAGTCGGTCGCGCAGGGCCTGTTGTTCGGTCCATTGATTGCGATCGCCCTGCTCGTGGCCAACGGTGAGCCGACGCTGGTCTTCCAGGCGCTGGGCATCACCGGCCTCGTCTTCGGTGGCCTGACCGGCTACGTGTTCATCACGAAGCAGGACTTCAGCTTCCTGCGCGGCGCGCTGGTGATCGGCTCGCTGACGTTCCTCGGCGTGATCATCATCTCGCTGGTGAGCGGCGGCACGAGCAGCGTTCTGTCGCTCGGCATCTGCGGCTTCGGCATCATGCTGGCCTCGGGCTACGTGCTCTACGACACCTCGCAGATCGTCAACAAGTATGGCGATGGCGACGAGGTGATCGCTGCGGCCTGCCTGCACGCCGACTTCGCGCTGATGCTCTGGTACGTCCTGCGCATCCTCATCTACTACGCCATGAGCAGCGAAGGCTGATCCTGGTGATGACCGGATGACCGGATGACCGGTTCAACGAACGGGGCCGCGCGGCACACACGCCACGCGGCCCCGCTCACGTTTCGCCGAGGCTTGACAGCGGCCGGTCGCGGGGCGACTGTGCGCGCACAACTCCGTCCACCACCGACCGATCGCAACGACCCACCATGGCCGAGGAAACTCCTTCCACCAGCGGTAGCGGCAACGGCAACGCCAACGGCGAGAAGAAGGCGCACTCCAACCGCCTGCTCATCTACATCATCATCGGCGCCGCGCTCGGCGTCGTCGCTGGCCTGATCTGGCCGGCCACGTACGACCGCACCGGCGGGATGGCGAGCGAAGGCATCACCGGGGTGAAGTTCCTCGGCGACATGTTCCTGCACATGCTGTTCATGATCGTCGTGCCGCTGATCATGACCAGCATGATCGTCGGCGTCGCCTCGCTCGGCGACGTGCGCAAGATCGGCCGCGTCGGATGGGTCACGCTCGCGTTCTACTTCACCACCACCGTCATCGCCGTCGTCATCGGCATGACACTGGCCGCGATCTTCCGGCCCGGCGGTGGCCAGCCGCACCAGTTCCTCGAGCCCGCCGCGACGGCGATCCCCGATGCCGTGCGACTCGCCCCGGCCGGTAGCCCCGATGGCCGCGACGAGCGCCAGTACGAGATCACGCTGCCGCCCGGCACGCGCGAGTTCATGATCGTGCAGCACACGCCCGACGTGAAGGCGACCTTCCAGCGCATCCTCGGCGACGGCAAGCCCGACGAGACGAACGTCGGCGACATCACGATGCGGCCCGACGTGAAGGCCGTCGGCCTCGTCGCGTCCGACGACTTCGACCCGTCCGGCACGTGGCTGCTCACGCTGCGCAACCTGACCGCCACCGAGGCGTTCGCCACGCTGCAGCACACGCTGTGGGGCGTGGATCGCGCGAAGACCATGGAGCGGCCGCGCCGGCTGCACATCGACCGCGGCTCGGCGGACAGCCCGGTGATGCGCACGTTCGCCATCAACGTGCCGAAGAAGCCGAAGTCGATGACGTTGCAGCTCAGCGGCGCAAACCCGCAGCTCGGCTTCTATGTGCGCTACGGCGAGCCGATCAAGCCGGAGGAGATGGACGGCTGGGTCTACCACGTGAAGGGCAACGGCGAGTTGCGGATCGACTCGTCGAAGGTCGTTGCGATCCAGCAGGGCAGCTGGTTCGTCACGGTCGTGAACACCGGCGAAGCGGCCGACGCCGGCCTGCGCCTGCTGATCGATGCCGAAGCGCACGACCAGACATTCATCCGGCCGGGCATGAGCGTGCTCGAACGCGTGATTGCATTCGTGAAGGATTTCGCCGAGCGGATCTTCCCGGAGAACCTGTTCGACGCGATGAAGCAGCCGCCGAACGTGCTCGCGCTGATCATCTTCGCGCTGCTGCTCGGCGGCATCCTGACCACACTCGGCGAGAAGGGCAAACCGGTGATCGCCTTCGCCGAGGGCCTGTTCGAGGCCGTGATGAAGTTCGTCGGGCTGGTGATGTGGTTCGCGCCGGTCGGCATCTTCGCGCTGGTCGCGACCAAGATCGGTGCATCACGCGACCTGCTGGCCGAGATGCAGAAGCTCGCGGCGTACGTCGGCGTGGTGATCGGCGGCCTCGGCATCCACGCGCTGATCGTGCTGCCGTTCCTGCTGCGCCTGCTCACCGGCCGCAGCCCGCTCAAGTACGCGATCGGCATGGGCAAGGCGCTGGTCACGGCCTTCTCCACGGCCAGCAGCAACGCAACGCTGCCGTTGAATCTCGAGTGCGCGATCGACGACAACAAGGTGTCGCGCAAGGCGTCGGAGTTCGTCATTCCGCTCGGCGCGACCGTGAACATGGACGGCACCGCGCTCTACGAGGCGGTCGCCGTGATCTTCATGGCGCAGATGCTCGGCGTGCCGCTCGATTTCTCGGCCTACGTGATCATCAGCATCACGGCCACGCTGGCCGCGATCGGTGCCGCGGGCATTCCGGAGGCTGGCACCGTGACGATGGTGATGGTGCTGATGGCGGTGGGTCTGCCGGCCGACGCGGTGGGCTACATCCTGGCGATCGACTGGTTCCTGGACCGGTGCCGCACGACCGTGAATGTCTGGGGCGACTCGGTGGCGGCCGCGGTGGTGGATGTGCACGCGCTCGGTGCGCCGCGCGGCAATCCGGACGACCCGCCGGCAGCCGCTGCCACGCCCGCCGCAACACCCGCGCCGGCGTGAATTGGTGTCGTCCGCGAGGCGATTCCGCGCGTTGAAATGACGGCGGATTCGGGCAAGAGCCGCGACCGAAAGGGAGCGGGGGAATCGTCGACGCCTGGCAACGCTGGTTCCCCGCAGCTGGTGCCCGCTCTTTCTGAGCCTGTCCGCGAATGCCTGTTCCAGGCGAGCCGGGGGTGTGAGCCCCCGGAGTCTGGTACCGGGACCAGCGTGCAACGCCGGTTGCGTGCTGGTTCCAGAAGTAGCGATGCGGCAGTAGCGCGAGCGTGAGGAGATGCGCATGAGCAACCTGAACACCAGCAAGACGTGGCCCGTCGTCGCGACGCTCGTCGTCGTGGCCGTGCTCGGCCTGATCGCCTGGCTCGTGACCTCGACGCCCGGCGCCCAACCGGGGCCGGACGCCGGCCTGCCCGACACCACGGCCACGCAGCTCAACAACAGTGCGAACCGCGTCGTCGCCAATCGTGTCAACCGCAGCAACAACACCGGTGGCACCCCGGCGCCGGCCAACAACACTGGCGGCGGCATGATGACGCCGGGCAACGATGACAACTCGTCGTCGTCGCCGGGCACCAACGAGCCGCCGCCCGACCCGACCGCCGAGCCCGGCCCCCTTGCGCCCGGCAACTCCGCCATCCGCGTCGAGGTCACGCTCGCCGGTCACCCCGCGGTCGGCGCGACGATCGAGGTCTGGGGCAAGGCGCGCACGCTCGGCACCACCACCACCGCGGCCGACGGCACGGCACTGATCCGCGACATCGCGGCCGGCGCATACTCGGTGCGCGCGTCGGCCACCGACAGCGGCCGCGCCGACCGCTCGATCAAGCTGGTCGACGGCGAGACTGCCGTCGTCAAACTCACGCTCGGCCCGCCGTTGCACATCACCGGCCTCGTCGTCGATCACCTCGGCCAGCCGGTCAGCGGCGCGATCGTGCGGATTGACCTCAGTGACGATACGCCCGCGCCGACGGCCACGCCCACGCCGTCCGCCGGTCGCACGCGCTTCGAGACCGCCACCGAGGCCGACGGCTCGTTCATGCTGGCCGCGCCGGTCACGGCCACCGCGCGCACGGTGCGCCTCTCGGCCGCCGCGGCCGGCCACGGCGAGGCCACGCGCGACTCATTGCCAGACGACGGCTTCTGGCGCGCCGAGTTGCCCGAGCTGAAGACCGGCACTGTGCGCCTGCAGAACCGCGTCGGAAATGCGCCGTCGCAGGGCCGCGTGGTAGCGCTGCGCGTGGGTGGCGACCCGGCCAACCCGGCCGACCGCCTGCGCCTGGACCTGCAGCCCGACGGTTCGTTGCAGTGGCCCGACACGATGAACCCCGGCGAGTGGACGGTGCTGATCGACTCGCCGGACGGCTCGTGGCAGAGCACGATCAGCGTGCCGCGCGACACGGCCGGCGATCTGGATGTCGAACTCGCGCCATCCGCGTCGGTGTACGTCTACGTCACGCTCGGCCCCGACGGCGACGTCTACCCCGGCGCCCGCGTGCTGGCCTACCGCACCGACCTGCCGGGCGTCGACTGGCAGGGCGTGTGCGACGCCGAGGGCCGCGTGGTGCTGACCGCGGTGCCGCCGGGTCCACTGCGGATCCAGGCGAATGCGCCGGCCGGCAATCCGCGCCGCGTGCGCGATGTGATGCACACATCGCAGGCGCAGACCGTGGTGATCAACCTCGAGGGCTGAGGCGGACAAGCGGTGTTCGATAGGAGCCGCGACCGACAGGGCCTGCCCATAGGGAGTTCCGATTCCAGGCGAGCCGGGGGTGTAAGCCCGATGGCGCTAACACACGAGCCGCGAGCGCGAGCGAGCGGGCCCCGAGGGCCCCGGGTCTACGGATCAACCGTCAGGAGGTTTCGTGAACGCGCTGGTCAGCGTTCAAACGGTGCTCGCAGGCGTGACGCCAACGGGGCCCGCTCGCTCGCGCTCGCGGCTCTTGACCGATTCTCGAATCAGCCCGCTGTCGGCTCTTGCCCGAATCAACTCTCAACGGCACGACTCGACCACGCGGTCCGCCAACTCCGCCACGCTAATCGTCGGCGCGTACCCGAAGTCCGCCTTCGCGCGATCAATCCGGTAGTGGTGATGCCGCGCCATCTGCGCCGCGACGAACCGCGTCAACGGCGGCTCGCGACGCAGCATCAGCGCGCGGTACACGCCCTCGATCAGCGTCGCCATCACCCACGCCGTGCGCAGGCTCACCGATCGCTTCACCGGCGGCACATCCAGTCGCGCCAGCACCCCGGCGATGAATCCCCACAGACTCGTGCGCTCGCCCTGCGAGATGAAGTACGCCTTGCCCGCGCACGCCGCGGTGTGGCCGCCCGTGCGCAGGCAGTCGGCCGCGAGCAGATGCGCGCGCGCCGCGTCGTCGACCCACGTGAGGCTCACCTCGTTGGTGCCGTTGCCAACCTGGATCAGCTTGCCCTTGCGCGCGCGATCGAGCAGGCGCGGCATCAGGTGTGGATCGCCGGCCCCCATGATCAGGTGCGGGCGCAACGCGACCGTCGCGAGGCCTTCGCCGTTGGCGGCCAATACGCGCCGTTCGGATTCGCCCTTGGTGGCCGAGTAGTACGACAACGGCCTCGCGGGGTACGGCAACGACTCGTCGCCATCGGGGCAGTCCGTGCCGCTGAACACCGCGCTCGGCGAACTCGTGAAGACAAGGCGCGTCACGCCGGCCGCGCGGCACGCGGCGATCACCGCGTCGGTGGCCACGACGTTGGCGCGCCAGTACTCCTTCCAGGCGCCCCACACGCCGGCCTTCGCGGCCACATGGTAGACGACGTCGATGTCGGCCATCGCACGCGCCGCCGTGGCGGGGTCGGCCAGGTCACCCCGGATGTGGTCGACGCCAAGAGCGGTGAGCGCCGGGTACTGGCCGCGCGAGACGCTACGGACCGTGTCGCCGCGAGCCAGCAGGAGGCGCACGATGGCGCCGCCGAGGAAGCCGCCGCCGCCGGTGACAAGTGCGCGTTCGGGTACGTGGGCGTCAGGCATGGCGGATCAGGCGGGGCGGGGCGGGGCGGGGCAAGGGCAAGGGCAAGGGCAAGGGCAAGGGCAAGAAACGCGGACGCTACATATTGAGCACGCGCTTCGCCGCCGCGCGGTTCACTCGTCGCGACGGCCACCACGACGCGCCCGCCGCGCCAAGCGCCGTCAGCCCCGCCACCAGTAGCGTCGATTCGATCAGCAACGGCAGCTCGATCACGACCGAGCCGGACACCAGCACCGGCATGTCCCGCGCAATCAACCGCGCCGCCAGCATCGCCCCGGCCGCACCGGCCACCGCGCCGGCCAGCAACGACACAATGCTGATGCGCTGGCTCAGCGCTTGCGCGTTGCTGCCCACCAACTGCAGCACCGCGATGTCGGGCACGCGCGGCGCCAGCGACACGCCGAGCGCCAGCGCCCACCCGGCCAGCGACGCGAGGAATGCGATCACCGCCATCACGCGCCACAGTCGCAGCAGCCCGCGGCCGTCGGCCAGTTCGTGCCGCATCCAACCGTCGCCGGTGAACGCGCGCACGGGCGGCGCATAACGCGCGAACGCCCGTTCGATCGTCAGTGCCAGCCCGGCCTCGTCGACGCCCGCGTCGGGCAGCACGCGGATCGCCGTGCAGGTGCCGCCGGGCAGCGGACCATGGCTGCCCGGCAGCGCCTCGGGCTCGACGAACAGTGTCGATTCGTTCTCGGCCGGGCCGACGTCGGAGATCTCGACGATCTCGGCCCAGACCGTGGTGCCGCTGGCCAGCGCGATCTGCAGCACGTCGCCCTTGTTGCGCGCCATCCGCCGTGCGAGCCGACGGCCGATCACCGCCGCGGCGTGCACCTCCGGACTGGTGGTGGTCGGCGGTGCCGCGCCCTGGCGCGCGCGCGTGAGCCATTCGCGGATTGTGCCGTCGGCGCGGGCGCTCACGGCGCCGAGCGCGAGCAGGTCGCGCGGATCAATGCCACGGATGCGCAGCGCCTCGGCCGGCCCGGTCGCCACGGTGGTCGCGTGCACCTCCGG
>JBFWQT010000266.1:0-9535 GCA_050249295.1 Planctomycetota bacterium
CCGGCAAGACTACCGTGATGGGGATGCTGGCGGCGTGGAGCATCCTCAACAAGCTGAACAGCCGAGGGGACGCGCGGTTCTCCGACGTGGTGCTGATTGTGTGCCCGAACGTGACGATCCGCAACCGGCTTGAGGAACTGAAGCCGCAGCGCGGAGACGCCAGCCTGTATGTGACGCGCGACCTGGTGCCGAAGACGCTGATGCCGGACCTGTCGCGCGGCGTGGTGCTGGTGAAGAACTGGCACGAGTTCATGCCGCAGGAGATGCAGGCGGACGGCGCGCGCGTGATGAAGCGCGGCCAGCGGGTGATTGTGAAGGAAGAGGTGCACATCGGGCCGAAGGACACCACGGCGCGCGGCAAGCGATTCCTGACGCTGGAGACGTACCGCAAGCAGGTGAACGCCGGCATTCTGGAGGTGGACGGCGAAGAGACGCACCCGAAGACCGGCGCGCTGATGAAGGCGTACGTGCAACGGGAACGCTACATCGAGAGCGACACCGCGCTGGTGAACCGCGTGCTCGGGCAGAGCGTGGCCGGCAAGAAGAACATCCTGGTGTTCAACGATGAGGCGCACCACGCCTATCGACACGGCGTGGCTGAGGCTGATCCCGACGAGTCGGGCGACGATGAAGACGTGGACGAAGAGGACGAGTACCTCCGCCACGAAGCCACGGTCTGGATCGAAGGGCTGGACCGCATCAACAAGCTGCGCGGCCTGAACATGGTGGTGGATCTGTCGGCTACGCCGTACTTCCTTCAGGGGGCGGGCCGCGAGACCAACCGGCCATTCCCGTGGATCGTGAGCGACTTCGGGCTGGTGGACGCCATCGAGTCCGGGCTGGTGAAGGTGCCGCAGATCCCGCTGCGCGACGTGCAGAACACCGAGGTGGCGGCGTACTTCAATCTCTGGCAGTGGGTGATGGACCGCCTCGGCAAGAGCGAGAAGGGCGGCAAGAAGGGGAACCCGAAGCCCGAGGCCGTGCTGCGGTATGCCGCAACGCCCATCGAGATGCTGGCCAGCAAGTGGCTGGAAGAGTTCAAGGCCTGGAGCAAGTCGGATGATCCGCGGCCGCCGGTGTTCATTGTCGTGTGCAAGAACACGAAGCTGGCGAAGACCGTCTTCGAGTGGATCGCCGAAGGGAGCAGCCCGGCCAGCGTGCCGGCATTTCACACGGCCGAGTTGAGCAACACCTCGGGCCGGCTGAACACCATTCGTGTGGACACGAAGGTGGTGGAAGAGACAGATGCCGGCGGCAAGAGCGATGCCAACGCCTGGATGCGCCACCAACTGGACACGGTGGGGTTGACCGATTGGCCGACAGATTCGCAGGGGCGACCGGTCTATCCCGAGGGGTTCGAGGCGCTGGCCAACAAGCTGGACATGCCGCTGCACCCGCCGGGGCGCGACATCCGCTGCATTGTCAGCGTGGGGATGCTGACCGAAGGCTGGGACTGCAAGACAGTGACGCACATCGTCGGGCTGCGGCCGTTCCAGTCTCAGTTGCTGTGCGAGCAGGTGGTGGGCCGAGGGCTGCGGCGCACGAACTACGAGACCGCGGATGACGGTCGGTTCTCGGAAGAGGTGGCGCAGATCATCGGCGTGCCGTTCGACTTCCTGCCGTTCAAGGCCGAGGGCTCGACGCGCCAGCCGCCGCCGCGCAAGCACCACGTGCATGCTCTGCCGGATCGGGCAATCTTCCAGATCAGCTTCCCGCGGGTGACGCGCTACGAGAGCGAGCTGCGCACCGATATTGCCGTGGACTGGGCCACGATGCCGCGGCTGAAGCTGGATACGAAGACGCTGGTATCGGAGTACGAGTCGAAGGCCGCGATCCCGTCCAACGTGGGCCGGCCGTCGTTCTTCGGACCGGGCCAGAGCACACGCATCGACCTGCAACAGCTTCGCGACGGGACGCGCGAGCAACAGATTGTCTTCGATCTTGCGGCCAGGCTGACCAAGCGCCTGCTGATCGGCGACCCGAGCGACCCCAAGCCGCCACCCGGCGACGTGACGGCGCGGGAGTTCTTCCTGCGAGCGCAGGCGATCGTCAGCCGCTACCTGCGGGAGTACGTGGACCCTGGCGCCAACATGGACCGGCGGGACGTGCACTTCGCGCCGTTCTTCGGCATGGCGATCGACAATCTGCACGCCGCGATTGAGGCGGAGAGTTCCGAGGGGCCGGAGCGGATCGCCGAGTCCACGGAAGGCTCTACCCTCCAGATCGACTTCTGGACGAGCCGCGAGGTGCGCGAGGCGGGCAAGTGCCACCTGAACTACGTGGTGGCCGACACGGTGGAGTGGGAGCAGCGCGCGGCCGCACTGATCGAGCGCAACGAGCATGTGTTTGCGTTCGTGAAGAACACAGCGCAGGGGCTGGTGATTCCGTACATGCACGAGGGGATGGACCGGGACTACATCCCTGACTTCCTGGTGCGGCTGGCGATCGGCGCGGATGCCGGTATCGCGTACCACCTGATTGTGGAGATCAAGGGGCGGCCCGACCCGCGCGAGCAGTTGAAGACGCTGGCGGCGCATCGGTGGGTTGCGGCGTGCAACGTGGACGCGGCCCGCTTCGGGCACTGGCAGTACGTGGTGGTGCGCGACCTGGCCGACCTGGAGGGCGTGCTGGCCGAGGCGCTGCGCACCGCGAAGGCGCTGGCCGAGTCCGATGCGATCGGGACTGGCGCGGTTGCTGTCGGGCCGGTCGCGCCGACACCCGACGAGCCGGAAGCCGATGGCGTCAACTGGGCTGAGTGGGTGACCGCCAGCGCGACGCGCAACTATGCGCTGGATGATCCGCTGTTGGACTGGCTCAAGCTGCACGGCCAGAGCAAGGGCTTTGTGCCGGACTACAAGCGCGACGGGTACGACGAGCGGGCCGACTTCAGCAAGTTCATCATGGCGAAGGGGCAGGGCTTCGAGGATGCCGTGGTGCACTACGTCGGCACCCTGGAGGAAGTCCGGCGCATCGGCGAAGGCTGGGAATCCAGCCGCGACCCGCAGGCGTGGCAGGCGACGATTGACGCGATGAAGGCCGGCGTGCCGATCATCCACCAGGCGGTGCTGCGCGACCCGGGCACACAGACCTACGGCATGGCCGATCTGCTGGTGCGCAGTGATGTGCTGCTGAGGCTGTTCCCGCACGCCATCACGCCGGTGGCCGCGGCGGTGTGCGCGCCGGGCATCACCGGCGAGCCGTGGCACTATCGCGTGCTGGACGTGAAGTACACCACGCTCGACCTGAAGGCTGGCGGCGACCTGGCCGACTCCGGCAGTTCATGGGCGTACAAGCTGCAAGTCTGGATCTACAACCGCGCCCTCGGCGGGATGCAGGGCTACGTGCCGCCCGAAGGCTTCCTGTTGGGGCGCGGCTACAAGCAGACCCGCAAGGGCGAGACCTACCGAGGCATTAGCTGCATGGACCGCCTCGGCGCGGTGCCGACCGACTATGAGAGCCGGACGCGCGGGCCGATTGAGCATGTGGTGGAAGCCGCGTGCCGGTGGGTGCGCCGGCTCCGCGCGAGCGGCAGCGGGTGGACGGTCGAGCCGATGCCATCTGTGCCCGAGTTGTGGCCGAACATGTCGAATTCAGGCGATCAGCCGTGGTCGAAGGCGAAGCGCGAGATTGCCGACCGGCTGCACGAGTTGACACAACTCTGGCAGGTTGGTCCCGAGGGCCGGCGCAAGGCGCACGCCGCCGGCGTCTATCGCTGGACCGACCCTGCCTGCACGCCGGACGTGGTGGACGTGACCGGCCCGAAGCGCGCACCCGTGTTGCAGGCGCTGCTGGACGTGAACCGCGAGGCAAACGGCGACCCCGTGCGACCGAAGCAGATTGCTGCCGCGCGCGACGAGTGGCACACGCCCGGCCCGCTGGAGTTCTTCGTGGACTTCGAGACCGTCAGCAGCGTTGACGACGACTTCAGCCGCATCCCCGAGCAGAACGGCCGCGAGCTGATCTTCATGGTGGGTTGCGGGCACATCGAGGTCGGCGAGTGGCGCTTCAAGTGCTTCATTGCCGGACGGATGGACCTGGAATCCGAGGCGCGAGTGATTGACCAGTGGTTCTCGCACATGGCCGAGGTGAAGCAGCGGCTGAGCCCGAAGGGCGACGAGCCCCGGGTCTTCCACTGGTCCCCTGCCGAGACTTCGACGCTATCAACCGCCTACAACTCGGCCTGCGCTCGCCACCCGGGCAACACCTGGCCGACACCAAACTGGTTTGACTACCTCGGCCGCGTGGTCAAAGCCGAGCCGGTAGTGGTCCGCGGCGCCCTCGGCTTCGGCTTGAAGGCCGTAGCCAACGCCATGCACCGCCTCGGCCTGACTCAAACGAGCTGGACGTCCGGCCCCACCGATGGACTCGGAGCGATGGTCGCGGCGTGGCGATGCGCCGCCGATGCGTCGGCGAACGGCGCGAACATGCCCAACCTGCCGCTGATGCGAGAGATTGCGGAGTACAACGAAGTGGACTGCCGAGTGATGGCCGACGTGATTGGCCGCCTGCGGACCCATTGAACAGGTTGGCTTTCCATCCATCGAGGCGACCATGATCAACGACTGGCTTGAACTGAACTCAGGTGGTGTGCCGGTGAGCATCTCGTTCAGGATGACGCTCGATGAGTTGAAAGAGATAGCCGAAGGGGTCCCCGAATCACGCGGCATCAATCGGCAACTGGAGTTGTGCTTTGTCGGACTCGCCTCCTACTTCGAGGGATTCTGCAAGGATCTCTTTGCGCTGGCGCTGAATGTCTATCCGGCACTTGTCGAGCGGCTAAGCGCCCCGCCGGACGGCCGCGATGTCAGCGTTGATCCAATGTTGGCGGTTCACCTTGGCAGCACCATTCGCGACAAGCTCGGATTCATCCTTTCGGAGCGGTACAGCTTTGGCTCAGCGAAGCACGTCAACTCGCTGTACAAGCGGCTTCTGAAGTTTAAGCCGTTTGATGACGCCGACGAACTACACTACGACGAGTTGTTGCGCGACCGCTGCTTGATCGTGCATCACGGTGCCACCTACACGTACCGGTATCTTCGGCAGCTTGATAGGAATCACGACGACGCCCACTGGAACTCGCTTGTCGTGAATGGGGCATTCTATTTGCGCCACCACCAATTTATCGAAAAGGTCGCGCGGAAGATGTTGACCAGCGCTCACGATGAACTGTCGCGCTTCGGCAAGAAGGAGTACGGGTTCGAGGATCAGGCTCCGGTTGCATCGTTGCTCGATTGGGAAATGCCGGGACCGGAAGCGGCGGGCGAAACTTCGGGACACGATTCGAAGTCAGCGTACTCCAAGATGCTTGAGACGCAGGAGCAGTCCCGGCAGGACGACGACGAGGCCGATGACTAGCTGACAAAGCGGCGCGGGGTGTGAACGCGGGAGTCAAATTTGTGAACGCAGGAGTCAATGTTGCCGCAGCGAGGCAATCTCGGGTACATTGATTGCGTGCATGTTGCACGAATCGGAGTCTGCCATGATCGCCGTTCCATCGAAGACCGAAGCCAACCGTCGCAATGCGCAGCGGAGCACCGGGCCGCGGACGAAGCGGGGGAAGGAGAACCAGCGGCGGGCCGTGACGGTGCACGGGCTGCGGTGCGACACGCCGGTGCTGTCGGCGCTGGGGGAGACGGCGGACGAGTGGGAGCAGCACCACAATGAAGTGGTGGAGTCGCTGAAGGCGACCGGGCCGGTGCAGATGGCGCTGGCCGAGCGGGTGGCGCGGCTGCTCTGGAAGGGCGCGCGGCTCGACCGACACGAGACGGCCACGATGCAGGCGAAGCTGGCGGAGATCCCGTTCGTGGTGACGACGGATCGAGACAGCTTCGGCTACGGCGAGCGCGGCGGCTATGACCGACTCGACGCTGCATATACCGAGTTGGTCTGTTGCCAGGGGCGGGCCGAGGCGCTGGAGACGCTGTGCGCCGCGACTGCTGACACATCGATTGGCGAAGACGACTGCGAGGCCGTGCTTCGGGCCGCGCTGGACTGGGTGGTGGCACCGTTCGACAGGCTTCCTGACCAGCAGTCAACCGATCTGACCATGCGCGTGTTGAACGAGATTACCGGGCGCGGCGTGCCCGACCCCGACGACAGCGAACCGGACGCGCTTGTCGGGTGGGATGCGGCGCGTCTGTGCGAGGCGGTGGAATCGTGCGTGGCTGCGCAGCACGCGGTGCTCGGCAGGGCAGCCGACGACTCGGATGCAGTGAGGGAACTGTCCCTCTGGGTGGGTGTCCAGACCTACATCGCGCGCAGCAAGCGCGACCGGCTCAGAGAGCACGCCGCGGCAATGACGGTGGCGCGCGCCGTGCCGACCGGGGACGTGCACGACCGGCTGGCGCGGTACGACGAGACGATCCACCGGGCTCTGTCGCGGACGCTGAGCGAGTTGCGAAAGTTGCAGGGCACCTGACGGAAGAACGCCGTCGACACATCGCGAACTGGTCCCGGGACCAGGGTTCGCGCTAAAACGTCTGTAACGATACTGGGCCATGCTTGCGAAACTGCTACATACGGTAGTGGGCAGCGAGTGGAGTGACCGCCCGAGGAACTGGTCATGGCCTTTGTCACCATTTGTCCGGGCTGTGACAGGAGGATACCGAACGTCCCTGACCACTACGCCGGGCGCACATTCGACTGTCCCGGCTGCGGTCGCAGTTTCAAACTGCGCCCGGTCAAAGAGAAGCAGACAGGGGATTGCGAGGTGCGGGAGGGCGACGTGAGTGCGGCCCATTTGACGACCTGTGCAGACTGTGGCGGAACTGTCTCACGAATGGCACCTGCGTGCCCGCATTGCGGCCGCCCCAAGCCGCGCAAGAAAAGCAGTGTGAGGCGATGGTTATTGCTCAGCTTGTTGGTAGTCGCTGGCGTCGTCGGCGGCGTGCTTGCATGGCACTCCACCGCGCCTCCGACACTCGCACAGCGAGCCTCATACTTCGTCGGCTATGGGACTCGCGACTTCGCCGGCCCTCGGGCGACCGCCATCGACCTGACAATCGCGCGGAATACGGTATTCAACTACGCCGTCGAGCAGGTGGGGCCATTCGACCTAGATGCCAGGTGGTTCCGGAAGGGCTGGGATGACGCGGAGCACGGGCTGCCCGAGAGGTGGAACCTGCAGCCGGCCAATCAGCCCTAGTGCGTTCGCGGCAACGTCCGTCTGACAACTGTGGCTTATTCGTGCCGAATGACCTGAGATTCCCCGGCGATTTAGGAAAAAGATGGGCGGGTACGGAAGTTCTCGATGGAGCAGCAGCCACCGGCGGAAGTACACCGTCGAGGAATCGCTGCCGCTGGACGTGTGGAGGCTGGGCCGGGACGGGCTGATCGGCGGGCCGAGTCGGCACGGCACGCTGGTGTGGTCCATCGCGTCCGGGCCGCGGAAGGGCGAGCAGACCGCGACCGTGGGCTACCAATGGCACCGCCATCCGGATGGCAACGGCGGTACGCTGCAACTGGACTACAACGCCAACGGAATGCCGGTGGATGACGCATTGGTCATTGTCGCCAGCGAGGGCAATGCCGGGCGGCAGTGGTTCTGCCTCTGCCCCGACTGCGACCGGCGAGTCCGCAAGCTGTTCATGCCGCCCGGCGAGACCCACTTCCACTGCCGCACATGCGGCGGGCTGACCTACCGCAGCAGCCAGGAAAGCCGGCACCACCAGGCACTGTACCGCCTGCTGGCTCGCAACATCGGCACGACCCCGGAGGCCGTGCGCCGGGCCATGAAGCCGAAAAGGCGGCATTGAAGTGGCGTCGGCATCAAACCCTGGTGCGGACAATCGGACGATCCAATCGTCCGGTTCGGCATGTCCGACCTTATGGGTGGCGGCTGTAAGGGAAGACCCGGAACGGACGATCTGACCGTCCGGCGGTTCCGTGACACCCCGTGACACCACCTCGGTGGGAGGGTGTCAATCCGGCTCGCTTGGGGGACAGATGGGGGGACAAAACAAAAGCGGCCCGCGTGGGGCCGCTTGTCGCTCTCTGTATCGCCAGTGCTGGCAGTGGTTTACCTGAAGCCACCTGTGAGAATCGAACTCACAACCTCAGCTTTACGAAAGCTGTGCTCTACCGTTGAGCTAAGGTGGCGCACCCGACCCGCACGCAGCGGGCACCGGGGAGCCGTGGATAATACGGGGGCCGTGGCGATTTTCAAGGGGTACCCGGCGGGTTGCGGGTTCCGCCAATCAGCCGACACGCCGCCGCCTCAGTTGTTGGTGTGCACGCCGTGGTTCTGCCGGGCCAGCGGAGCCATGATCGCGTTGCCGGTCGGATTGTTGGTGCCGATCGTGTGGATCGTGACGCGGCGCAGCCGGTTCTCGCTGCGCACCGCTGCCAGGAAGGCGGGCGGGTCGGTGTAGGTGTGCGCGCCAACCGTGGCCACGCCGTCGGAGAGGATGAACACGGTGTCGATCTCGGGGTCCTCGAACGCCAGCATCAGCGCGTCGTAGAGGTTGTCGCCGGCATTGTTGGTCTCCTTCATGAACTCCTTCGCATCGGCAAAGTTGCGCGAGTTGGCCTCCTGCAGCTTGTCGCGCCAGCGCTTCGGCTTCTGCGGATGCGCGAGAATCACATTGAAGCGCGCGTCGGTGCCGCCGTCCTTCAGCGCCTGCATCGAGCGCGCAATCTCGAACCGCGCGCCCTCCAGGTAGCTCGGCGACTTCACGTCGATGCCCTCCGGCGCGTGCTGCATCGCGGCCTCCATCGACCCGCTGATGTCGAGAATGAAGCACACGCGGTTGCTGTCGAGCTTGATGCCGTAGAACGAGCCGGTCTGCGCGGCGCCAGCGTCGGCGAACGGCGCATCGGGGTCGCGCAGCTCGTTGCGCTCGCGGTTGGCGCGCCACCACGTGGACCACAGCGTGTGGTCCGGCGGGAAGTCGCGGCCGGTCAGATTGACCAGCGCATCGCCGACCGCGCCCCTGACGCGCAACGGCAGCTTGTCGGCCTCCTCGAGCATCGCGATCAGCTGGTCCACGCACACCTTCTGGCGGTGGCGGACCAGCGCATCAACCACCATCAGCTGCGCGAACCACGGCGGATTGTGGAAGCGACCGACGGCGTCGAGGAAGTCGTCGTCCGACACCGAACCCGCCAGCGCGATCAGCGCGAGGCCAGCCGGGCCGGGGTCGCGGCGTGCGGTGCGCACGATCTTCGTCAACTCGCGCACCAGCTTGTCGTCGTCGGGGAACGGCGAACCCCGGCCCAGCGCATCGAGCGCCGCGGCCAGCAGCCCGGCGTCGCGCGACTTGAGCAGTTCGCGCAGCTCGGCACGCACCGTGTCCACCCCGGCCGGCCCGAAGCTGCCCAGCGTGTCGATCGCCGTGAGGATCGCCACGCGGTCGCGGCTCTTCTGCAGCACGTCCTTGTTCGCCGCGATCTTCTGCGTCGCGTCGGTGGCAATCGCGCGCACGTCGTCGCTGGCATGTGTGGCGGCGCCGCGGATCAGCACCGACACGATCACCGGGTCACTGATCGCGCGCAGCACCTTGATCAACTGAACGCGGTCGGCCGCGGTGGGTTGTTT
>JBFWQT010000267.1:0-9532 GCA_050249295.1 Planctomycetota bacterium
CGGCAACGCGAAGCGCGCGACCGGGCACGACCTGGACGCGCTCGAGGACTTCCGCAAGGCGGCGGCGATCAAGCCCGGCATGTGGCAGGCGTGGTTCAACCAGGGCATCGTGCTCTCCGCGCTCGGCCGGCTGGAGGGTGCGGACGGCGCGCGCGCGATGTTCGACAAGGCACTGGAGGTGGCACCGGCCGACCAGCGCGACGCGTTGCGCAAGTCGGCCGACGAGATCCTGTCGGCCAGCAAGGATGGCGACGGTGGTCGCTGACATCCGCCCGGCAAGCGTGACTCTGCCCGGGACACCGGCCGTTCGCGAGTGTCCGGTATCGAGACATTCGCGCGCCGACCCGTCTCCGACCGCCCGGCTGCAGGCCCGCAACAACCGCCTTCCGGCCATGGCGGCACCACTGGCACACCGGTTGCGTCTACTGTCTCCTGCAGCTCGTTACACCCGTGTCGGGTGTGCCGGCGGCCCCGGTCGTCGGAGTCCGCAAGCGAGCCTGCCGGACCGGTCCGCTGTGCCGTTGGTTCAGCGGACCGTCATCCGTCTGGAAATCGGGGCAATCGAGGTGCCGCGCGACCCCGTATTACCTTGAGAACCTGGGGTAATGGCACAAGCCAACCAAGCCTCCAAAGCTGTTTGTTCGCGTCAGGTCAGCTTGAATCAAGGGTTTGCGAGGGATATACTTGCCGGAGTGAGAGCGTGTCTGCTCGGCCAATTCCCGACCAAGCCAGGCCGCTTTGCTCCCCGAGAAGCCAGGACAATCCTGCCCCCCGGTTGGTGAAGGGTGCTCGTCGTCGCGCCTCAACAGCGCACGGCGGTTCCTCTTCATCATCCCCGATGGCCGGAGTTCCCGCGCTCCCCGCTGACAACACGACGCACAACCTGTCTACCGCCTGCCCGCAGCCCTTCAATACGGAGGGTGGCCCGGGCAGGAGGCGCGTGCCGACCCCGGCCCGATGCCGCCCTGCCACTGGCCGGAAGGCATCGGGGGCACCGGCAATGGCACACGCGATGACCATCGCCCAACTACCATGAACGTCCTCATCCTGTCCCGGAACCGCTTCCTGTACTCCACCCGCCGGCTCGTCAAGGCGTGCCGGATGCGAGGCCATGGTGTGCAGATCGCCAATCCGCTGGCGGGTACGCTGACGGTCGGCCCGCACGGGCTGGAGCTGACGTTCGAGGGCAAGCCGGTGCGCTGCGACTGCATGATTCCGCGCATCGGCCACACGATTACCGATCATGGCCTGGCCGTGGTCAGCCAGATCGAGATGATGGGCATCCCGACGGTGAACAGCCGCAACGCGATGTACATCGCGCGCGACAAGGCGCTCGCGCTGCAGACGCTGGCCTCGGCCGCGCTGCCCGTGCCACCGACCGCCATGACGCGCAACCCCGTCGAGCTCGAGCAGGCCGTGGAGGCCGTTGGCGGGCTGCCGGTCGTGCTCAAGACGATCCGCGGCACGCAGGGCATCGGCGTGATGCTGCTCGACAGCATGGTCTCGCTGCGCAGCATCTTCGACACGATGCGCAGCGTGAACCAGGACGTGATGGTGCAGAAGTTCTACACCGAATCGGCCGGCTGCGACGTGCGCGTGATCATCATCGGCGGCCGTGTGGTGGCTGCGATGCGCCGCCACAGCGCGCAAGGCGACTTCCGCGCCAACATCCACCGCGGCGGCAAGGGCGAGATGCTCACGCTCGACGGCAAGGTCGAACGCCTGGCGATCGCCGCTGCCAATGTGATGGGCCTGGACGTGGCCGGCGTGGACCTGCTGGAGACCAACGACGGCCCGATGATCATCGAGGTCAACAGCTGCCCCGGCCTGGAAGGCATCGAGGAAGCGACTGGCTCCGACATTGCCGACCTGATTGTCGAGCACGCCGAGCGCATGGCCGGCGCCGAGCAGGCCGACTCGGTGGTGCACACCTGATCGCAGCAGCAGTTTGATTGCGTGACTGCGTGGTCGTCGAGCGTGTCAGACGGGCGGAGCCGCTACCGCCGTATGCCCCGCGGCCACACGATGCCGGTCGCATCCGCGTTGACCCGCACACGCCCGTCGTGGCGGCCGGTCTCGGAAATCACGTCGAACTCTCCCGGCGGCAATCGGCCGAACGGTGCGCGCAACACAACGTCGTCGAACACGCAGCGCAGGTCCGCGTAGATGCATGGCTGAATGGTTGCCGTGCGGGTTTCGTACGGCGATGCGAGTCGAAGGCGCAACGGGCCGATCATCATGCGCGTCGGCGCGCGGGCGTTGCGGTAGTCCCACTCCCACAGCACGCGCGGGCGGAAGTCGACCGCCAGCATCAGGTCGCGGTGCAGCGGCAAGCGGCGCACAAGCAGCCCTTCACCCGTGATGCGCCACACGCTGCCATAGTCGTGGTCCCGGTCCCACGCCTCCACACAGCGACCGCGAAGTGGCTCCGGTGACAACACGGCGACTCGTGTCGCCACCTCCACCGACATCGCCCCGAACACCGCCGTGTCGAAGCGAAGCAGCAGGTCTCCCGTTTCCGACTCCGCAGGCGGCCCAACCCGTGGCAGGCGGATCGCCCGTTCGGGCAGCCCGACCTCCACCTCGAACGCCGCGTCGGGATCCGATTCCGGCACCAGCCAGTAGCGGCCCGGCGGAACGCGTCTCGCACGGTCAATCGTCGTGCAACGTTCCACATCCTCGACCACAAGCCCGCTTGTGGCGTCGACCATGGTCCACGCGCAGTCGCGGTGGCGCTCGCCGGGCGTCGGCAATTCGGGATCAAACCACACCCGCACGGTGGCGTCGGTTACGGCCCGCCAGTCGATCGTCTGCGTGTCGGTCGTGATTGTCAGATCCCGTTGCAGCACTGTGTCGGAGCGATAGTGAGTGCCGGTCAGGCGGGCAGGGCCTGGCGGAGCCCACAGGCATGCCTGATGGTCAACCGGGTCGCCGGTGGTCGAGACCGTTCCACCGCGATGTTCGGTGCTCTCGAGCGTGAACACCCAGTCGCCGTCGCTGTCGTCCACACTGCGAACCAGCACGCGTACCGGCAGGTCAACTGACACGCTCGCGACGGGGTGCTTGACCGTCGGCGCGGTGATCCGGGTGCCAATCAGTCGACCGCGGTGGTCGGGATCCGCGCTGTCGAGAATCGCGTCGGGCACCGACCTGAACGAAATGCAATCGTCGTCCCAGCCGGGCACCGGGCAGAGGCGCCCGCCGGACAGGCCGTTGCCGACGAACCGGACATCGTGCCCCCCGCAGGTCACATCCAGGTACACATGTTCCGCGGCGGTCGCCCATGGCATTGGCCCGGCGATCAGCCGTGCAACGACTCCCTCCGCCGGCACCGCCACCGGCCCGGCCATCACACGATTCGGGTAGCCGAGGTCGTCTTCGCTGACCAGCAGGATGCCCTCGCCGCCGCCGAGTTCCCGTGCGCTGAACCAGCCCTGGTACCGGCTGCTTCCCAGCTGAATGGTGGCACCGTTTCGCAGGTGTCCCTGTTCGCCCATTATGCGCACCTTGCGGCCGACCACCTCCGGCGGGACTTCGACGAACACCTCGATGCGGCGCTCTGCGTCCTCGAGCGGATGCATCGTGACGTCCCGGTCGCCATGATGCGCGACGCCGCGGGTGTCGTGTTCGGATACGCGGGTTTCGCAGCGGGGGAGCGTCGGCACGACGCGGGCGCACGGGCCCTCCTGCCAGCCCCACGCCAGCGGATACGCGTCATCTGCGTTGCGCCAGATGCTCCAATGCAGTTGCGCCCAGACACCATCTGCCATGCGCACGGGCACGGTGCCGGGCTTCGGGAAGTCGAGGTCGAACACCCGCACCTCACCGTCGGACAACACGATCAGTTCGTGCCACTGCCGCCAGGCCGGCGCATCCGAACAACCGCTACGGTCGTCCTCGGGTTCGCCCTCGATGTGCACGAATGCGCCGAGCATGGTGCGGCCGGCCGGAAGCAGGATCGACACATCGGCGGGCGCCTCGTGCAACCTGATCAATGGGCCGACATGGCCGTCGTCCTCGACGATCGTGATCTCGCTGCCGTCGCGCTGCATTACCTCCGGATCGGGCAGCGTGATGCGGAAGCGGAGCAACGCACCCGCCGCCGTGAACGTGCCGAGGTCTACAACGGACTTGTCCAGTGCAGTGCTTGTCGGCTCGCTCGACCACCGCAACGAGCTCCCGGTAGCGGGGCCGACGAGCCTGGCGCGGACGGGCCAGGGCTGGCGCGGCACCACGCGCGTGAATCGGCCATCCGCATCCGTGACGATCACCAGCGGCTCCGGTTCGCCGTCGTCCGCGTCGGCCGGGTCACGCTCGTCGTCTTCTGTCGTGATCAGCAACCCGACCCGTTGTGTGTGGCCGACCGGTTCGCCGCTGATGTGCATCAGCCGGCCGCGCACGACGGTCTCGTTGTCGGCAATGCAATCGCCGAGACTGACGTCGATCGTGCCGAAGTCCAGGTGCTGACCCGTCACGGTCGGCCGCACGATGCGCCGCCGGTCGTCGAGTCTCTCGGAGTCGCCATCGCGCACCTGCTCGTGCGGGTCGGCGCGCTGCACGACGAGAGCCCAGCGGTGGGTCGCAAAGTCGGAGTCGCAGGCGTCGCCGTCAATCCACAGCTCGAACGACTGCTCGTCCGGTCGCAGGCGCACAGCGTGAACGTACCACCAGCCCGCGTTCGCGTCGTCGCACGGCTCCTGCCATGCCAGCCAGACCTCGATCGTCTCGTGCGCATCGCGCAGCAGTTGTCGCGAGCCGTCGGCATCGTGGATGCGGCCTGTGATGCGCCATGGGCTGTCGGGGCTGTCGGCCACGCCAGCCGGCAGCGGCTCGCTCGTGTCCACCGCCAGGCCGCTCGCCGGATCCGGTGACGACGGCCGGGCCGCGGGTGACTGCGGCGCGTGCTCTGCCGGTGCCGGTGCCGGAGCCGTGCGCGGCACACCGGATGGCGGCAACGTGAGCAGCCACACTCCGGGCAGCATCGCCAGCAACGGCAACAGCAGAATCAGCCAACGTGCGCGTGACATCGGGGTGGGTCTCGTACGTCGCGTGTTGCAGTATCGCCTGCCGACACCGTCAAACGCCAGGCAACCCGGCCGCATCAGTGGCGGCGCAGTGACCGCTGGCGGGCTCGCTCGGCCGTGGGGGCCGAACTTCCGCGGCGCATCAATCGCAGCATCAGCGCCTCGGCGTTCAGCGCCCGCTCGATCGCCGCGTCGGCTTCCGGCGTCACGGATGACCCGTTTGACGACGACGATGCCGCCGCCGACGCTGGCGCAACGGCAGGCGCGGTCTCGGCGGCCGGTACCAGGTCGCCGCGGTACTTGCGGATCGTGGCCTCGCGCACCGCGGCACTCGCACTCGCACCCGCGCCCGCATTCCCGCTGGCACCCGCAGCGGCGGTTGCGCTGCTGACCGCGCCGGGGCCGCCGACCACGCGCAGCCGGCTGCGGATGTGCTCCAGCAACTGGGCGCACTGCATCAGGAAAATCAGGAAGCGCTGGTCGCTGCGCATCTCCTCGTGCGTCAGCGAATCGAGCGCGCTGAACTTGATCTGGATTGCGAGCGTCAGTTGCGTGGCCAGCACCACGGGGTCGTCGGCGCCGGTCGTCACGTCGCGCTCGATCTCCACGAGCCGCGCCATGAAGCCGTCGAGTTGCTTCTGTTGCAGCACCAGCGCGCGCGCCGTCGAGCGGTTCTTGAAGCGCCGCCAGTAGAACCGGCCGAAGTAGATGATCAGCACCAGCGCGACGATCATCTCCTTGAACCCGGCCAGCGACTCCATGATCGTGGCCATCACGCCGAGCGTCTCCAGCGGGTTGAACCACTGCTTCACGGCCGGGTGTGGCGGGATGTCGGTCCAGTTGCGCGCGTCCTCTTCCTTCAGCATGAAGGAGTTCTGCTGCAGCATCTCGCGCTGGCCACCGTAGAGCACAGTCAGCACGTGGCCGATCAGCATCGACTGCGAGGTGGAGTTGTTCGACACGACGGCGAGCAGGGCGGTCGTGCTGACCGTCTGTACCGGCTTCGATGGCACCGGGTTGTCGCCGAGGTACACGCCGCCGACCGGAATCGTCACCGGGTTGAGGAAGCGGTTCTGCAGGTCGATCGCGTCGGCCAGCTCGATCGGCAACAGGTCGTAGTGGCCCGTGCCGAGCAGCTTCTTGAGCTTGCCGTTCTGGTGGCCACTGGTGACGATCGCGGCGATGTGATCCTTGCCGGCCGGCGTCTCGAGCGCTGCAAAGTCGGCGTCGGGGTCGCCGATCTGCGCAGGGTCGCTGGCCTCGTTGCCGTAGTAGCCGAGGAGCGCGCGCGACGTGTGGCTCTTGCCGGAGCCGCGTCTGCCCAGCGCCACCTTGTGGCCGCGCAGGTCGCGCACGCTCTTCACCAGCGGCTCGCCGTCGGGGCCGCGACGCACGACCACCATCACCCACTCGGGGTACAGCGGCGCCACCGACGAGATGCCGGAACGATCGGGCAACGCGTCGGCCTGCACGATCGCGAGGTCGGCCTTGCCCTCGACCATCAGATCGAGGTTCTCGGACGAGCCGCTGGTGGAGTAGATCACCGTGACCTTGTGCACCGTGCCGGTCGCGTCGATGTTGCGCTGCAGCCGCTCGGCCAGTTGCTCGCCGATCCTCGCGTACTGGCCACCTTCGGGGCCGACGGCGATGACGATCTCCTTGTCGAGCACGTCGCGGAACGCCAGCGCCCAGATGATCACCCAGATCGAGGTGGCCAGCACGCCGAGCAGGATGATCTGCTTGCGCCGGCGCGCAAGTTGCCGCGCGAGTTCGCCGGGCGAGGCCAGCGTGGCAACGCGATGCGTGAAGCCGGAGATGTCGGACGCGAGGTCGGACGCATAGCGGGCCAGCGACGACGAGGTGCTGGTGGACGGGCGTTCGGACTTCGGGCCGTTGTCGGGCAAGATGGCGCGCGTGCGGCGAGAGCGGGTACAGCGCGAGACTACCGTCGCAACGGGTTGCTGGCCAGCATCGCCCGGACGCGCCGTCTCGTATTAGCCCGCGCACCGACCCGCCAACCCACAGGAGGACAAGATGGCCGAGTTGCTGGTTCCGGTCGCCGAGATCCAGGCGATCCGCGAACACCCCGATGCCGATGCGCTGGAGATTGCCGAGGTGCTCGGCTGGCAGCTGGTGGTGCGAAAGGGCACGCACTCGGTCGGTCAGCGCATTGTCTATGTGCCGCCCGATGCGATCGTGCCGGTCGAGGTGTCGGACGCGGTTGGTGTGACGCGCTACCTGCAGAAGGGTCGCGTGCGCGCGGCCCGCCTGCGCGGCGAGCCGAGCTTCGGCTTCACGCTGGAAGTGCCCGACCCCGCCTGGCCGCTGGGCACCAACTGCGCCGGACACTTCGGCATCACCAAGTACCAGCCGCCGTCGAAGCTCACGGCGGGCGATGCCGAGCGCGACCACGCGCTGTTCGTGCGCTACACGACGATCGAGAACCTGCGCAACTACCCGGACATGATCCGCCCCGACGAGGCGGTGATGGCCACCGAGAAGATTCACGGCACGAACTGCCGCGTGGGCCACATCAGCGGCGAGTGGATGGCCGGCTCGAACAACCTGCGCCGCAAGCAGCCGGAGACGGACTGGTCGCAGAACATCTACTGGATGCCGTTGTCGATCGCCGGCGTGAAGGCGCTCGTCGAGTCGTTCGTCGCCGATGGCGCGAAGCAGGTGATCCTGTTCGGCGAGGTCTTTGGCAAGGTGCAGAAGCTCACCTACGGCCTGCCCGGCCGCCTCGGCTTCCGCGCGTTCGACCTGCTGGTGGATGGCCGCTACCTGGATGCAGCGGCCTTCCGCGCGGCGTGCAATTCGCATGGCGTGGAGATGGTGCCGGTGGTGGCCGAGGGCCTGTTCGGCGAGCTCGACCTGCGCGCGCTGGCCGAGGGGCACACGCTGATCGGCGGCGACCACTACCGTGAGGGCGTGGTGATCCGCCCGCTGGTGGAACGCCACGACGCGACGTACGGCCGCGTGATCGGCAAGTACATTTCGGACACGTACCTCACCGGCGGCGTCGAGGACGAGGCGCACGACTGACGCGGCACGATGTCCCGACATTCCGCCCCGAGCGGTGAGTTGGGAGTACCCTGCCAGCGATGAAGGGGCTTCGTTGGGTTCATCGGGTTCGCTTCGTCGAAGCCGGCGTCCGGTGCTGGTAGCGCGAGGCAACTTGACTGCGGAGTCACCCACCTTGTTGAGTGGGACCATGGTGGGCTGCCGGGACGTCCGGGCATTGGGTTCGTTTCGCCTCCGCCGCCTCCGCCGATTGAGTTCGTTTGGAGCCGTCGATCGGCTTCGTTTCGCATCTCGCACTGGCGATCGGCTTCGCTTCGCCCGTCGATTGGCTTCGTTTCACATCTCGCACCCGGCGATCGGCTTCGCTTCGCCCCGTCGATTGGCTTCGTTTCGCATCTCGCACCCGGCGATCGGCTTCGCTTCGCCCCGTCGATTGGCTTCGTTTCGCATCTCGCACCCGGCGACCGGCTTCGCCTCGCCCCGTCGATTGGCTTCGTTTCGCATCTCGCACCCGGCGATCGGCTTCGCTTCGCCCCGTCGATTGGCTTCGCTTCGCCCCAACAGTTCGCTTCGCGTCGTGCCGTAGACTGGCTTCGCGTCGTGCCGTCGATGGGTTCGCGTCGCTTCACCTCGATTGGGTTCGCTTCACCTCGATTGGGTTCGCTTCACTTCGATTGGGTTCGCTTCACCTCGATTGGGTTCGCTTCGCGTCGATCGGGTTCGCGTCGCTCTCTCACTGGCGATCGGGTTCGTTTCGCCCCCTCCGATTGAGTTCGCTACGCATCTCGCCACAGCGATTCACCGTGAGGATGATGTTGCCCGCGCGGGGTCATCGCCCTGGAAGCCTGTGTTTATGGGGGCTCAAATCGTGAAGTGGCAGTGAAAGTGGGGTGAAGCCTCGTATGGGGCTCGTGAAGCCTCGCACACGCCTCGAGAAGCCTTCCAGCGGCCTCGTGAAGTTGCCTCGCGATTCGACGCAAGATCATTGCTGCAAACATTTTGAGTCTATTCCTTCTTGCAGATTCGGCCCATTTCACCGTCCCGGCGGTTTCCATGTTGAGGCCCAACGGCAAGAGAGCAATCCAGTATCCATAATACTCCGCATTCTATGAAAGTCAAATTAGAATCGGCGTTTTTAGAGTTTCGTTACGTCCCCGGAGGGGTACACCGACGAAGCGCACGATGATTGCGCAGGGCGAGTCCGAGCCTGCGAAGCAGGCGGCTCTTGCGTTAGCCCCGGGTGAAGCCGCGAAGCGGCGAAACCCGGGGTATCGCGGCGCCACACAACACCTCCGGAGCCTGCGAAGCAGGCGGCTCAGAACGCAGCGAGCCGCCTGCTTCGCAGGCTCCGGCGACGAGGGTCCTGCCGTGCCACCCCGGGTTCTCGCCGCATCGCGGCGTCACCCGGGGCTAACGCAAGAGCCGCCTCCTTCGGAGGCTCCCGAGGGCCAACGACACGCGCGCCGCCTGCCGGAACCACTCCC